>CAZJEK010000113.1:0-16482 GCA_964545005.1 uncultured Pirellulaceae bacterium
AATCCAATGCAACCTTACCTCTGATTTCGAAATACATACATTCCGGTAGAGTCAGCAAATCTCAAATATCAAATCTCAAGCCTCAAACAGCGGCGTCGACATCAACGCCTTTGACCGTGCGAACGATTTCGGCGGCAACTTTATAAGGATCGGCATTGGATGCGGGACGGCGATCTTCCAACCAGCCCTTCCAGCCGTTGGTGACCGTGGCGACTGGAATTCGAATCGAAGCACCACGATCGGAAACCCCAAAGCTGAATTGATCAATTCGCTGTGTCTCGTGCTTGCCAGTCAGACGTTGATCGTTGTCGGCACCGTAAACGGCGATATGCTCTTTGACTCGCGGAGCGAACGATTTGCAAACCTCTTCATAAACTGCTTTGTCACCGCATTCTCGCAACAGCGAGTTGGAGAAATTGGCGTGCATACCGGAACCATTCCAGTCGGTATCTCCCAAAGGCTTGGGATGATACTCGACGGCCAACCCGTAGTTTTCGCCACAACGTTCCAACAGGTAGCGAGCGACCCAAACCTGGTCACCGGCTTGCTTGGCACCTTTGGCAAACACCTGAAATTCCCATTGTCCAGCAGCGACTTCAGCGTTAATACCTTCGACGTTGATACCGGCTGCGAGGCACATATCCAAGTGCTCTTCAATCATGTCGCGACAATGCGCGTTCTTGGCACCAACGGAGCAGTAGTAAGGTCCCTGAGGCTGCGGGTAACCACCGATCGGAAATCCTGGTGGACGGTTGGTTTCCACGTCCCACAAAAAGTATTCTTGTTCGAACCCGAACCAGAAATCATTGTCGTCGTCGTCAATCGTGGCGCGACCATTTGACTCGTGAGGCGAACCATCGGCGTTCAATACTTCGCACATCACCAGGTAACCTTCGATGCGACCTGGATCGGGGAAAATCGCTACTGGCTGCAACAGGCAATCGGAAGATCCACCTTCGGCTTGCTGAGTCGAACTTCCATCGAATGACCATTGCGGACAATCTTCCAGATTGCCGCTAAAATCGCTGACGATCTTTGTTTTGCTACGAAGACTCTGGGTAGGCTTGTAGCCATCCAACCAAATGTACTCGAGTTTGGCTTTACTCATCTGTGTGACAACTCCGGTTTGAAAAACTCACAACGCAGCCAGCGACAATGGGCGAATCTGGCACCTCAACTGGCGAAAACACAACCTAAGGGCGTGACCACCAACGCTCAGTCTTGGAGCCAAATCGTAACACCGCGGCTGATGTTTTTACAGACCTTCCATTCACGTGGTGACAATTTTCAAGATAATTGCGGTCTCAAAATGTTTACCTGAAAGGTGCCGGTTTGGCATCCTGGGCTTCGGCAACGATTGCCCTGTTTGTTCCTGCCAACTCCTACCGCCAACAACCACCCAATCTTGCTCCCTGTAAGTCGATAGCGGCGTACCCCAACACCTTAAACGAACCCATCGTCTCCCAGTCATCATGACCACCGCCCACCCCAAACGTGTTTTGATCCTCTGCACCGGCAATTCCTGCCGCTCGCAAATGGCTGAAGTAATTTGGAAGAATCTGGCTCCCGATTCCTGGCAAGTCGAGTCGGCGGGCTCCGCCCCCACTGGTTTCGTCCACCCCCAGGCCATTGCCGCGCTGCAGGAAATCAATTTGCCGACCGACAGACTACGTTCCAAACACCTGGACGAATTTCATGACCAGAATTTTGACCTGGTCGTAACGGTGTGTGACAACGCGCAAAACAACTGCCCAACATTTCCGGCCGCGAAAATGCTGCACTGGCCTTTTAATGACCCGGCAGACGCAACCGGTACGTCGGAACAGATCGCTCAGTCGTTTCGCCAGGTTCGAGACCGGATTCGGGATGCGATTCATTCGTTTCTGAATCAACCATTGCCCGCGATTGCGTTCGACGACTCAACGGCCAACGATGCGGCTCAACTGATTACTTTGTCGCTCACCGAAGATGTCGGATCGGCAGATATCGGAGTCGGTATCGATTGCACGACTGACGCGTTGGTGCCGCATGAAGCCAGCGCCGAAGCTGGATTCGTCAGCCGGGAACGAGGCGTCGTGGCAGGCATCGCCGTTGCCAAACTGGCCATTGCCAACCACGCTACCAATGTGACTCTCGACGTGCTGATCAAAGACGGCCAACCGGTCGAACCTGGCCAAACGATCGCGATCATCAAAGGTTCCGCCCATGAAATTTTGACACTGGAACGAACTTGCCTGAACTTCATGTGCCGACTGTCAGGAATTGCCAGCCTGGCGAAAGAGTTTTCGTCCAGAGTTGCTGGGACATCGGCAAAGATTTTGGACACTCGCAAAACGACTCCCGGTTGGCGTCGATTGGAAAAGTACGCCGTCGCCTGCGGAGGAGGAACCAATCACCGGATGGGACTGTACGATGCTGTGATGATCAAAGACAATCACCTGGCATTCTTCAAAACGCAAGTCGATTCCGAAGCCGAGATCATCTCCCAGGCAGTGATACAATCTCGGTATTGGATTCAACAACATGCCAACCAGCTTCCCGACGGCGAAGACACACGCATCTACCTGGAAGTTGATTCGCTGGAACAGTTTCAGCAGGCTTTGTCCACGTCTGCCGATGTCGTCCTCCTGGACAACATGACCAATGAACAGCTTCGGCAAGCGGTGAACATGCGAGCAGCCGCTGGTTCAACCGTTTTGCTGGAAGCATCTGGAGGAGTGAACCTGGACACCGTACAAGGGATTGCCGAGACCGGAATCGATCGGATCAGCATCGGAGCCTTAACTCATTCGGCAACCAATTTCGATATCGGCCTCGACTGGAGAAGTCGCACGAACTAGCCAGGTTGCTCCATGGAACTCCGCTGGCACTGGCAACGTTGTCTCAAGTTGACACTACTAACTACGATTTCGACGTGTGTGGCTAATCAAAAACATGAAATCGAGGTTCGGTAAATCCGACCAGATAGTCCATCACATGTTGCTGCACCCCGCCCTCTCCAACCGATCCGACTTCTACCTGAATTCCTGGCGTGGCTCCTAGTGACGGGGAGAGATGGACTTTGCGGTTGATCAAGGGAACGTTCACATTGACTCCGTTTTTAGCCAGTCCCCGGCCCAGTCGCAGCATGTCCGACGGAGTGCAATAGTTGATTGCCAATTCCGTATTTCGCCTCTCGGCGTATTGGGTCCCAAAGTATTCATCGAAAATGGGCGATGGATTGATCGTCGCGGTTCGGACTCCGAAGTTCAGACAACAAAACAGTGCCAAGCCTCCCCCCAGTGAATGGCCCACGAAATAGTCGGCGGGGTTGGACTGAGCGAATGCTGCTGCCTGCTTGTATTGCGTCGTGCACGCAGCGCCTTTGGCAAAATTGCCTAGATTGCCTTGCATTCCCCAATCCGTCAAGGACACCATCACATCGCTGCTACCAGCAAATGCCAACACCTTGACGCCCCGGCCGTTGACATCGCTTCCTGTCGCGGCAATTGCGCGGAATCCGGACTTGGAATCTTCCTGAACGGTTCGAATCTGCCAGGCATGATTTTCAGCCGACAGATAACAGCTGACTTTTTCGTGGTTGATTCGTCCGGTATAGGCTAATCGGCACAACGCCTGTACATCTCGGTAAGTCAAGTTCCAAGCTTTGCTATACATTCTCTGTCTCCTCGTTCCTACGCCCACCGCCTGCATCAGTGAAGCAACCGGGTTCCGCAATACGACCGCCTTCAACCAATCAGGCGAGAACAGCTTCAAACCGAGCGCAAATTATTCCCCAATTTTCCTGACTCGAACGCAATGTAGTTATTTGAATTCGATCACTTGTCGTTTTTGTTGTTTCAACAATCTTTGCGATTGCGTACCTTTGCGGTTTCCAACAGTTCACTGGGCCAGTTGTCGGACCATTCGCTGCGATCGCAAACCTCGATCTACTCCCCGCCTCCCCCCGCAAAAAAAAAAAGAGATTCCGGCTGGAATCTCTTGTTCACGTTGCTCGCTTCGCAGCCTGACGCAAGCCGGCCAGTAAGGTTCGCCTGACCGGATTGGCTTAGGTCTTAAAATTGCCTACCGGCCACTTCGACCGTTGGTCCGTTCCATTTCAAACGGGCCATGCTCAGCGGCATTGTAGATCGCCAGATAGTACAGTCTCGCCGCCGACTTGATTTTATCGAAGTTGATCTTAGCTGGTTGATCGCTGGGACGATGATAGTCCGGATGAAAGCCGCCAAACAGGAATGCAACCGGCACACCTTTGCTGTAAAAGTTGTATTGGTCCGAGCGGCCGAAGACGTTGTCTTCTTCATCGTACTCAAACCGAAACCCAACGTGCTTGTTGGCAGCCTCGACCAGATCATGGAGGTCCGTGTTGCCTTTCTTGCTTCCCACCAGGTGAATCGAACCCTCGTTTTCTGCTGATGTTTCATTTGGCGTTTCTTCGTTGCGCCCCACCATATCGATATTGAACATGCAAATCATGTCCTTTTGAGGTACGGTAGGATTTTCGCTGTAGTGCTTGGAACCGACCAAACCAATTTCTTCGGCGGCAAACCAGATGAACAGTACACTGCGTTTTGGCTTGACCGAATTAACGCTCATCGCCTTGGCAATGTTTAGCACCGCAGTCGATCCCGAACCATTGTCATCGGCACCGGGAAACGGCATGCCTCCACGAATCCCGAGGTGATCCAGGTGAGCCCCGATGACGACGTATTCATTTCGCAACTTTGGATCCGAACCCTCCAACCAGGCGACCACGTTCGGAACGGCAGCTGGCTGTTGTCGGAATCGCAACCGCAAGGTAACGGTTGAATTGGGTCGATAAACATTAACCTTCTTCGCCGGATCGGCTTGCACCCAGCTCGCTTTTCCGCCCAAACCGGTGACCAGCTTAACCGCAGCGTCACGAGTTATCGTTCCTGAAATACTGGTGTTTCTGGTACGCCCGCCCCCTCGAACCAACTGCGAGATCGATTTTGGAACACCGTCGATTACCCGAATGGCAGCGGCGGGACGTTGACGAGCCAACTGGACTGGCAATGAACTGGCATTGTCGTCAGCCTGGTAAATCACAATTTTGTCGCGAAGCGACATCGCCGGCCCTTCGCCCTGGGCCGTAGCCTCCAATGCTTTGTTCAAGTCGCCTTGGGGATCAGAAAAATTGAGGAAGACGATTTCAGCGGGCACTTCCTGGGTATCGGTAAAACGCTCAAATCCCAGGTTCCCTTCCGCGGGGATCTGCAAACCGTCCGGGCCTTCGATTCTGGAATCTTCCAACACGACAGCACGTCGCTGCATTGGCAACATTTGAAAGTAAGTTCCGTTGTCGCCAATCGGCTCAAGACCAAATTCGGCCAGTTTCCCGGCCACCCAGGATGCCGCTTTCACGTAACCCACCTGCCCGGTGCCTCGACCTTCAAAACCTGGCCCCGCCAGTACATTCAACCACTGCTCACACTGTTCCGACGTGATCGAATCAAACCCCGGTTGCAAGTCTTCTGGTGGCGGCGCGACGTTGCCATATTGCGCTACCGCAGTGGAAGTCAGCAATGCGGACAAGAGGAAGGCTGGTAGAAGGTAAAAACGTGTCATCTTGTGCCTTTGGATCGAATGCAGGACGATTGAACTAATAACGCTTGCCGCGAACGGCGAAGTCTCGATTATAAATCACATGCTCCGGTTGCGTTGCCATTGGGACCTGTAATTTGATTCAATTTCAGGCTGACTTGCTGCCCCTTTCCGGGCCTCCAGCCGTTCAACATTTAACGATTTCGCGCCTGCCATATGTCGAATAGAGATGCCGCGGTTTCTTTTAACCGCCAAGCCTGGGACCGGATGGCTGAAGCTGGTGACCGGTTTTATCGAGCCGTGACTGGTGAAGAAATTGCCAACGCCAGGCAAGGCATGCTTCGCATCCGGCTCACCCCCACCAAGCCACTTCCCGATCACTGGCTCGGATCCGTTGCAGGCCAGGAAATTCTCTGCCTGGCAGGTGGCGGGGCACGGCAAGGTCCCCTGCTGGCTGCGGCTGGTGGCATCGTGACCGTCTTCGATCTGAGCGAAATGCAATTGCAACGAGACCGGGAGATTGCGGACCGGGAAAATCTTTCGCTGGAAACCGTTTCCGGTGACATGCGTGATCTGAGTCACTTTCATGCGAATCAATTCGATCGGATCATCAGTCCGTGTGCGACTTGCTTTTGCCCGGACACGCAACCCATCTGGGAAGAGTGCTTTCGCGTCTTACGCCCCGGCGGTGAACTGATGATCGGAATGATCAACCCAATTCACTATCTGTTCGATGCTGCCAAACTGGACAAAGGCAAGTTTGAAATTCGCCATGCGATTCCGTACTCAGATTTTGATTTGCCCAAATCGGAACGTGAACGGTTACTCGGCTCAGAACGCCCCATCGAATTCGGCCATTCGCTGGAGCAACTGATCGCGGGGCAACTGCAAGCAGGTCTGGTGCTGACCGGCTTTTTTGAGGACGCCTGGGGCGGCAGCGATCCGTTAAGCAAAAAGATCAATACGTTTTTGTGCACCCGTAGCAGGAAACCTTGAGACGAAGTTGAGCTTCCAGGTTGTCGCCTTCACTCGGCGATAATTTATTGATTCACCCAAATCTTAGATTCAGGGATCGACCAAAAGTGAGCATCTTGTCGATCTTGTTGATCCTGAAAATCCTGTCAATCTTTCCGGTAAAAATCGCGTACGCTGTCCATGCTGAGCAAGGCCCGCCCCAAAAAAAAAGGACAGAAGCCGATTCGCTAACGTTTGCAGAGAGAAGGACGACAATGCGCAACTCTTAACACGCCAATGAGTACTCTCGAAAGCAGGGATATCCACTTGCCTGCGCGTTTTGAAGTTGCGGTTTTTTGGAAACCCGACGCGTAAGCGAGGGAAAACTCGCGCCGGTGTAGCCCTCGCACACGCGTCGGGTTTCCATTCCCAAGCAAAAACTGCGATAGTGCAACTTCTAAACCTGCGCGTCGGGCTTGTTGGAAGGCCTACTGTTTTGGTTTGGGAAAATCCTGGTTGGCATCCATTTCTTCCGGCGTTGGCGTTTCCGATGGCACGCCCTCGCTGGGAACTTCCAGGTGCGATGTCCAAACGATGGCATTGAGCACCAGGGTCCGAAAACTGTCATTGCCCCAGTTGCGATGGTAATGGGCTCCGGTAAATCCAAACCCCCGGCCTTTGCCGTCGCCTCGTTCGAATGCCCAGGACACGACCTGCGGCTCTTTCTTCTCCAATACCGCTTCCCGCACATGCGGATTGTTGGAATGCGGGCCGTCCCTGCGTTCCAATGTCGATTCCGGAGGCAAGGTCTGTAACAACGGAGTCACGCGGCTGACCTGCGGGGAAAAACGCATGTGATAGTACCATTCGTCATGCAACTCAAACGGCTCGACCCCATTGGTTACCGGGTGTTCGGGCAGTTCCTCAAACTTGGCGGTCCAGGTTGGATTGACGGACCAGTCAGTTTCAAAGTAGCCGCCGATCCAATTCAAGAAACGATCTCCGGAAGGCCCCTTCGGCACTTCGACCCCGTAGTGGATACAAACCAAACCCACGCCGCGGCGCATGATGTCGTCAAACGCCTCGCCGTTTCGATGTAAGAAGTGACGCCCGCCTCCATCGCAAAATGCCACGACGGTGTCGGCGTTGTCAAAGGCGGTCGGATCAGCCGGCCAGCCATTCTGGTAAACCGTGGTCACAACTGGCAACTGCGATTGATTCAACCGGTCGGCCAGCAACAGGCAACCCGCATTGTGCTCGTGCTGCCCCCAGCCGTGACTGGGCTTGCCGGCGACGAGCACAACTTTCTTCTCCTCCTGCAAGAGAAGACGCTTGAGCCGAATATCCTTGAACTCAACTTTCATCGGTGGTCCGACGTGCAACTGCAAACCGATCCGTCCACTGCGTACCGCTTGCTCCTTGTCCTGGTCGGTAAAATCGGCGGTTACCGATCCGTTGACTTTGATCACAATCTGATTGCCCTGAGCCGTGATCTCCATGTCATTCCAGCCATCGATATCCACTTGCTTGAATAGCGCTTCGGCATCGGCAACCTGTTTCACGTCTTTGTCGTCCTTGGATCGGAATACGACTTGCTGGCCGCGCTGACAGAGAATTCCTCGACCTGTTTTTTCAGAATACAAGATGCCCAGGTATCGACCTGATCGTTCCAGATCTGCCTGGTAACCGGACATATGCCCTTCTTCATCAAGCTGGCTGCGAATCTGAACTCCACTATTAGCCCGATCCGTGCCGGTGATTCGAAACTTCAGACGCAACACGAAGTCATCAACTTCACCTTCGGACCAGTGCAGAAACTTGTTGCGAGAGATCGTTTTATCCTCGGTCGTTTGACCGACAATCGCGCCATCTTCGACTCGCCACAGTTCTTCATCGCCTTTCCAACCATTCAGCGATTCTCCATCGAAGATCGACTTGAAGCCATCTTCCTGAACAGCCCAGCAACTGCTGGTTAGCACCATTGATACGAGAACAGCCAGCAGCCACGCACTTGTTTTCATCGGAGATCCCATGGAAACGCTTTCCGGAGTTAAAAATTTGATTCGCTTATGATAACCGAAAAAACAGGGCGATTGGTTCAGAAGTTGTTACTCTCGATTGGAGCAGGGTCGACAAGGAAAAACCACAGAGACACAGAGTCCACGGAGATACGTTCACAAGCCAGCGTTACCCGACTTGCGATTCGATCGTTGCCAAGCCGACCCCGAAGACCTGTTTGGCAACGTTGTCCAGTTGTTCACGATTTCCCTCGAGCCGGATTGTGCGGTGCAAGTGTTCATACGACTGCCCTGGTTCAAGCGCCAACGCAGGAGACAACGATTCGAGTTCGAAAAACCCTCCCTCGGCCAAGTTCTTGCCGGACTCATTCTGGCCATCGTTGTAACAATTCAGCACATCGCCCGCGAAGGGATGCTCCTGCATCTCCCACAGGTTATTGCAATAACCATCTGGCGCCTGCCCAGGCAGTCGGTACTCCACCACAGACAACACACCACGCTGCGCATCCCAGCTGCCCAGCCGATCGGTCGCGCGTCCAAACCCCAATCCCAACTTGCTGCGATGCTTTCCATCGCCCAAAAAGTAGATCAATCCCGCATCGCGATCGATTCTCAAACGATCGCTGCCCAGCTGACCAAAGTAGTCTGCCGTCACGATTTCATCGTCGCTCACCGAATCCAATGACTGGTCTTTTGCATTTGCAAAAGGCACCATCAACGTGGCCGTGTCCGAGGGCTTGCTCATGCACAGCATCCAGATGCTGATCAACCCGGACGCCTGCGTCCAGGGACGATCGCCCGCGTTGGTCAGTGTATTTCGACTCTGGTGAATGCACACCGACAATCCGTCCAGTGATGTCCCCAAACGCTGGGCCGCAAACTGGCTATCAAGCAACTCGACAACCCGTTCGATCGAGACATCGAATTGGGTTCCGGTCCAGTTGGTCAATTTCGCTACCTGCGAAAAACTGGCGGTCGAGTCGGTCTGTTGCTGTAGCTCGAAACCGACCGTGTCCAGTTCCGGCGGTGTCCGCCAATTGTCGAACGACATCTCAACATGGGGTTCAAAGAAGATCGAAAACTGGCCACCTTCGGGTGAGATCCACAGCCGTTCTTCCCCACCGTACAGATTAATCTTGTCCGACAACGTCGGTGATGCGACCGCATCGTAATTAATAAACCCGTGGCTTTGTCCAGAATCAACTGCGGCCGTCGAGGTCATCGTCCGCCCCTGGTATTGAGGCACCACCGCCAGCCCGGCACCCTCTTTGTTTTTCAAGACCAATGTTTCAACATGCTGGCGCAAAAAATCGACGTCTGCGGCAAAGTTGTTTTCATTCATAATCGGTTGGTGCCTGTTCGGTAAATTCCTGAACTCCCAGCAACGGCTCGCCGTCGACTTGCAACAGGCGTGTCCGCGCCTCGGCTGCCCACGGGCTGTGGGGAGTTAACTCTAAAAACTTTTTCCAGTGCTGGTCCGCGTCCGATTCAAACCCCATTTCGTCCAGCAAGCGGGCAAAATGAAAATGAACGTCGGGGTATTCACGGTGATGTTCCAAAGCCCCCTCAAACGCAGACCGAGCCAATTCGTTCTGGCCCAACTCGACCAATACGCATCCCAGGTTGGCCCGTGCTTCGACAAAATCAGGAGCCAGCTCGACAGCCATGAAGTACCGCTCCCGCGCCCCGTGTGGATCGCCGGTTTGATACAGCAATTCGGCCAGCCGAAAACAATTCTCTGGCGTGGGCCCCTCTGCCAAAGCCAGCAGGCGATAAACTTCAATCGCTGATTCGTATTGGCCTTCATCTTCCAACTGATTGGCCAACTCAACCAGCTGAGCAGGTGATTCAATCGATGAGTCGACTGGATCTTCATTGTCCAACACCGCTTCCAGAAATGAAAACGTGGTCGCCGACTCAGGTTCAGTATCAACGTCCGGATGCTCCAAGGCATCAAAATCGATCCGCATTTGACCGTCGGGCTCGATCAAGCCTTCTTCGCGTCGGAGCAACAAGCGGCTGCCTTCGACGATAATCGACAGTTGTGCCAGCGGACGTTGCAAATGCGGGTACAGTTCGGAAAGCCGCGACAGCTTGGTTTCGATGGTAGTTGGATTGGCTCCCGACGCGATCAAGGTCGCGATGCGGCGAGCCGACGCCACTTCCTGAAAATCGAAATAGGGAAGCTTCTTGACTTGGCGGGCAGGCGATATCAAACCACGCCGGTGCCAACGACGAATCGTCGACACCGGCACTTCCAGCAAGCTGGCCAACATCGCAGGCGTGTACAGCTGACTGACATCGGCTTCGTTTTCGACGACACCGATCTCCTGCCAGAATTCGGTTTCGTTGAGCACTTTGAGTTGCTGTTGCCCTACCGCTTCAGCGACCCAGTCGGCGGCCAGGTCATCCGGATCCTCCAACGGGATCACGTCAGCACCGACCACCACCCAGTCAACGCCTGGCTCCAGTCGATCGACCATCGTCCCCCCCAGCCGACGAACCAGGGCCCGGGCCTGTTTGCGGTTGACGCCGCCCAACTTCCCGACAAACGCGATTCGCAAACCCTGCAACGCTGCGCCGGCGTGCTCCTGTTCTGTTGCGATCGTCAACTCGTCCATGCTGAGAAAAAAATTAAGAATTTGAAAATCGAACAACTCGTGCAGCCCCAGTTTCGGGCTTTCAGTTTCAACTGTCAACGATCGACCTGGCAAGGTACCGAATTTACGCGCTCAGCCCATCTGTGTCCGGGCGGCGGGCCAATCAAACCGGCTTCGATTAGCGACCGGTTTTCCACTGTTCGATAACCACTTGCTGGTCAAATTCACATGGTCTATTGTTACCACCATGGAACAGGAACTCGAATATCTGGACGTCATCGCTGTCGGTGCCCACCCCGACGATTGCGAGATTGGTTGCGGTGGAACGCTGGCGGCGTTGGCCCAACAAGGATACCGCGTCGGCATCGTGGATTTGACCGATGGCGAACCAACTCCGAATTCGCCGGGCCCCGAAGTTCGGCTGGCCGAGGCCAATCGAGCTGCGGAAATGTTAGGAATTGCCAAACGGATCGTTCTCGACTTGCCCAACCGCTGCCTGTTTGATGACTTCGAAGCTCGTGTCAAATTGGCGACCGTGTTTCGAAAATATCGACCTCAGGTGGTTTTAGGACTGCTGGGAAAAACGCCCATGGCCTCCCCTGACCACTGGCAGGCTTCGCAAATTACCGATGCTGCGATTTTTTATAGCCGACTTTCGAAATGGGACCAGCATTTTGATGGCCTGAAGGTTCACGCGGTCCAGCGACAACTCTACTATCACCTGTTTTACGAATCCGATTGGTCCGGACAGGCACCGCGGCAGATCGTCGTCGACATCACGACAACACTGGAACGAAAGCTGGCTGCGGTCAAGTGTTACGAGACTCAGTTTACCGCTGACAAGGGCTATATTTTTGATCGCGTGCGTTCGATCGCCCAGTCGTGCGGGCACGCGGCGGGCTTCGATGCCGGTGAAGTTCTGACTTCCGCCAAAACGCTGGGAACCCAGAATTTGATGAGGACGTTGTTGCTGGAGTGAGTTGGAAATCACAAATCTCATCAGCTCAAATCTCATCAGCTCCGGACCGTCCATTGCGGTCGCGTTCCAGGTAGGCGGCCAACAAAATTTGTGCCGCCAGTTTATCCAACTGAGCCTTCCGTTTCTTGCCAGACATCGTGGACCGGTTCAAGATCTCCCGAGCCATGGAAGTCGTATAGCGTTCATCAATCCAGTTGACGGGCAACTTGGTTTCCTGCTGCAACCACTGGCCGAATTCGATCGCCTCCACAGACTTTTCACTCTCCTGGCCACTCAAATGAACCGGCAGTCCAACGACCCATCCAGCCAACCGTTCCTGCTGCGCTAATTCCGCAAAAAACTGGCGGTCCAGCCGTTCGTTCCGGCGTGTATAAACTTCCAACGGACTGGCGAATTGTTGGCCGGGGTCGCAAATCGCGACGCCAATTCGAACGGTACCGTAATCAATTCCAGCCAACCGCCCGGTTTCTGGAAGCGGCTCCGCCGACTCGGGCGTGGGCAAGGCGTCACTCATTGTTGGCAGCCGGCGATACCGACGACTGTTCCGCAGCAGCGGGGACCGGCTGACGTTGGTCGGCGGCAACGAAATAGCCGTGCTCAAGAAACTTGACCGTCGCCGACATGACTTCTGGCTGATGCATCATGGTGGAATGAAACAACGGTCGGACAAACAAATCATCGGCCCCGTTTAACTTCGCTTCTGACAAGGCCACGGTAAAATCGTCAGGCCCCCGCAGAATCAAGTTACTAAAATTGATGTTGTCCTGGCCACCAGCAACGATGCCAAACGGAATCTCCGGGACCGCCAGCGTCGGTTCCAACGCTTCCCAACCGGAAGCCAGTTGCTGACCACTTTTTCCTGCCAAGGTGTTGAACAGAACACTGCGCTTAAGCAACCTGGCCATCCGAGAACCGTGATTGGGTGGCCCCAGCATGACGATCCGCTGAATTCGTTGATCTCCCTGAATACGTTTGGCTTGATCCGCTGTGTCGCCCAGGTACCGGCGGACGACCAGATTTCCTAACGAGTGACCGACCAGATACACTTCGTTGACGTGTGGTCCCAACCCATCGATCACCGACTTCAAGGCCTCGGCATGGTCGCCAACTTTTTCCCGAGTACTGGCGTAGCCAAAATTGATCGTTCCGTAACCATGCTTCCGCAGGTGAACGGCCAAGGGTTCCATCGACGTGGAAGTGCGTACCAAACCGTGCAACAGAATCGCAACCTTGCCCTGAGGTAACTGAACCGTGCCAGCCTCGATCCGACGTTTTAATTGATTGCGGCAATACTGTTCACCGCCCCACGCATGTCGTACCTTTTCGGGGTCCAGCAAACGGCAGTGTCCGGTCTCCGAGTTTTGCTGAACTCGCCATTCGCTGACCACCCATAGGTCGGTCCAAAATTGACTCCCACCCAATGTCTGCATTTTCCAATTGGGCATCGATGCGTTTGGATCCAAGCCGTCCTGTCCGGCGACCGAACCAACCAGACAACCGACGACCGCGAAGGCACTCCAGGCAACAATCTGAATTCGTTGGTTAAAACTCATCTCGCGTTTCCCTGTGAAAGACTCGTCTAATCAGCGAGTTCGGCGATGTCCGACACGTCGTGGCTTTGGGGTAGATCTGCCAAATCATCCAGTTGGAACAGGTCCAGAAACTTGTCGGTGGTGGTATAGTATCGCATCTTGGGCTGCTCGGGATCCGGTTCCACGTCTAACAGATTACGTCGCACCAACTGAGCCAATACCGAACCGGATGGCTTGCCGCGAATAACCTCAACTTGTTCTCTTGGTATCGGTTGATTGTAGGCCACGATCGCCAACACATCGATGGCAGCCTGACTCAGCCGAACTTGACGATTGCGTCCATGAAACTCTCGTTGCAAATCGATTAGAGCCGGATCAAGCACCAGCTCAAAGTCGCCTTTCTCATAATTGACGCGGTAGGCACGGTCTTCGTCCTGGTAGCGTTTTTGCAAGGTTTTAACGATCGAAGTGACGTCAGCAGCAGAAACATCCCGCATGACTTCGGCCACATTCCGACTGGTCAATTTTTCCCCCTGGGGGGCCCCGACAAACAAAATTGCCTCCACAATCGACTCCGGCGAAATCGGACAAATTGTTTCGCTGTCAGAATCAGACAGTTGCGATTCTGCCTCATCGTCGGCAGCCGCTTGGTCTGAATCAAGGGAATCGACGATGTGCCGACGCCCTGTCTGTTCCTCGATCACCTGGGCGTAGGCTTCACTCAATTGAGTCAGCGAAAACTCAGGCTCATCGCCATCCAGGTCCAAGTCATCGAGGCTTCCCGGTGATCCGGAATTGTCGAAATCTTCTTCTGGGGGGGAATTCAGATCGTTTTCGTTGGAGGTCATAATAGCAGGGTAGAGAATTTACGCTGTTTCCCGCAAGTCGAGTAACAGGTAACGAGCACAAAGCGTTTGTTTAAACGCCGCCCAAACTTGAAACCCGACGCGTAAGCGAGGTAAAAACACGCATCGGTGTAGCCCTCGCTCACGCGTCGGGTTTCCATTTCGTGCAAAACTTGTTTAACGCAAACTTATCATGAACAAAACCGTAACGAATGGACAATCAGGAGTCACCATGCCCATTAACCGCACCTGTGTATTGTTTCCGACCGTGGCCATGATTCAATGGCTGGCCGCGGCAGCAACAATGCTCTTGTTGGCCTACCCCCCGGCCACGGTCGCCCCAACCGCCTCCGCTCAGGAAGCAGCGACTGCCGTGGGCCCGATTGTTCCCAGCATTGAGCATCGCGCAACCGCCAACTCAACCCAAAGCATGGTTGCGACTGTTCATCCGCTGGCTACCGAAGCCGCATTGAACGCCCTGGCCGATGGCGGAAACGCAATTGATGCCGCAGTCGCGGCTGGACTGACATTGGGCGTTGTGGATGGTTTCAATTCGGGTATCGGCGGCGGCTGCTTTATCCTGATCCGCACTGCTGATGGCAACATCATCGCGATTGACGGACGTGAGATGGCACCTCATGCCGCCCATCGCGATTTGTTCAAGCAAGCCGCCAAGACGACCGAAGCCCCATCCCGGACCGGGCCACTGGCCAGTGGTGTTCCCGGCGCCCTGGCAGCTTTCCACCAGGCGAACCAGACACATGGCGAGTTGGAGTTTTCGAAACTGCTCTTACCAGCGGCGGAAATTGCAGAACGTGGTTTCCTGGTCACGCCAGCTTACCAAGCCAAAATTGAGTCCGTCGAACGGGACCTCGCCAAGTTTCCAGCATCCGCTGCGGTGCTGCTGAAACAAAACGAACAGGGCCAGTACGTGGCTTACCAAACGGGTGACCGACTGATCCAGACCGACCTGGCCAATACGTATCGCCAAATCGCAGAACATGGTTCCGCCTGGTTTTACAACGGTCCGTTCGCCAGGCAAACGGCCGACTGGATGAAACAAAACGGCGGCATTTTGACGGCAGCTGATTTTGCCAACTATCAGACAGTCATTCGCAAACCAGTTCGTTCGACCTATCGAGACTACGAGATCATCGGTTTTCCGCCTCCCAGTTCTGGAGGTGTTCACGTCGCGCAAATCCTGAACGTACTCGAATCCTTCGATTTGAAAAAACTCCATCAGCAAGATCCGGCAACGATGTTTCACGTCGTCGGCGAAGCGATGAAGTTGGCGTTTGCCGATCGAGCCGAATGGCTGGGGGATCCTGACTTCGTCAACGTTCCTCGCGGTTTGATCGATCAATCTTACGCCGATCAGCTGGCAGCAAAAATCAACCTGGAACAAGCCTCAAAATTCAATTTTGGCAAACCGCCCGGACACGAGGATCAATTCTTCGAACGACACACAACTCACATTGCCGCCGCGGACGCTGACGGCAACTGGGTCGCGATTACCTCCACCGTGAACACAACCTTTGGCTCGAAAGTGATCGTGCCTGGTTTGGGCGTCGTGATGAACAATCAAATGGATGACTTTGTGGCGATCCCGGACCAGCCCAACGCATTTGGATTGGTCGGTGGCAGTCGCAACGCAGTCGAAGCTCGCAAACGTCCACTGTCCAGCATGAGTCCCACGATCGTTCTGAAAAACGGGCAGCCGGTGGTCACGGTGGGAGCTGCCGGGGGCCCCAAGATCATTACGCAGGTCGTCAACGCCCTGATCCATCACCTGGATTTGGGAAAACCCATTGACCAGGCAATCGCGCAACCCCGAATCCATCACCAGTGGTCACCGGACGTACTGATGGTCGAGCGTGGCATGGACCAACAGATCATTGATTCATTGAAACGAAAAGGTCACGAGATCCGAATCATTTCCGGTTCGGGGATCTGCCAGGGAATCGCGATCGACTCCACAGGCAGACGGTT
>CAZJEK010000114.1:0-9596 GCA_964545005.1 uncultured Pirellulaceae bacterium
GGTTTCGGGGCGGCCGGTGTTGGGATGTTGTTGGGGTTGATTGTGTTTATTTGGGGAACACCCTATTTGTGCGGCCGGGGCGAATCCAGCAATCCAGAAAAGCTGAACTCGAAGGTAGCTGGAATCAAGTTCGAATGGCTGCTTTACATGATCGGAATCGCAGCGGTCGTCATTTGTTGGTTTTTGATCCAATGGCAGGCTGCCGTCGGAATCCTGCTGGGAATCGCGGGAATTGTCCTGGTTTTGTACATTCTGTTTACCGCCGTTGTCCAGGTACCGGCAGACGAACGCGACCGAATCTTCGCCGCCATGTTCTTGATTCTGGGTTCCATCTTGTTCTGGGCACTTTTTGAGCAAACTGGATCCTCGTTAAACCTGTTTACAGACAATTCTGTCGATCGAACAATCTTCGGCTACAACGTTCCTGCGTCGTTGTTTCAATCGATCAATGCGATTTATATCGTGATGTTGGCTCCCGTTTTTGCCGCATTGTGGACCTGGTTAAATCGGCTGAATCTTGAACCGTCGGCTCCCGCCAAGTTTGGACTGGGGTTGATTCAGCTGGGGGCTGGTTTTCTGGTCCTGGTTGCTGGCATCGCGGCAACGGCCGAAGGCGACCTGACCCCGGTGATTTACATTTTCCTGATCTATTTGCTGCATACGACCGGCGAGCTTTGTCTGTCACCGGTTGGGCTGAGCGCCATGAATCGGCTGGCCCCGGCACAGCTGGCCGGATTGATGATGGGGACGTGGTTTTTTGCAACCGCGGGCGGCAACTTTACAGCCGGATTAATCGCGTCCGCGGTTGGGGCTGGCGGAGAAGGGGAAACTGCGTCGACTGAGCAAGTGATGAGTGTCTACTCTCGAGTTGGATGGGTCGCTGTCATTGTCGGAGTGGTGGTTATCGTGATTTCACCCTTGATCAAGAAATTGATGCATCTGGATACGCTGAAA
Organism: uncultured Pirellulaceae bacterium; assembly: GCA_964545005.1. Taxonomy (GTDB): domain Bacteria; phylum Planctomycetota; class Planctomycetia; order Pirellulales; family Pirellulaceae; genus Mariniblastus. Next base: position 955 of record CAZJEK010000114.1, read on the forward strand.
GATGACGACGATCAGCATGGGCCCGGCGAAGGTGTGCAAGGCGGATTGGAAGCCGGTGATCCGATTCTGGGGCAGGAATCCAATAACCCGTTTCAGTCGCCGCAAGGCTGATGTTGGAAGTTGAATTAACTTCTCTGGGCTGATAAGGGGCTGACAAAGGGTTAAAACCCCTGCTTCGCGATAAAACGGCAATTTGACCGACAAATTGCCGTTTTCGAGTCGTCCGACAGTCGTTAAAGTCCTGTCTATCAATCGCGACATGGAGCGCGCTGAAACGGAACAACGGCCAAGGATTGGCAGATGTACAAACTTCTTTTGTCCTGGCGTTACTTGAAAACGCGATTTATCGCGTTGGCGTCCATCGTCAGTGTGACGCTGGGTGTGGCGACGTTGATTGTCGTCAACAGCGTGATGGCGGGATTCGTCGATCAGATGAAAAACCGGCTGCACGGGATCCTGTCGGATGTCGAAATCGCTGCTCCGATGATGGAGGAAATCCAGTATCCACGTCGCAATGCTGAGCTGATTCGGCAAATCGTGGGTGATGATCTCGAGCAAATGACCTGGGTGGTCAGAACGCAAGCTCTGCTGACGCTGGAATTCAACGGACGGCAGTGGACCCAGACCGTGATGCTGTTGGGGATCGATGACGAATCATTCGGTCAAGTAACCGATTTCGAACCCTATCTGACCAACATCCTCAAACGCGAACAGGGATTCAATTTTCAGCTGGAAGACAGTGGCTACGAGAAGTTCGAGCAAGCCGGGTGGAGCTATCGCCGCCAGAAAGTGGAAGCCCGGCGCGAATTGGATCGGCTGATGCGCGAGCACGATCAACTCTACGACCTCGCAGCTCGGGAATATGTGGATTCCAATCCGCTGCCTGAACCATTGGGCGCCAAGCCGCGTCATGGCGATGCCGCTGCCGCCCCGCAATTGCCCCAATTCGCTCCGCTGCCCGATAGGGTGCCGAACATCGACGAGGTGATCGCGGAGAAAAATGAAGGTGACCCCAGTTTCCAGGTGGCAGATCAATCGGATTCGCCGCCGGGGCCCGTCACGATGCCTGCTTTCGATCCGCATCACCAATATCGCGATGGTTTCTCGGCGGAGGAATTGTTCGATCCGATGCGCGATCAGTACACCGGCATCGTGCTGGGATTGGGCATTTCGGCGCGAAAAACCATGAACCGGAACAACGAGCTGGAGGACGTCTACCTCGCTCGACCCGGCGACGATGTCCAGATGACAATGTTGTCGGCCGGTCGCCAATTGCGACCTGTGACCGAGAATTTCACCATTGTGGATTTCTATTCCTCCAACATGCATGAGTACGATTCCAGTTTCGCGTTTGTGCCATTGTCCGAGCTGCAAAACTTGTGCGGAATGATCGACCCGTTAACTGGAGAGGGAGCGGTTTCGGCGTTTCAACTAAAGCTTAAGCCTGGCGCGGATTTGGCGCAGGTTCGAGACCGATTGAAGTCCGAATTCCCCGGTGCGGAATACCTCGATATTCGTACCTGGCAGGATACTCAACGACCACTGTTAAGCGCCGTGCAAATGGAGTTGACGATATTGAACATCCTGTTGTTCCTGATTATCGCCGTTGCCGGGTTTGGAATCCTGGCCACGTTCTTCATGATCGTCGTCGAAAAAACTCGTGACATCGGCATCCTGAAAGCACTGGGTGCACCCAGCCATGGTGTGATGTCGATCTTTCTCGGATACGGAATGTCGTTGGGAACGGTCGGAACGGGAGTCGGGATCGGATTGGGGCTGGCATTTGTGGCCTACATCAATCAAATCGCCGACCTGGTCAGTTGGATGACTGGGCAGGAAGTGTTCGATCCAACGATTTATTACTTTTCAGAAATCCCGACCATTGTCAGTCCGTTGATGGTTTTGCTGGTCGGCGCCGGAGCGATCTTGATCGCGGTCCTGGCCAGCGTGTTACCGGCTTTGCGAGCCGCCCGTTTGCATCCTGTGGAGGCATTGCGATATGAATGAGTCGACTGCACCGGTTTCAGAGCATCGAACGCCACGGGCGACCAAACCGCAAGCGGCACCATTACGGATTGCCCGCAGTACGGTCATGTCGACCCGCGACCTGCATAAAAGCTATCGCAAGGGACAAGTCGAAGTGCCGGTTTTGAAGGGCGTTGACCTGGAAATCCAAACGGGCGACTTTACTGCCATCATTGGGCAATCGGGGTCTGGCAAGAGTACCTTGTTGCACTTGCTGGGGACGCTGGATCAACCTGACAGCGGTGAAATCTATTTTCATCAGCAGCGGATCGATACGATGTCGGCACGTCGCAAGGAGTACCTGCGGAACCGTGAATTTGGAATGATCTTCCAGTTCTACCACTTGCTGCCGGAGTTAACGACGATCGAAAACGTGTTGGTTCCCAAGATGGTTCAGGATGGTTTTTGGACCTACCTGAAAAACAAACGACAATACAAACGGCGGGCTCAGGAGTTGTTGGAAATGGTCGGCTTGGGGCACCGTTTGAAACACAAACCCAATGAGCTATCGGGTGGCGAGATGCAGCGGACGGCAATCGCTCGTTCATTGATCTCGGAACCGTCGGTGTTGTTGGCCGATGAACCGACTGGAAACCTGGACGCCGAAAACGGTCGGGAGGTGATCGATACGTTAACGGCCCTGCGGAAGAACGACAACTTGACAGTCGTGATGGTCACTCACGACGACTCGTTGGCCGACAAAGCCGACCGAGTGATTCGGTTACAAGACGGCCGCGTTGCGTAAGCCAGATCAAAAAAAACTCGTCAAAGCCCGATCCGATCCGATTCAAAGCCGTTCGCTTGGCGTCGGTCTCCACTTCGCTTCAGTTCCAATCGCGCCGCGGGGCACTACAGCAACAGCGGCTTGACCACTTCTCCGTGGACATCGGTGAGCCGGTACCGCCGGCCTTGATGCCTAAAGGTCAGTCGCTCGTGATCGATGCCCAGCAGGTGCATCAGCGTTGCCTGAAGGTCATGAATGTGAACTCTGTTTTCGGCAATATTGTAACCGTAGTCGTCGGTGACGCCGAAGGACATTCCTGGCTTGATGCCCCCACCGGCCATCCACATCGTAAAGCTGCGAGGATGGTGATCGCGGCCAAAATTTCCCGGCGTCAGTTTTCCCTGACAGTAATTCGTTCGGCCAAATTCACCGCCCCAGATGACCAGTGTATCCTCAAGTAACCCGCGGCGTTTGAGGTCCTTGACCAACGCAGCGGAAGGCTGATCGGTTTCGCGACATTGTGTCTTGATTGCGCCCGGCAAATTCCCGTGCTGGTCCCAGCCCTGGTGATACAACTGGACAAATTGAACGCCTTGTTCAACCAGTCGTCGGGCCATGATGCAATTAGAAGCGAACGTCCCGGGATTTTTTGAATCGGGACCATACTCTTCAAATACAGTCTCCGGTTCGTCGGACATGTCCGCAATCTCCGGAATCGAAGTTTGCATCCGGAACCCCAGCTCGTACTGTGCAATTCGAGTTTCAATTTCCGGATCGGGCCGTTGTTCCAGCTGTAGTTCATGGAGCTCCGACAACGCGTCGAGCATCTGGCGGCGACTGGATTTATCGATACCCGGAGGGTTGCCCAAATATAGCACCGGGTCTTTTCCAGCCCGGAAACGCACGCCCTGGAATCGGGAAGCGAGGAACCCGCTGCCCCAAAGTCGAGCCTGCAGCGGCTGCCCGCCCTTGTTCTTCGTGATCATCACGACAAACGAGGGGAGGTTAGCGTTTTGACTGCCCAAACCATAGCTTAACCACGAACCAATACTCGGGCGTCCAGGCAATTGGGAGCCGGTTTGAAAATAGGTCACCGCCGGTCCGTGATTAATCGCCTCGGTATACATGGATTTTACAAAACAGAGTTCGTCAGCGACCTCAGCAGTGAACGGCATTAATTCACTGATCCAGGCACCGGATTGTCCGTGCTGCTTGAATTTGAATGGTGATCCGACCAACGGCAAGCTGGCTTGATTGCCACTCATCCCGGTCAGCCGTTGTCCCTGACGCACGGCGTCGGGTAGTTGCTGTCCTTGTTGCTGATTGAGAACGGGCTTGTAGTCGAACAAGTCCAGTTGGGATGGGCCTCCCGCTTGAAACAGGAAAATGACCCGCTTGGCTTTCGGGGGATGGTGTAACTGTTTGAGAACCCCCGAGGTGAGATCGGGGCTCGGAGGGTTGTCTTGGGCCGAGGCCAGCAATTCTGGCCCCAGCAATTGGGCCAGCGCAGCTCCGCCGAGTCCCATCGCGAAACGATTCAGAAAATCGCGTCGGGAGCGGCCCCAGTTGGCCTCGAATCCAGTGCATTGGTTGAACATGTTGACCTGTTGTTTACCTTTTCATCACGCATTCATCAAAACTGTACAATGTGTTCACGACGGCTGCCCAAGCGGCCAGCTCCGCCGGATTTTCTGTTGGAGATTTCGACTGACCGACCTCGAGAAATTCCTGGGCTGCTGTTGGATCCTTTTGAAAACCCTCCAATTGTTGATCGAACAAGGTTTGCAAGATTGCAATTTCCCGTTGCGCGGGAAAACGGCTGGTCAGCGTGCGAAACAGATCCACAATGATTTTGGCTTGATCATCACCGTGCTGGGCAATCAGTTTTTCAGCCAATTTCCGTGAGGCCTCCACCGTCTGCGGATTGTTTAGCTGTACGAGCGCCGCCAACGGCGACGAGGTTCGTTCACGTTTGACCTGACAGACATCCCGCTTGGCCGAATCGAGCGTCAGCATGACTGGGGCCGGCCCCGTTCGTTTCCAATAGGTGTACAGGCTGCGTCGATAGAGCCCCTCGCCTTTGTCGGGGGGAGAGGGATTGAACGATACAGCCAACTCGTACGGTCGAACGGGAGGTCCGCCGATTTTTTCAACCAGCAATCCGCTGGTAGCAAGCACATTATCACGCAACATCTCCGCTGGCAGCCGAAAGGTCGACGCCCGCGCGAGCAATCGGTTGTCCGGATCGCGGACCAGCATCGCTTTCGAGGTTCGCGTCGATTGCTGGTAGGTGTTGGACATCACCATTTTTTTCAACAGCCGCTTGATATCCCAGCCGTTGGCTTGAAAATCGACTGCCAGGGTGTCCAGCAGTTTCGGATGCGTGGGGGGCTCCCCTTGACTGCCGAAGTCCTCAGGCGTGCGGACCAACCCATTGCCAAACAGCAGTTGCCAATAATGGTTAACTGCCACTCGCGCGGTCAACGGATGCTGTCCCGACGTCAACCAACGTGCCAGCGTCAAACGATTGGGTGGTTGATCGCTTGTGCCATCCCGCGGCAGGGCAGGAAATATATTGGGGGTGTCAGCGACGACGGGTTCAGTCGGTTCGTTGTAGGCGCCCCGTCGCAGGACAAAGGTTGGCCGGGGCTGAGGCATTTCTCGCATCACCATGATTTCACGGACGCCGTCGACCGCTGCATTGTATTTGAGCCGTGCTGCGGCCAGTGCATCCAGTTGTTTGGCGTATTGGGCGTCTTGAGTCAGCAGAAAAAACTCTTGTAGCCATTCTCGTTCAGCCGGAGTGACGTCGTCACGTGATTTGGCCAGCACCTGTTTCAGCGTACCATCGGCGTGGAGATCGGCAATCTCAAGTCGAGCCAGTCTTCGATCGAAGACTTGGAGATCGGCGATTCGACCGTCCTTGAATCCAACGTCGCGAAACCGCGCTCCCAAAACCAGGTGACTGGTCCCACTGCCCAGGATCGTTTTTTGTAGATTGTCGCGTACCGTTTCAACCTGGGCGGGGCTGCCGTTGATGAAAATCTGCAATCCGTTGGCGGTGCTGCTCCCGTCATAAACCATGGCAACGTGAATCCATGTATCTGTCGGTACCGGATCGGTTGTGCGAACGCTGATCGCGTCCCCGGGCCAAAAGTGAATTAACGAAGCGCTCAGCCTGCCATCCTCAATCAGCAGTTGGTACCCGCGGCTAGCTGAATCGGTCCACGCTCGTGAGCAATGAAGAATCACGGATCTCTGTTGCAGTTGGGGATCTTCGGGAACATTGATTCGGGCGGCTATCGTGAACGGCTGGTGGCGTTTGAATTTTCCGGTTTCGAGTCGGACTTCATCGTCGCCCGTCAACTTTAGCGCTTTGAGTCCATCGGGACCTTCGACCAGCTGGTTGCCGCGATTTTCCGTTTTCTCAAAATCGGCCTCGAACATTGGCACTCCACGCTGGCCGGCCGCCGCCCGCTTTGGGGCATCGTCGCCGAGCCATTGTGCAAAGGCGTCCTGACTTGCGTCGCGACATTTTTCCAGCTGTTTGACGGAAGCCGCAATGCTTTGTTGCAGCTTGGCCAGTTGTTGTTTTTGCTGATCGTCACACAGCATCATTTTCGGCGTGGGAACGGCCGACGCATCAAAAAACGAGTACAGCCCGGATTCATCAATGTTGTTAAAAAAGGCAAACAACTGATAGTACTCTTGTTGCGTTATCGGATCGTACTTGTGGTCGTGGCAACGGGCGCATTCAACGGTCAAGCCCATGAATGCCATGCCCACGGTCTGGGAACGATCGGCCACATATTCAACCCGAAACTCCTCTTCAACGCTGCCCCCTTCGACTTTCTGGGGGTGTAACCGATTGAATGTCGTCGCCAGGATTTGATCGTCTGTTGGGTCGGGCAGCAGATCACCAGCCAATTGCTCAGTGAGAAATTGGTCGTAGGGCATGTTTTGATTAAAGGCTCGCACCACCCAATCCCGCCATGGCCAAACAAATCGATCCCGATCTACCTGATAGCCATAGGTATCGCTGTAGCGGGCCAGGTCGAGCCAGTCCGAGGTCATTCTTTCGCCGTATCGAGGCGACGCCAGCAACCGGTCAACCGCGTGTTCGTATGCGTCAGCTGAATCGTCTGCCAGGAACGCATCCAACTCCTCCAGCGTCGGCGGCAAACCGGTCAAATCAAAGGAAACTCGCCGGAGTAATTTTTCCTTGCTGGCAGTGGGAGCTGGGTAGAGTTGAGGATCGAGACCTTCCCGTTCCCATCGATCCATTACAAATGCATCGATCTCGTTGCGATGCCATGCTTCGTTATTTGTTTTCGGTGGCGCGTGTCGCTGAGGAACCACGAAGGCCCAGTGTTGCTCCCAGGCGGCTCCTTCGTCGATCCACCGTTTAAGCAACGCGATCTCGTCGCTTGAAAGTGAGAGTTTGGAATCAGGCGGCGGCATCTGAGCATCATCAGTGGCCGCAATGCGATGATAGAGCTCACTTTGGTCCGAGAATCCAGCCTCGATCACGCCCTGGGCGTCCTCTTCCAGATCCAGTCTCAACCCCGCCTCGCGGGTCCCGGCGTCCGGACCGTGGCAGAGGAAACAACGGTCCGAAAGCAATGGTTTGATGTCGCGATTGAAATCAACCGGGGCAGGCGGCGAGTCTTGCCCCCAGGCCTGAACTTGTCCGGTGGTCAACACGAAACCGATCAACAACGCCGTTTTTTGAAAGAACCGAGCTTTGGTAATCATGTTTAAAGTGGAAGATTGGAGCTTTGTCGGTGGCAGCTGGCGAAACGTGCAATATGAACGTCTTCACACACTATCTATCCAGTGTAACCAAATTTGGTGCCCAGCATTCGGTTCAGAAATGAAACCGTATTCAAGCTTACTAATTCCGCGACAAACTTGCGGCCGCATCGCCCGAACGGCTGAAATCTGCCAAATTCCATCCGGGAGCTGTTCGATGGCGGGTCGACGTGGCTGTAGAGTGGAACACCCGAACCGATCACTCCTTACGTTCCTGTGCCAGAAGAACATTCACTTCCTGGAGATCTCGAATGCTGTTAAACGCAGTATCCTTATGAATTCGATGTTCGACAAATTCAACTGCACTGCGATTCAATGGGGCAAGGAAATCATCCCGTTCCAGCGCTAAACGGATCAACTCAACCGCCCGATCGCGGTGCTGCTGAACCAATGGCTCTTTGGTCGACTCATCCAGCGATTGATCCATTGCCAGAATGTCAGCTGCCAGGGCGAAGGCACCTGCAGCTTCCAAAATGACCCGTGACATCCCACTTCTCTTGCTGCCAAGGTTCTCTTTGTCCTCAATGATCTCAGTAGCCCGATCGAGTGCTCCTTGAATGTCTCCCAAAAAGACATCGGCGCGACAAACCATGATTTGAGTATGCAGCCAGCCGCAGTCGACTCCTACCGGAACGCCCAGCTTACCGAATCCCAACAGGTCAGTGAGTTCTTGCTTGGCGTCTTCGTGTCGTTCCAGCTTCTCAAAGGCCTTGGCTCGGTATCCGCATAGCAGTGCGAGAACAAATTTGCCAGGACCTCGGTAGTCTCTATTTTTAGACGCCTCAACAATTTCCCTCGCCTGGCTCGCGGTTGCGATGGCTTGTTCCCATTGTTGATTTTCCAACAGGATTGAGACGAGACCTGAAAGCGATCGTCCGTGCTCAAAAAACTCTACTGTTAATGGGTCATTGTTTCCAATGGCTTGATAGATCTCGATTTGAGATTGCTTCAAAGCAATTGCCTCTTCGTGACGACCAAGCTGGGAAAGAATCTGAGCTTGGTGTCCGTAGATTTCGGCCAGGAGACCTCGCGTGGCTGGATCGATTTTGCCGCGAGAATCCAGGTCGAGGATAAGTTTTTC
>CAZJEK010000114.1:9606-16429 GCA_964545005.1 uncultured Pirellulaceae bacterium
CTGAGCCATACTGCGAGATCGCGGCCGTGGGTTGTTCTGCGCTTCGTTGTAGTTTCGCAAGCTCCATGTGGTTTTCAACCACCGTTTTAACGACTTCCAGATCATCTTGACCGACAAGCTTCCGCAGCATTTCGCTATATCGGAGCATCTCCTGGCGAGTTTCCATGAGGGCCTCGTTCATGGATTTTTCTCGCTGCCAGCGCACCAATTCAAGCCCCAGTTCGTTGAAGATCCGGTACAAGCGTATCGAATCGGGATGCTTTTCGATTTCTTTCCTTGTCAACTCCATCCCATTGTCAAGAATTTCGATTCGTTCATCCAGTCCGGTCATGATCGCCAACAGCCGATGACTCTCGATCAACAGCAATCTTTCCTTAAGCAGATACGGATTTCGATTGGAGAAATCTGACACCCGTTGCATCGCATCGCGCACGATACTGGCTGCCTTGGATGCCTTGGCAACATAGTCTTCCGGATCCGACTTATCCCGGTCGTAGAGAAAAGCGAGTGACAATCGGCTCGCGCATGAGAAAAAGATCGTCGGAATGTTGTTGTATAGCTCGGGTTTAAGATCGCTATCTTCAGGTTCCCATTCAAGTTGTGTTGCAAGGATATCGAACGCTTCCTGGAGCCATTGCTGCGATTGCCGCCGAAGCTGTTTCTCCTGCAACTTCATTTCGTTTGCCTGTTCTTCATTACCCTCTCGTCCGGCATGGAACGCATCGAGTCCGAGTTGATGGGCTTGGTCATGGTTGGCCGACCCCATGGCCATCAGTACGATCGCTCTTGTGTTTTGAACCGTTCCGCTTTCGGGAAACCGGCTTGTCAATTGCTCCGTTTCCAGCATGGCCTCGGCAATAAACTGATTCGCATCGGGACGTTTCCTGACCAGGCTCCAAGTTCCGATATTGAACTTTGTCCTGGGTACGCTGCAAAGGCTGTGCACGTCGTTCGGGTTTTCTGCAGCCAACGTTTTGGCAAGCTTTAGCGAAGCCTTCGCACTTTCAATCCCTTCGTCGATCTTGCCAACGGTGACCAGGTTTCTCGTGGAGAAGTTTTGGCAGGCAAGAATTCGTTTTTTGGTTTCAGGCAGTTCCTGCCCACTTTCGATCAGCTCCTCGCAAATACGAATGCAATCTTGAAAATAGGGTTCTGACTCGGATTCCGAACCCAGCTGCTGAATGATCGTCCCCAACGAGAGGTAGGCCTGGGCAAGCTCGTCTTTGTGGATCGGATCGTCAGGTTTCAAAACAACAAACGACTCATAATAAGATTTCGCTTTCTCGAGCAACTTGCGACGGAGCTTTTCGGTGCCCGGTGTGGAGGCGAGTAGATCCTGGCTGTTCGAGACTTCGGTCAAATATTCGTCCACCATTCTCTTGGCATCCATGAATCGCGAGTCGGCCAGAGCGGCGTATTTATCTGAATCCTGTTTTGCATTGACGGCGATGTTCAACTGCCATAGGACGCCTGCCAATCCAGCCAGGAAGGTCAACGCGATGGCGCCGGTCAGCCAAGTTGCCGTTCGTCGACGTTTCCGCTCTTCGGTTGCCTTTACCTCGGCGGCGGTCCGATCTGCTTCAGCCTGCCGAAGTCGCGACTGAACACTTTCCTGGTAAGCGGTAATTGCGTCCGCAAGCTGGTCCGCGTTTTGAAACCTTCTGGCCTGATCGACTTCGAGGCATCTCAGGCAAAGTTCGATCAGTTCGCGATTGACGTCCGCGTGTTCGAGTTTGACTCGTGCATGATGCAGGTCGCCGCTGGCTGCCATCATCAAAACTTGACCTGCATTGTCCTGTTCGTACAACCGCGATTGTGTGAGTATCTCAAACAAAATTGCGCCCAGGGCAAATACGTCAGTCGACGGCCGGATGGCTTCAACCATGCCTTGGGCTTGCTCGGGAGCCATATAAGCTGGCGTACCGAAGACTTCGCCGGTTTCGGTAATACTGGTCATTGGGTCATGAAACGAACTGTCAAAAGCCCGGCTTCTGGTTTCCGTTGCGGGGTACTCCGCCGACGTGGCTGCCGATGGCTCAGCGTCTCGATCGGCTGCCTTGGCAGCTTTGCTGTCAGGCCGATCGCGGACTCGCTTTCCCATTCCCCAGTCCATCACCTGAACTTCGCCAAATTTCCCGACCATGATGTTTTGAGGTTTCAGATCGCGATGCACAATCTGATTTGCGTGAGCGTAAGCAACCGTTTGCGTGACTTGTTCGAAAATTCCAATTAACCACGGTAGATCTTTGTCAACCTCAGATCGGCTTGCGAGAATTTGCGCCAACGTTGTGCCGTCCACCAGTTTCATCGAAAAATAGACACTTGAGTCGGAAAGCAATCCATGATTGTGAACCGGTGGAATGCCAGGATGCTGCAGACTTCCAGTCAAGACTGCCTCACGCTCAAGCCGCAGATTTGCCCGCCTGTCTCGGCGATACTTGTCGCGGAGTTTTTTTATCGCCAGCGGCCGTTGACTGTGGTGATCGAATACACGCAAGATCTGCCCAAGACCCCCTTGGCCAATGATCCCAAGCTTCTCATACCTACTTGGGAGGTCCATCGATTTCAGATCAAATGGATGATCCAAGGACAAAAACGCTTCTTCACTTGCCAGTTCGTCAAAGACCTCCTGCAGGATTCGGTTGTCTTGTTCGATCGGAAAAGAATAATGGTCCGCGGATATCGATTTGCCGTCGTGTTTTCGTTGTTCAATATCTTGCCAAAGCAGCTCTCTTAAGAAGTAGCTGCGCACCGGGTCCTCAATGTCGGCAACCAGGTCTGCAATCACCCTGCCGCCATTTGACTGGGAACTGATAATGCGGTTGCAGAGTGTTTCGAGTAATTCGAGATCGTCGAGTGACAATGAGATCAATGATTTTTCCGTCTTCATTTTCGTTCTTTCTGCCACTGAATGAGATCAGATCGCTTCCGGCTGATCGCTACCGCATTCTGTTGACGCTCATCAAGGGTCCGCCTCCACATTGTCATGGATCAAGCCAAGCAAAACCAGCGAGTGTTCGCAAATGCAGGGGCGGTTGGACTTGAATCAAGATTCGTTTTCCCCAAAACAGGCAACGCTCGCGGACGCCAATCCGAATTGCAGGGCAACGGCGGCAAGAAACTTCACCAGTCAAGTGACGTGCGCATGCCGTCAGCGCGGAAAAAAACCGAGGTCGAATCTGACCTCGGTTTCTGTTTTTTATTGAGCAGCACCCCCTAATGGATTCGAACCACTGTTTCCGGACCGAAAAATCCGGCGTCCTGGGCCACTAGACGAAGGGGGCGGGATGAATGAGTCTCGGGCCATGACCGTTTCTGGTCAACCCATCTTCGATATTTCGCCACAATCGGTAAACTTCTGGTTTCGAAAACTGAAACTACTGCTGCTGTCTTTCCGATGAACGACGAAAAAACTTCCCTCGACGATCCCCGCCGCGAAAAACTGAACCGCTTGATTGAATTGGGATATGACCCGTATGGACAGCGATTCGATAACCGCGAATTGATTGGTCCGATCCGAGATCGAGTCGCTGAAATTAAATATGTCACCGAAAGTGGCCAAACCCTGCCGCTACCCAGCGAGCAGGAGCTGGGCGATCAGTCGTTTCGCGAGTGGCTCAAATCGCAGGACAAGGGCGGATTGGTAGGCCCTGAAGTTCGGGCCGCCGGGCGAATGCTGTTACATCGCGATAAAGGAAAGCTGCAATTTATTGACATCGAAGACTGGACCGGCCGGATTCAACTGTTCGTTGGACGGAATCAGGTTGGCGAAGAAAACTGGGAATTGATTCAATGCCTGGACCTGGGAGATCTGATCGGCGTCGACGGAGTCCTGCGGCGGACAATGACCGGTGAACTGTCAATCTTCGCCAGTAAAATTTATATCTTGTGCAAAACGTTGGACCAGCCTCCAGCCAAACACAAAGGTTTGGTCGACGCCGAGCTGCGTCAAAGGCGTCGCTACATTGACATGGCCTATAACGAAGGGGTGCGAGATCGATTCCTGGATCGATCCCGGATTGTGGCTTCGGTGCGCCAAACGTTGACCGATCAAGGGTTTGTCGAAATCGAAGGCCCGACCTTGCATACCGTTGCGGGGGGGGCTGCGGCTCGTCCGTTTGAAACGCATCACAACGCGCTGGATATGCCGTTGAATATGCGGATTGCCCTGGAGTTGCATCTGAAACGGTTGATGGTCGGAGGGATGGAACGCGTCTTTGAACTCGGCCGCGTTTATCGTAACGAGGGCATCAGTCCCAAACACAATCCAGAATTCACGATGCTGGAGGTCTACCAGGCCTACGGTGACTATCACAGCATGATGGACTTGACTGAAGCCGTGATCGCCAATGCCTTACAAGCGATCGGATCAGGTACCAAAGTCAGCTTCGGTAAAACCGAAATCGATTTTACGACGCCGTTTGCACGGGAAACCTATGACGATCTGTTTGCCAGGTATACTGGCACCGATCCGAGTGATAACGCTGCGGTGGCAAGCTATGCTGCGTCGATTGGACTCGATACCGCCGGCAAGCATCCAGACGTGATCAAGAATGAGGTCTTTGAAGAGAAAGTTGAAGATGAATTGGTGGGGCCCGTATTTGTCATCGATTACCCGGCCAGTATTTGCCCGCTGACCAAACGCAAACGTGATAACCCCGAAGTAGCCGAACGGTTTGAATTGTTCATCAACGGCATGGAGTTGGCCAATGCGTATACCGAATTGAATGATCCCGATCTACAGGAACAATTGTTCGCACAACAGTTGGAAGGGCAGGACGAGGAAGATTCGATGGCGAAGATGGATCACGATTTTGTTCGTGCACTTCGCAACGGCATGCCGCCGGCTGGTGGTTTGGGAATCGGGATCGATCGGTTGGTCATGCTGTTGACCAACTCGCCATCGATTCGGGACATTATTCTGTTCCCCCTGCTGCGTGCCGAAACCAATTGAGCGTTGGTGTGCGATCGACCAGGTTGGATATTTGCCTGACAGATTCCAGCCAAATTGTCGATCTGGCCTGGTGTTTTTCGTTTAAATTGCGATTGGTTCGAGTTGGCATGGAGTCTGCATCCGGTGTAGATGAATCACCTACACTTTCCAAGGAGACTACCATGGCCGACTTTTTACGAATCTTGCTGTCCGTTTTGTTGCCCCCGGTTGGCGTCTTTTTTCAAGTCGGCCTCGGCGGTCATTTTTGGCTCAATATTGTGCTGACGTTGCTGGGCTATATTCCCGGATTGGTGCATGCGATTTGGATCATAGCCCGCGAGCCTCAGCAGCGAATCACGGCCTGATTTGGTAAAGATCTGAACAAAGCTGCCGGGAATTGGCAAAATCGTTTGATTTTCAGTTGCCAAAAGCCTAGCGAAAATCGAAAATAGAGATCAACAAGGCGTTAAGTGGTCTGTTTTCAGGTAAGGAATTTCTCTAGAAACAGTCACATTCACAGCTTTGCTTAACTTGGTTCTAATTCGATCGCAGTTTTTGATTCTGCGTCCACTCGATTTTCAGGAGAATTCATGAAGACTCAATTGTTTGCTTTCTCGTTCGGCTTGATGGCCGTCGCGTTGATGTTCGTTGGTTGCGCCGATACCGGTTCAGGTGAGGAAGCGACCGATGGTACCGAGCAAGTCAACGCCATGGTCGGTGGCGGCGAATGCAGCTCATGCTGCACCGAAGGCCAAGCTGCCAAATCGTGTTGCAGCGAAGGTGACGTCGCTGCTAAGTCCTGCTGCAGTGAAGGCGAAACTGCTGCTGCATGCACCGATTGCGATGGCAAAGAGTGCTGTGGCAAGTGCGAAGGCGAAACACAAACCATTTCGACCGAAGGCGAAAGCTGCAGCGAAGGTTGCGACAAGTGCGCCGAAGGCAAAGAAGAAGAGTGCAAGTGCGGCGACGAAGAAAAGTCAGCTGAGTAATTTGTATCGGCCGCTCAGGTTGCGACCTGGGGGCCAGAAGATAATATCGAAAACCCGGGCATCCGCCCGGGTTTTTTTATTGGTAAGGTCACTTCAGACGTTTGATGATGTGGTATCCAAACGGGCTCTTTTTCTGGTCGTACTCGGCCAAGCCGACTTCGCCTACTTCCAGCTGAAAGCTGACGTCCCCGAAAGCGGTTGCCAGGCCAACGCGTTCAAACACGTTTTCCGATTCGTCAAACGTATCGATTCTTCCCGAAATCCCGTAGTTCACAATCTTGTAAATTCCGGGGTGAGAGTCATTGGTGTACTTTTTGACCATCCCATCGAAGTCATCGGAAGTCTTGGCTTCTTCAAACAGTTTTCTGGCCAATACTTCGGCTTCTTCCAGGGATCGCGTGACATCGTCTTCCTGTTGGGGATTGCGCGGATCTTTGTCCTGAGGACGGGAATCCTTGAAAGCGATCAGGAAATGCTGCACCGTTACAACATTTGGCTCTTCATCTGATTCGGGTTCTTCCAGATAAAAGTCATTGACCGTGGACGACTTTTTCGAAGTCTCGCTGGAAGAGCGTGGTTCCGAACAACCAATTATCGTTGCGGCCAACAGAATGAGGATGAATGCGGTACGAATCATGATTGCGGTTGGGGGTTAGGTTGATGTTCAGGTCGTCGCGAGTGGTCGGTCCCTCGCTTACGCGTCGGCTTTCGAAATTATCCCTCGCTTACGCGTCGGGTTTCCAGGTTTTTCCTCGCTTACGCGTCGGGTTTCCAAAAGTGAGCACCTGCTAAAGTTTCAGGCGAGTCGACTGTCATTGGGTTTCGAAGTCAAGTGCCTGGCCTGAGGATAAACAAACTGGTGATCACTTGTGCCGCGTCAAGTATTGATTTTGGGGTTGGC
>CAZJEK010000115.1:0-14164 GCA_964545005.1 uncultured Pirellulaceae bacterium
CGACGATCTGCATCTCGATATCCTCTGTTTGGAAATCTGTGATTGAAATGGAGGAACAAAAAAAGCCCGGAAATTTGCATGTTGCACTGTCCGGCCTTTTCTACACGGGCGTCAAATCCCATGTAACGAAAACCTTTATAATTTCGACTGTTTGGCGTTTGCTGGTCGCAAAATCCAACGCAGTCGTAAGCTTCTTCGGCAGATAATAGATGCAACCTTAAATTGCGTCAAGCGATTCTCAGAAAAAAAATTGCCTAGAAATCACTTGTTTCCCAGCGACTTTCCAGTGAAAAAACGATCACGCGTTCGCCAGTTTTGGCGCTGATATCGGTATGCAAGCTGACGACCTGGATTCCCAGAATATCGAAGATGACGGCATCCAGCAGAGGCCGGCCTTTCTCGATAAGTTCCTGTCGAACTTGTTTGATCAGGTAGCGGCCTCGATTGCCTTCTTCAGATTCTGCGAGTTTCATTTCTGCCGGGGTCAGGACATTTTTCAAGCGCACCAGCACCAGGTCTTCGATGATGTACGAACGCGCTTCCAAGGGTCCCCGACCCATGAACTCCTTTTCAAATCGGACAATCGCTTGACTGATTTCTCGTTCGGTTTCCTTTTTGCTTTTCACGCTTCCCTCAAAGAATGATAGATGGGTTTTGGCAACGTCGGCCCCTGCTTCGGACTACGATTTCGCCCATTCTGACTTTTTTCAGGTTGCTGTCGAGTACCGTTGTTGGCCTGAATTCGGTGAAGTGATTGGTAGCCATTTTGGTTTCTGATGAGTCTGGACGGCCTGGATCATTGCACACCGGGAGGGGAAAACGTTCGCGCCCATCACGAATCATCACGTCGATCGTTATAGGCCGTTTATCAAATTAGACGATCCCTGCCGCCTGGACGAATTTTCGATGGAAACGAATGTGTTGAAACTCGCGAGTGTATGCGGTTTGTTCAACGAAACTCTGGTTGGTAGTTTCCACGTCGCTGTTCTTGCCTGTGATCTGGGTGGTATTCAGGGCGCTTGGCAAGCGAGCCGATGTTGGCGCGGCGACGGCTGAATAACCTACAGCCAATGACCATCGTTGTTCGAAACGCACGGTTTAACGGAAACGCCGGTAATGGTTCCCATTTTCAAGAGCGAGTGGTATCCCCTTGAATTTTGCTGCCCCACATACCGGCATGTTTGGTCAGTTTGAGGTCTCCCAGCACCTTGCATTGACACGCCAATCGTAGATGGTTTTCTCGACGGTGAGGCGGGAATCCCAGTCGCCAGCGTTCGATGTTTGTCATTGGCGAGACTGCTCCTTCGACCTCTACCGCGCAAGTTCCGCACGTACCCAGGCCTCGACAATGAATTGCTGATGCAACGCCGTTGTAGAGCGGGAGGTTTGCGTCCAGCAGAACGCGCCGAAGATTGGCACCGGATTCACATTCTGTCGTTTCCCCAGCGAAGTGTATTTCAGGCATGTTTGACGGCTTCAGTTAGCAGGAATCGATCCGATTTTCGTTGCATCGTTTGTTACTCTGCGGTCATCCTAGCTCCCTGGTTCATCGTGAGAAAGATATCGGAGTTGTCATGTTCGGATTCAAGTCAAAAAAAGAGAAACTGGAAGCCAAGCTCGCGAAATTGCTTGAGGAAGCCTACCAGCTTTCACATTCGAGTCGGAAGAAAAGCGACGAAAAAGCAGCTGAGGCCGAAGAGTTGCGGAAACAGATTGACGCCATGGACTAAGTCCGGTCCTCCCGTGCTTATCAAGGAAACATTTGCACCTTACTCGATGCAGCCGTTCAGCAAGACAAGCGAGAGGACGAGCTGAGTCGTTTTGAACGGGAAAGAAAAGGCGCCGGGTACGGACTTTGAAATGCTCACTGTCGCTATGCAGTGGCGAGCCGTCGACGGCGCTTGACGAGGCCAAAAGACATCGACATACCAAGCAACAAAAAGGAATTGGGCTCGGGGACTGCCGCGATAAACGAGTCGCCCTCGGTCAGAAAGCCCCAGCTGTGGTCGAAGCTAATCGACTGACCGGCAGCGATATTGAACGAAAGGAGAATGTCAGTTGGCATGTTGATATCACCCGAAGCA
Organism: uncultured Pirellulaceae bacterium; assembly: GCA_964545005.1. Classification (GTDB taxonomy): domain Bacteria; phylum Planctomycetota; class Planctomycetia; order Pirellulales; family Pirellulaceae; genus Mariniblastus. The sequence goes on from CAZJEK010000115.1 coordinate 2,085, forward strand.
TACGACCCAGAACCACTCCAGGAGTAGCTGTAGGAATTGAAGAAGTCGATATTACCGTTTTCGTTCGCCAAGAGCGTGAAACCGGTGAAGTCGAGATTTCGTTCATTCCCCGGCTGTAAAAACAGTTCGGCAGAACTGAAGCCGGATAGCCGAAGGTTCACGGACTGTGTCGTTGAACCTGCATTGGTGACCGAAAACCGGTTTTCAAGTGCAACCTGAGAGTCGATCCCGCCAACTGCGTCAAACCCAAATGCCAGGGAGTCGCCGACGGCCCAATTTGAAATATCACTTCCATGGAACTGGTACGATCCGCTCGCACCGTTAAAGATATCAAGCCCAAATTCTTCGAAGACGAAGACTAAGTTGTCGCCTTTCTCTTCGAGCTCATAATCCCAGCCCCCTCCAAAGAGGACAATGTCAGCCTTTGCGGACAGCGGGACGGATGCAACGGCCAGAAACAGCAGGCAGGATAGTAGCTTATTCATTTCAAGTAGACTCTTTCAAAGCAGCGGTAGCTCAATTGGATTTGAATTATTTACCGTATTTAATGCATTTAAAGCGAAGCAGAAACCAAGCTCATTGCTTGCGATCAGGCACGTCGGCGTCGCGTGAAACCGAGGAAGCCTGCCAGTGCAAGTGGAATCAATGCAGAAGGCTCCCGAACCTCATACGGATTAGTTCACAGAACCCTTGGTCAAAAAAAACAACTCTCTCAATTTTTCCCAACGGATTGAACGAATTGGTCAATTCCGATCCGCTTATTGATGGCGGGGGAGGCTTGAATTATCCTTGAAGGATTCTCTACCCGGCTGCGGAATGTCCGCGGCCTTGTCCCTCCGATCGAGCCCGGAAATTCCGTTCCAATGATTGCGAAGTTGCCCGTTTGCAACGAGTCGATAAGCGGCAGTGACGACTTGACCGATTTCGAGAATCTGATTTCGAAGTGCCGAATTGGATGTGCCGACTCTCGCAACCGAATCGTCGAGCTGATCCAACCAGAGATTTACCAGATCGCCCAACGATTGACCTGCAATCAAAGGTTTGCCAACAGTCTGCACGCCACCGTTCTCGTCAATGAAACGTTCATCCGCTTGCTGAAGTCAGGACTGTTTCACGACCCTAGATCGCGAGGGTACTTTTTTGCAGCTGCCGGCCAGGCGATGCGAAACGTGATTGCGGACTATTTTCGCAACAAACAAGCATCGAAGCGAAGCCCAGACGGAAAGCGTGTTTTTCTCGATGATGTCATTGATCAACTCGAAACACAGCAAGTGGAGTTCGCCGAGCTCGATAAAGCCCTCTCCCTGCTCGAATCCAAAGCTCCCCGGCAGGCTCACGTCGTGCAAATGCGATTCTTTCTTGGCATGTCTGTTGCTGAAATTGCCCGCCAATTGTCGGTCTCCGTATCGACAGTTGAATCGGACTGGCGACGCGCCCGAGCCTGGCTGTACAAGGAACTGAATTGAACCGAAGGCACGAGTTTTTTTGATTTCACCTTGACTTCGATGGCAGGACGAATCGCTTGGTAAACGCAAATTCCAATTCCTGGCGAGACCAGTTCAGCGACGACGATGAATTTCGGGATCTGGATGCGCAAGCGGAACAAAGCGGCTTTCTGGTGGTGCCCAACGAGGCAACGCGTGACGAGTCCAAATCCCTGGATTCGGCGAACGCCTCCAACCCCACGCCGGAGATTCCCGGGTACTCGATTAACGATTTGGTCGGGCACGGGGGCTCCAGTGACGTCTATTCGGCGGTTCGGCTAAAAGACCACCGACAATTCGCTGTCAAGTTTTTCTATAACTCTACAAGTGAATTTCGCATTCGTCGCGAAGTTGACGCTCTGAAAAGATTCGACCACGCCCATATTCCAAGATTCCACGAGTGGGGAACAACGCCCCACGGACGATCTTTCGTCGTCATGGATTTTGTCAATGGCACCTCGATTGATGAGTATTGTGAGAAGAAAGGTCTGTCAAAGACGGAGCGAGTGAAATTGATGCTCCCACTTTGCGATGCTTTATCACACGTTCACGACCGCGGAGTTGTGCATCGTGACTTGAAGCCTTCCAACATCCTCGTCGATCAAAATGGTGTTCCCTTTCTGACAGACTTTGGCTTGGCAAAATCCGAAGATCCGACTGTCGAGAATGAAGGACAATACACGAAAACCGGGGCATTGTTGGGAACCCTGAATTACCTTGCACCTGAAAGGGTGGCGAAAGCAAAAGGGCTTTCCGAAAGAGCGGTTGACGTATTTGGACTCGGCGCGATCCTGCACGTGTTGCTCTCCGGGCGTCCGCCGTTTCAGTTTTCCGATGTGGTGGAGGTCTTTGCTTGCTATGACCAACAGTATCCAGTGCGCCTCCCGGAAACGGCCCAGGTGCCGATCGAATTGGAAGCGATCTGCATCAAGGCCTTGGCCGCCAATCCGGAGAGGCGATACTCCACTCCCGAAGAGTTTCGAGATGATCTAAGAAACTTTCTCGCCGGTCGACCGGTCGTGGCAAAGCGGCAACTGTTTCGCGAACGACTGGACCAATTGTGGCGCCTTTATCCGAATTACTTTCGGCTGGGAGTGACGGCCTTGTTGCTGGTCGCCGTGTCAATGGTCATCGTGCTGTCGTTCTGGCAACAGGCCGTGAACGCTAAGAAGGTGGCGTTTGACGCGACCCACCAACGCGACGTCGCACTGGAGAGCATTTCTGAGCTAGTCCGCAGGATGGATGAACGGCCGGAAACACTTTCCGATCGAAAACGACTTCTTGAAATCGTCAGCGAAACCTACGGAGACCTGCGGGCCGAGAGTGTTGAGCAGATCGACCTGGTCCGGAACGTGGCCAATACCAACTTCAAACTCGGCCAGGTGTCGCACCATTTGGCCGATCGAGAGCAAAGCCCCCGCTCGTTTCAAAAGGCCCTACAGGCGTTTGAGTCGATCCTCGATGTCGAACCGGGCGATGAAGAGGCTCTTTTTTCCCGTTTTCACTCCCTGCTTGCCCTGACACGCTATGAAGAAGCTCGAGATGCAATTTCTGAACTGGTCCGACTGCGACCCGATAACGAGGATTACTTCGATGCTTACTTCACCTGCATCACGAACCTGATTCGCGATCGGCATTCCACGGGCGATTTCGAGGGAACGGCCGAATTACAAGCAGAAGTGTTCCAACTGCTTGCTCAAAATGGCGAGGCGACGGATCTTCGTGGCACGCGCCGCGAGTGTCACTTTTGGTTTCAGGTCTGCCGCGGTTTGATCGCCGCCGGAAAACTGGAGCAAGCAACGGCAAAGATGAAACGAAGTCGAACACGCCTGACTTCATTTGCCCTCGAGGAACAACCGACATCAGGCGAGCTGGAAGAGTATTTTTCCTTTTGCAGCTTGGAAGTTTCCCTGCTGGCATTTCAAAACAACGGCCCGGAACTTGTCCAGCTTTTTGATGAGTTAAAGAGCTATTACGATAAGGCCCAATCCAGATATCCCAATTTTCAGAACTTTCGCTGGCACTACGTCATGTGTTTGTACGAATATGGGAGGTGGCTCAAGCAGAGCCCAGGCGGCGAAATGTTGCTCAATACCATTCAAAGAGAATTCGCTCGTGTTCTTGATGACTGGGATAGCCTGGAAACCGAGAATGCCGATTTCATCTTCGGCGCGCATGCCTATTACCGACTCTTTTCTGAAGTGCCCCTGACAGCCAAAGATCGGCAGCGACTTGAACAGATCAATCAGACGATCGCGGCAATGTCTTTAGAGCAACTGCCCAATTATTTTTCAGTTGAGGTAGTTACGGCACCTCGATCGCCACGACTTGTGGATTGGGTTCGGCACAACGCTCGCACTCCAGGTTCCAGGATCATTTCGCGTTGGGTGCTTTCACGTGCCAATGGAATTGATCCGCATGACCCGGAGTTCTTGCCGTCACAGCTGACCGACCAGCAACGTCTCCAGATCCTTGCAGAAAGTTGTTCTTATTCGATGGCCTCGATCGACAACATTGTCGAGTTGCGTACAAGCTCTTTGTCTGACGATTGAGTTGCTACAAAAAAGACGTCTTTGTTTACCCGTTCATGTCCATTTGGGCCTTGAATCAAACTCAACCGAGCCGCGAATCCCGGAGTGGGGGAGAGGCGGTTTCCTATGTCGGTGACGCGAAATCCGACGAACTATCTCGCAAATACCGGCATTATTTCGCAACGAGCCACGCCAGAAGTTGAGGACCGGCTAAAACGATCCAACAAATTGGTGGTGCGTTCGTACTCGGGGGCATCGCAATCTTGAAGGATAAAATCACAATCACGACGAAGATTACCAATTCGATGCTTTGTTCTGGTTTCTTCGTCGGGTTCATTTTTAAGTCCGTTGAAACGGAAAGGGATGTTAGTTTATGTTCCTGGCCATTCAGAGTGACCAGTAATCGGAATAGAGTTTTTCAATCAATTCCTGTTGGGTGACTGGAATCGTTGGGTTTCTGTCTTGGTTCGAATCGCCTTGAGTTTCGTCATCCGTGGATCGGAGTGATTTGCCCGAGGCTTGCTCGTATTGGGCACTCGATGACTTCACCTTGGTGACCAAGGGCATCGATTGCTTTAAGGTATTGCTCAGTGCCTTGAACGTTACTTTTGAGTCTGTCATTTGGGGGCTCCCGATTGATTTGATTTGCTTTATTCCCACTAGCGACTCGGTGGTACAAGTGACAGCTTTTGCTTGCAGACACTGCAAAAATGCGTTGAATGGAGGATCGCAGTTTAGAAAAAGGCTTCGCATCGTCCTAAGATCATCGAGCGTTTATATCTTGTTTCATTTTTGGGTCACGAAAGAAAAATCCCATGAAGATCCCTCCGCAAAGGAATCCAGCACAAAGAATCAACTCAAACATGCTTGCGGATTCGAGTTCGTTGTTGGTGGGATCGGTTGGATCGTAACGTACACTCGTATTGACTGATAAAGGCTCGGTTCCGATCGTATCCTTCCCGGAAAATGTCTTGCCGTCTACTTCAAAATGGTAGCGGACCGAGTATTCACAATGCGTGACCACTCCCTTTCGTTTGTGTTGAATTACGTCGTACGTTGGGGATAGAACACCATGGGTTGCCGCGGTGCAGCGCAAAGACTGGGCGACTTCGTTTCCGAAAAACCACATTCCCGTGGTTCCCAGAGTAATGCTGACAAAGCCAATGAACAGGAGGTAAATTGGGCGACCCGCGATTTCCAAATCGGAAATAGGCTTGTTAAGGAAAGACCAAGTTGCTGTCTTGGTCGGAATTGCGGAAGGGGACGTAGCTTGTTTCGAGGTTGTGGTTTGCATGGTTACTCTCTCGGAGTTGGGAGGATTTACCTGGTAAGGGAATGGTCGAAACGGCTCGTATCGCACGGCCCGATGACCATTTGTTACCGATAGTGGGCCGGATCAGCGGAGTGACAGAAAAAGCAGTGCTATTTTCAGGAAACACCAGAGTTTTCACCCAACAAAAGAATGTCTGAATCCGAAAACATGGCAGGACGTTGAACCAGATGGATTTGCCGCATTTCAGCCTTCTTTCAGCCGACAGTGGGGCCGGCGGAACCGGCGTATTGAGCGCACGAAAAAACGACCCCTCGTGATGAAAGGTCGTTGGTGTGACAACGAGATGAATGCCGTCCGTAATCCGGCTGACAAACTATCTACCTGGTGGCTTCTTTTTCCTTCAGCTTGGCCAAAGCTTTTTTGCAGTACTTGAGAATGCCGATGTCGATCAACGCGTTCTCGACTTCGTCCAACTCGAAAGTCTGAATCAACTCGCTGACTTCGATAATGATCTGCTTGGCAAACTGTTTGGACGCGCGACTCTTGATCGTCCGGGCGTTGTCCCGCGAAATCGCTTTGCCGCTTTCGGCAGACAGGATGGAAGCCAGCTCTTGCGAGCTCGGTGGCTTGATGTCTTTGGCAATTGCTTCGGTCGTCAGTTTTAGAGTGATGAAATAGAGATTGTCGACGTGCTCGATGGCAGCCAGCGCTCTCTTGAAGATCGAGTCAACCAGCTTTCGATTGAAAGCCTGATCGGCAAGCTCGTCGCTGGCTGCGACGTTGGCGCCCATGCCCGAGTCCATCTGCAGCATGCCGTGGGCGTTGGCATTCTTTCGAGCGTATTCGTAACAGGTTCGCCTCAGAACGGTTTTTAAGTAGGTTCGAAATGAACCTACCGATGGGTCGTACTTGCTGAGCTTTCCTTCCAGGCATTTTTGCAAAAAGAAGTCCCAAACTTCGTCGACTTTTTGTGAGTTTCCAAGCTTCTTGCCCAAAAACGCTCGAATGGCGGTCTGGTACCGCAAAATAAAACGCTCTCGCTCATCCAACTGTTGCTGGCGGGCCTCGGCGACCCGGCGGCGTTCCACGGAGTCGACGGAATCGGAAGGTTGGGGGAGAGGTTTGGCCAAAACGCGAACGATCTGTGAGTACTCGGTTTGAATCTCGGCGATCTTGTGTTTGGGCTGGGAAATGGAGTCCGAGTAGGCGCGATGTTTCATGGAAAATGACTTTCAAGGCGTGATTATTGACGGTTTGCCTTCCCATAGTCGTATGGCCGCATTCGTGACAAGTATTCCAAACCTTTTTTGCAGGCAAGCAGCTGGCGAATGCGTCCATCGCAATAGGATGGGTTTTTATTCGGTGAAAACCTGCATCATCTGATTCCTCTCAATCGTTCGAGCCCGTCCGTCGGATTCGATTTTGAGACCGATGGATTCCGAATAATCGTCCAGTTTTTCACCCGGTGTGCGGTTGGCCAGCCGCAGAATTTCTGCAAGTTGAAGAATTCGGATAGGGCCCGATTTTTGCGAGAAATAAATGGTCCGGCCATCGGCAGAAAACTCGACATTCTCAAGCCCCGAGTGAACCAAAGAGCCGTCTGGAGCCTCAATTGGCGTTTCAAGATCACCCAGTAGACCAGCCAATGAACTGGTTGAGACCTGGTAAGTCATCTCGATCTGTCGGCCATCGATTTTCCACAAGACGAGATATCCGTCCTTGCCAGCGGTGATCATCCAGTGACCATCCGGACTGATGGCCACATCGCGATAAATGGCCGAAGACCTTCCTTTTCCGACGCTTACGAACTCTGCTTGAAACAAAGTCCGTGCTCCTTTAGTAAGAAGTCTCGAATCCGCAATCGAACCGGTAGAAGGATCAATCTCGCCTCCGCTTTTTGCATTCCAAATTGAAAGGAGGCGGTTGTTAAAGAACTCGCCGGCTTGGATGAGCAACGTGCCATCCGGGGTAAATTGAAGCCCCCTGGGAAATTGGGGCCCAGATTCGTTGAACATTTCGTAAGGTTCCGATTCTCGCTCAAGGTCGACCAGTCGAACTCTTCCCGACTCGTCGGTGATCGCTAACTCTTTGTTCGTTGGATGGAACGCCAATGCTTCAACCCCCCTGGGAGTAGCGATGGTTGATTTCCATTCACCGCTTTGCAGGTCCCAGATGTCAACCATGTGATTGCCGTTTTCGGTCCAGCTGGAGGCGGCCAAGCCACCATTGAACGAACAGGCGACCCGTGCTCCATCGGAAAATATGCCAACTGGCGATGTGAATTTGCGATTCTGCTGAGCACCACGAAATTCACGCACGATCCTGTCGTTCTGATAATCAAAGCGGATCGCTCGGCCATTTCGTGTTCCGATCAGGATATCTGTGGTACGGGGAATGAATACAGCTGAGCTGGCATCGCGAAACTCGTCGGGAAGACGGGTGGCAATCCATGCGTCACCAGACTTTACCCAAACCGTTTCATCCGCCAGCTCTGGCACTCCAATTTGAATGATACGCTCCGAGTCTTGGGCAGTGGAAAACGACGTCACGATCTGGTTGTTGCTTCCTAATGAACTCGTGGCAACATGGTCAATTTCCCATTCTCGAATTGCCCGGTCAGCGCCCACCGTAAAAAGCTGGCCTGAGCTGGTGAAGAAGGGAAGCTGCTGCCGCCAGGACTGGGCGAATGGTTCGTAGTTCATCGCCCGATGCAGCAATTGACCAGAAAGAGTAATCAGGGAAAGGGAACCATTACCCATCGTGACCGCCAGGAGCCTGTTATTGGGAGCAAACGCGATACCTCGAACGGATCGGTTCCAGAAACTGTACTGTTTGTCGCCGTATTGATTTTTGATGGAAGTCGGTTGGTCGTTTCGAAAAGCAAACTGGTCTGTTGTGTAAAAATCGAGTCTTTGGCTAGTGAGTGTACTACCGGAGTTGAGGTCAATGACCAGGGCATCACCAGCAATCGTACCGACGGCGAGCAGAGATTGGTCGTCAGACAATGAGAGGCAGGTGACCGTATCGCTCACCCTGTACTTGGCCGTCACTGTTTGTGTCGACCGGTCCCAGACACGAATAAATTCGTCCCGTCCGGCTGTGATGATCTGCTCGTCTCGGTGGATCAGCTGATGATCGAAATCCAGCCGACTTGCGGCAGCCAGGTATTCACCGAGCAGCTGCTTGGGAACGAGGTTGAATTCGTTTTCGGGAGCACCATCAGCCAAGCTCCATTCTTGCAATAACTCGAAATTCCGCGTGTCCCAGATTTTTAATCGCTGGTCGTTGCCGATCGAAATGAGAATCTTGTCTTGTTCCGACCACGCGAGGCGAAGATACTGTTTCCGCGGGTTGCCCGAAATTCTTATCTGGTGGGCCGAAAACGTCGTTGTTGGGCTTTGACCATCAACGTCCCAAATGGAAATTTGTCCCGTCGGTTCGGCGACTGCAAATCGTTTTCCGTCTTGCGAGAAACAGATGTCTTGCGTCTGAGCACCACCGTTTTCCTCCACGTATCGCTGGAGAGGGAATTTGCGATACGCTCTTGTTTCGACGAGCTGCTCGGTGTCGAACAGGCGGGCATAGGCATCTTTCGAGTCGGCGGCAACAAGCAGCTTGCCAGACTCAGCGTGGTATGAGAAACGTGAGTAGTCACTGGTGTGAAAGACTTGGTGTGGAAAGAGGTGACCCTGCAACGAATGGGTGCATTGTCCAGACTCCAGATTCCACGCGCGCATCGAGTGGTCTCGTCCCGTGGAATAGCATTCCTTAGCCGAGACCACGACTGACATTACGTCCGACCGACCGAAATAGTTGGGGGCATGCCCTCGAAATGAACTCTCAAGTTCGAATTCCTCGTTCCATCGGTGGATCAAGCCATCGCTTCCTCCCGAGTAAAGTTTGCCATTTGCTGCCCAGGCAAGGGTCCGGACGTTCCTGTTGTCATCTTCAGCGTCGGGGCCTGCATGGTGCGCTGACCATCGTTTTTGTTCTTCAAGGGTCGCACTGTCAAAGATCGTTATTTCCCCCTGGCCGTCACCAACGGCGATAAGTCTGCCATCCGGTGAGAAATCAACGCAGAGCAAGCTGGAATCGCTAACTTCGGCCTTCGTGACTTCTTGCAAACTGGAATCGACGAAGCAGAGCACACCTGCTTGGCAGGCAACCGCGATCATCCCATCTTGGCTGACAGCCAGTTGGTTGATTCGTTGGTCGGTCAGCATGACTCGTTCAATTTCCTCCAACGATTCCAGGTGGAGGCGAATCAACTCGCCCGTGTTGGTTCCCACAATCAGAGAAGGGTGATTGGTTTTTGTAGCGATACCGATCGCAGTTGCCTGAATTCCGCTCAGCGGAAACTCCGCAACTGCTGTATTATCGGTAAGGTCCCAGCGAACAACTTTGCCGTCGAGCCCTGATGAAAACAGGATGCCGTCATCGGATTTGTCGAATGTGATTCCAGAAACTGTCGCCCAGAAACCACCTCGTTCGTCAGGATTTTGGTGGGCGGTCCATGAACTGGCCATTTGTTTGGATTGAGTGTCCCAGATCCGGATGTTCCCGGTGACCAGGTCTGCCGAGGCCAACTTGTTTCCAGATGGCGAGATGGCAAGGTGATGTTGCCAAAGCCGGCGAGAGGACTGATGTTTGACGACCAGTTTCGCTTCTGTTTCTTTTTGGTGCGCGATGGAAACGCCAAACAAATTGTTGGCTTCCAATAATGAAAGCGTCGCGATTCCTTGGAGCTTCGTTTCCTCAAACACCGTGGCTAAAGTGTGAAGATATCGCTGCAACTGTTGATTTGTTTGGCCGAGTGAACTGGCGAGTGTCTCTGTTTTGACTTTCTCTGCCTCCAGCTGTTTTTTCTGGAAAACGACTATCGATGTTTGTTTTTCCGCTTCTTTTGTTTTTGTTTCTGCGATTTCGAGGGCCTCGGTTTTCTCGTCCACAGCGACACTCAAGTGGTAGGCAAGCTGGCTACTGATTACCAACCCAACCAGAACGGCAGTCGCAATCGCGGCAGTAGCGGCGACGAGTCCCAGGTTTTTCCGGGTAAACTTGGAGGCCCGGTAGGCCAATGTCGGTTTACGGGCGGAAACAAGATCTCCGTTAAGGTAATTCAGAATGTCCTGTCCGAAGTCGTTTGCGCTGGAGTATCGTCGCGCTCGATCTTTCTCGAGGGACTTCATGACGATCCAATCGAGATCGCCACGAAGAACCTGTTCCAGTTTACTGCCGGAGATACGACGTTGTTTTTCGAAGTCGATTTCCGCGCTTTTTGAATCGCTTACACGCGAACTTGGTTTCTCGGGCTCTTGCTCCCGGATCAGCTCAAGGACTTTCAGAAAGACGTTTTGTCGAATGGTGTCATCGTCCAACGGTCGAGAGCCAGTGAGGAGTTCGTAGAGAATGACCCCTAATGAGTAGACGTCCGCGCGGGTGTCGACGTCGAGCTGGTTCATTTCGGCTTGCTCGGGTGACATGTAATGCACGGTTCCGACAACCCGGCCGAACTCTGTGAAGAATGTTTCATCCGTTAGTTTGGCCTGCGTGTTGAGGGCTTTAGCCAGTCCAAAATCGATGACTTTGGGAACCGGTGTTCCCTCCACTTCTTCCACCAGGATGTTGGTCGGTTTCAGATCGCGGTGAATGATCCCTTTCTGGTGAGCATGGTGAACTGCCTTGCAGACTGGGACGAACAGGCTCAGTCTTTCGTCGATTGAGAGCCGATTGATGTCGCAGTACTCCGTAATCGGTATTCCCTTGACCAATTCCATAACGAAGTAAGGGCGCCCCCCATCTTCTCCAGCATCAAGCACTTTGGCGATATTGTCATGGCTCATCATTGCGAGCGCTTGCCGTTCAGCTTCAAATCGAAGCATGACCTGTTCGGACTCGCTTTTTTCCTTGATCACTTTCAACGCGACGCGTCGTCGGATCGGTTCTCCCTGCTCCGCAACATAGACCGTCCCCATCCCACCTTTGCCCAATTCCTGCAGAATTTTGTATGGGCCCAGGACCGTGCCGATAAGTGGTGCGGAGGGTTCAGGCACGGAGGAAGTGTCAGAGCTTTCTCCAAAAATTGGTAGCTCGTCGGCTGAGGATTCCATGGGGAAATTTCTATCTTCTTGTTCGCGTGATTCACTCATCGAAAGGCTCGTGTGTTCTCGAAGGGACTGGCAACTTGCTGGCCAAAAAAAGGTAAGGCTATTTTGGCGGTGCAGGTCGAATGCACCGTTGCTGGTGGTGGTCAATAGCAATCGATACTGGATGGTCAATTTTGAATCGAAACCTATCCGAGAACCCGTGGCGGGCACAGTCGGAATGCCGTTCGCCGGGTACCGGATAGGTCGTACTTCAAAGTTTCCCCCGCAATTCAGTCCATCGCATCGAAATAGCCATCCATGATTTTGCTGGTAGCTCGCAGTTGTTCGGCCTGGAGTCGATGGTAGAGAACTCGTTCCTGAGGCGACATTTTAGTTTGTCGATAGTTCCAGAGAATTCCCTGAACCCAACGTGGCACCTGGTTGAGCGCGACAATTCGAACGGACATTCTTTCGCCGACCTGGCTTTTGTCATCGTGCTTTTCAATTCTGTACTCGTAACGAATGTTACTCCCCGCCTTGGGTGTCAGTTGGCCTATTTCGGTTGCGCCGAGGTCACACCCTGGCCGTGAACAAAACCTATTTGTAGGTATTGCTAAGCATATTTATTGCCTTAAAAATGGTACATTAAAATATCAGAAAAAGCCTCTTGATCTGCATTCTTCAGATAAACAGTTAATAACAAAAT
>CAZJEK010000115.1:14174-16210 GCA_964545005.1 uncultured Pirellulaceae bacterium
TCTATTGGATGTCGATACCGGACTTATTTATGGAGAATGTCATTTATCTGGCCCGAATCAAGATTTGGCTGGATTCCTAGCACGTGCCTGGTCAATAAAACCTGATCACCTAATGCGCGGCATACCAAAGCAGCTAAATATTTCAAAAACTGTGCGCGAGAATGAACAATACAGAAATGACCTACTACTCATCCAAGATATCACTGGGATCTATATTGGGAACTTGCCTTCTGGATTCGCAGCAGGTGTTCATGCTGTTAGACAGTTTGATAGTCAATTAGATTCCCTGTTTTGGTATCCAGATAAAGACGCTGATATTTATATGGCACAAGCTTGTTCTGCCGCGCTATCTGCTTCTGCATCTGATGCTTTCTCTTATACATGGGAAGAAAAATGGAATGAAGTGCCAGCACCTTCCTTTGAATTCTACGAAAAGATTGATTCATTGTATAATGAGCCAGGTGCTTGGAAAACTGGACCTTTTGAATACGTAATAAAAGGGTTGCCTTCTGATGGTTAAGTAATATGGTAAAGGATAAGGAAGGTAATATGACAAAAAAAACATTACATTATTGGTGCAATGGCATTCGGAATCCCATTGGGTCTAATGATTGCTTTAAATCAAACTATTGATAATTATGTATCTGAAAATAAAACTTTAATTACGACTTTAACTAATAATGCTTCAGATAAGTGGAACGAACTAGAGTCTGTCGGGAGTTTAGTTTTAATTGATCAGAACATAGAGAATAGAAGAGCATTCGTAGGTTTTAAGTCTGTTGTTTCCGGAAGCATTGTTAGAACAGATAAGATTTCCGTCCCTGTTCAATCAGAAATTAAGTATTACAAGGTTGGACAAGATGACGGATTATAGCGCAAATCTCATGTTTTATTAGGCGTTATAAAATTTATCACGAGAGTTAACAGCCATTCTCATCTTTTATTATGAAAGATACTAATGTTGTTTCCTTTCAAAACCAAAATAGCCATTAGTATGTATTTATTCAAATTGAAACATACCATTTATCTAATATTTAGATGCACTTTAAGATTCATTGCGTATCACAATATATTGTTAGATATTAATATATATCTTTTAGATAAGCCACCAGGAATATCCGTCTTTTAAAAAACGAAAGACATTTGCTATGATCAAGCCCACATAACTTACAAGCGGGTAACTACAATGTTAATAGATAGCAAGTTAACACCAAAAGTCATTGGAAAACCTGTACAACAGTATTTTAAAAAGAAGATCCCCTATATAACGGGTGGTGCAACAATGGTAGATGCAGGGTTTGATGTTATACTGGGCTCCGATGGACATCCTTGGGTGATAATCTCAGATATCAAAGATGTGCCGAGTGTACTCACATTCTATGAAAAGATTTCTGCTACAATAGAGCTTGGCTATATGTCAAACTATATACCCGTCTCAATACGTTGGTTTAGATTTACTCGAACAAACCGCACGTCTAGGAAAAGTGCTAATGATTGCTTCACAGAATATAAAGAAAATACCATAGTAGCCATAGATGTAGACAGTGAGACTTGTCAGTATATTTTGAATAAAAATACGTGGCCGAATGAACTGTGGAATTCTTAATGAAAGGGACTGATGCCCTAACTGAACATTCTCTTTAAATTGCTTATCCAGTCATGCTTGTCCGGCTTAATCAGTGACTCATACTTATCTGGATCTTGTAGTACTTCAAAGACAGTAATATTGTATTTATCGAGATTGCCGATTAGATTGCATTTGTAGAGTTGGGCAACGTACTTCGATACGGCCGCAGATCGTGATAGCCCGGCGTGGCAATGCACAAAGAGCCTAGAGGGGATGTCATTGGCCGCAATAGAATCAACAAACGACCTTATCTCCAGAGCTTGCTTACGCCTGAAGTCACTTTGGAGGCTTAGCTGAGCTAATCCCCCCATTTCTTTGATTGTGCTTTCATTATGGGGTTCTAGGGATTTTCCCCTCTAAAAAGACATAATCCTCTGTAGACCACACCAATAAATGGCTGCGGAGGTGG
>CAZJEK010000116.1:0-16047 GCA_964545005.1 uncultured Pirellulaceae bacterium
GATCAAGTTGCTGAACTGCCGTCATACAATTGGTCGCTGAGCTTGTTGTGCTACCTTAATGGACTGCATGCAGTGCTTGAGTGGAACGACAACAATCCAGCTTACGACTTTCCAGGATACCACTGGATTTTCGTCCACTACGCGAGCCCAGCGACTTGGTCGCACATTAACATTGCCAAAATGTGGCAACATCCGCCTGGTGATCCCTCGACTACGGTTTACGTTGTCGGCCGGCATGGATCAAATTCTTCGTTTGTCGATGACTTTACACTCAACATGGAATGCCTCAACGGTCAGCAACGCGAGTGGATCCTATCGCGTGTAACGGCTTGGGACGATGAAATTGCTGTCATTTCGGAGGTCCATCCAATTATTACGTTACATCAGTCAGAACCGCCCATGATGGAGTTGGGAAGTCTCTGAGAAGCGTAGTTCGGCCCTTTCGCAGCTTCGCCACGACTTTCGGTCAATCGTGACGTAGACACGTCTGATACGAGCAAGCAACGCAACCAAGGCCCTCAGCGGCAGATGGGTTTTGCCCCCGAAGCAAGTCAATGAACTCAGATTTGGTTATTGCTCCTTCTCGCCAATCCAGAACATTGCCCAGTGGATCGGTAACGATTGTGACTGGCGGACCCTCGACTTTGTAACGAGCCAATACCGCGTCGTTGTCCGGGTTGTCCACGTCAATTGCCACGGGAATAAATTCTGCATTAACCAACTTCATCACCTCCTCGTCAGCCCACACTTGGCGTTTCATGATGCGGCAGGGAGCACACCACGTTCCGGTAAAGCTAAGGATGACCGGTTTGCCAGAGTCTGCTGCCAGCTGCTGGGCCGACGCGTAGTTTTCAGCCCAAGCGATGTCATTGGAGGGAGCGTAGAAGCTGTACCAGGCGTACGCAAGCGATACAACAAGGAATGTCAGCCAGAAGCATCGCCAGAAATGGAACAACGGCTTTTGCTTGGGGCGTGATTCGTTAACTTCGGACGGTTGAGATTGAGCTTGTGTGTCGTTCATCTTGGGTTGCCTTACAAGGGTCAGGGTTACCGTTCTAAGCTGGTACCCGCTATTGCTCTTGGCTACCCGACAACCAGCTACTTTCCCAATCCGGCTTTCTTTGCTTCGGCCCAGATTTGCGGGGCGGATTTGCCGTACAGGGTTACCCAGATTTCGTCGCGGTATCGGCCTTGGCGACAGATGGCGTTGATTTTCTTGATCGCATCGGGATCGATTTCGCGGACGATGTAGTCGAGAAACGTGGCTGAATTGAAATACGCATCGTCATAGTTGGCACGATCCCAGTTAACTCGGCGGCGCTTTTGGACGGGTTCGAATTGGTACCAGCGGAGATGGTCGGCGATACCTTCGACCAACCAACCCGGGCGCGTGCCGGCGAGAAAAAAATTCGCCGACGGCTGGTCTTCCTGTGCAGGTAAACTTCCATCCTGCAATGCGGTAACGTCTGCAGCATTGGCGTCGGCTTGCCCTCGGACCAGTGTCACCGTTGCCAGGTTGCCCGCATCGGTTTCCGATGGAGCCGGGACGTTGACGAATTTGAAAAAGCGGTTTGCATCGCGCCGCGAATGCTTTTCGATTGTTACATTCGTCGGCAAGTCTTCTTCTGGTTGCTGGTCAGACGCCTGTGGCTGTTGATCGTCAGCATCGTCACTACCTAAGTCAATGACTTCGACCTTACGGATACTGACGCGGCTGCCGGGGTCATGTTGTTGGAATGCGAAGTGACCTTCTTTAAACGTTTTTTCAAAATCCAGGTATTCGTACAATTCGTTGCCATCGACGGTGACTTTAATCCGGGTCATTTCACGACCACGCCAGACATCGTCGCGAACCTCGATCTCATAAGTGAACCAGGTATCCGGTTCGACCAGTTTTTGATAGACGTGGCACATCCCGTAGATCGAACCCGTCCGAATCGGATCGGTGTGAGTGCTGTCGACTTGCGCTTCGTATCCGTCCACGAAGCCTGGTTCGGGTTTGGTGCGAAAATATAATCCCGAGTTGCCGCCATCGTTAATTTTCATTTCCACGCGATAGCGAAAATCTTTGTACGGGCCGCCGGTTGTTACCAGCATTGACGGCCGCCCCGACCCCTGGATGACGCCATCAACCACTTCCCATTTCGAATCATCGGAGCCAACTTTTTTCCACCCATCAAGCGACTTTCCGTCGAACAGTGATTTCCACGTGCCGCTGTCTGGCTGACCTTGCTGGCCCAGGCAAATGCTACTGGCACAAACAATTGCCACGGTCAGAATGCAGGCTTTAATCAAGCCTGGTTTTATTTCGATCGATTTCATCGGGAATTTTCCTCATCAAAGTCAATTCGGTGTATGCGTTCACAACTGGCGGCCGAGCCTCGAAAAACTTGTGCCCATTGGTTGAAGGACATTTTTTGTTGCGAATCCCGTAGGCTTTGTCCCCGTAGTGATTTTGCAACAATTGTCAGAAATCGTTGGGCGATCGCCGCTTTGATTGTACCGCAGTCGAGAAGAGAAGACTGATTTAAATGGTTCGGTGCCGAACACGAACCCATCTTGCCCAGCAACTGGCGGAATAAGGCTGGAAATTTGTGATTGGCTGTCGGGAGTGGTCCGGATTTGGGAATACAGAATTGTGCGAGCAATCCCGCTTGAGTTGAACCCAGACCGGAGAATGAAATGAGCACCATCAATGCACTGGCCAAAGTCATCGGCTACGCAATTCTGCTGGCGAGTATTTCCCCATTGCTTCCCGTAATTGGATTGATGTGGTTGTTCGCTGCCCTGGAGATTGCAGGTCCCGACATGCGTACGAAGACAGCCAACGCGCAGGCACTTGAGAAGCGGCCCAATCGTGAAAAACAGTCCAGCAGTACCAACTCACTATTTGGATTGTCCAGCTTTGAGTCGGCCCACCCTGCTTAGCGACCTTGCTCGTTGTCGGTTGCCAACTTGTCCCGCCATTTTTGGGCGTTGGCCCGGTGGCCTGCTGTTGGCTCCGTTTGATCCCATGACTCGTATAATTGAACTAGCAGTTCACAGCACGTCTTGGCCTCCTCAATCGGAGGCCCTTCCACAGCGGTCAGCAATGGGTACAAGGATTCCAGATTAGCAACCGTGGCAGGGAACTTCTGGGTGTCGCCGATATTAAGTCGCGCGCTCGCGAGCTGAAAGTGGACAGCAGCCAGGATCGTAGGCGGAATCGGATGCAATTTGTCCTCAGAAACTGTCTCATAGGGCGTCAGCAAAGCCTCAACGGAGGCGTGATCGTCCACCATTTCCAGCATCCGGCCAAGGCTCAATGTTGAATTCAATGTCAAAGGATGTGTCAGTTTGAAACTGGTGCGCAACGCTTTTACTGCTTGCAACTTTTTGGCCTTCGCCTTGTCCACTTCTCCCATCTGGAAATAAAGATAGCCGAGGTTGTCCAACGTTGAATTGGTGTGCGGGTGGTACTCGCCCAGTACCGAGTTTCGACCGGCTAGCGTTTCCAGCAATACTGTTTCTGACTCTTTGAATTGCTTCAATCGAGTCAAACAAGCGCCCAAATTGTTGAGCGACAACAAGGTTTCGGGGTGAGTATCACCGAGCACGCGTTTGCCGATCGCGACTGACTTTCGCAGCATTGGTTCGGCGTCAGCAAAGTTCCCTTGTCGCATCAACAAGGTGGCCATGTTCGTTTGCGACGTCAACGTCAGTGGGTCCTCTTCACCAAGCAGGTCGATCCTCGCATTCAACGCCTCGAGGCCGTACTTGCGAGCCTCTTCGGGCTGATTCTGTTTTGCCAACGCCAAGGCAACGTTGCTGTTGGCGGTGGCTGTGTTCAAATGCAACGGGCCGTGTTGTTGGAGGCTTTTTTCGAGAACACTGCGATATAGTTTTTCTGCTTCGCTGAAACGCTGGGATGCCAGCATGAGTGACCCGAGGTTGTTTTCCGCCTTCCAGGTCTCTTCGTCGTTTTTGCCCAAACGTTGTTGTCGAATGGTCAGAACTTCCGAGAGCAGTTGTTCGGCTTCTTCGAATTCGCCCAACTCAGTCAGCAATAAACCCAGATTTTCAATCGATTCCAACGTAACTGGACTATCAGTCCCCAGGTGTTTTCGGCGATTCTCAAGGGCCTGCCGTTGGGGGCTCAGGGCGGCATTCAGCAATCCGAGATCGAACAGGGTCGAGGCTGTGGTTTGGAGCAACTTGGCCTGCAAAACCGGCTGATCGCCGAAGTCTTGATTAATCGTTTCCAGGGTTCGATTGAAGAGATTTGACTCCAGGGTCGTTTTGGCGATGCTGGAAAAGTTGATTGGGCCAAGAGCAATCTTCAGCTTTTCACGATCGTCCGGAGAAACACTATTTAAGAGCGAGGCATACAGTTGGGTTCCCATCAATTGAATATCAATGTCGGATAATTGAGAAGCTTGAAAATCCGTGACCAATTCCAATTCTCGGGCTCGATTAACGGCCTCTCGGGTAAGTCTGGCTGACGTTCGTGATTCGCTTATTGCCCAGATCGCTGCCGAACTTGTGCCGATGACGCCAGCAATGAGCGCCAGCAAGATTGCTGTGGTTGCTAAAGCAAGACCCCTGTTTTTGCGGATAAATTTTTTGAACCGGTAGGCGGCCGATGGTGGTCGCGCTGTCACCGGTTCATTGTCGAGAAAATGCTGGATATCATCAGCCAAAGCAGCAGACGACTCATATCTGCGTCGCCGGTCTTTATCGAGTGCCTTGATCACAATCCAATCGAGATCACCGGAGAGAATATTGGTCAACGTTCGCAAATCAATTCGCCGTCGTTCTGTGACGGCGGCAAGAGATTGTTTGTTGGTCGAAAGCCGACTGCTGGGTCGGGGTGTTTCCTGTTCGCGAATTTGCTCGAGGACCCCAAGAATCGCTCTTTCGCGGAGTATGGCTCCATCGATTGGAGTGCTTCCGGTTAGTAATTCAAACAGCACCACGCCCAAGCTGTAAATGTCGCTGCGGGTATCAATGTCCGAGGCATCAATCTCGGCTTGTTCCGGGCTCATGTACTTAAGCGTCCCGATGATTTGACCAAATTCGGTAAACAACGTTTTGTCCGTTAGCTTCTGGGTCGCATCAAGAGCTTTGGCCAAGCCAAAGTCAATCACTTTCGGAACGGCCCGCCCGTTGTTTTCTGCAACCAGAATATTGCCCGGCTTCAGGTCTCGATGGATGACTCCTTTTTGATGCGCATGTTGGATCGCATCACAGACCACGCGGAAGAGTTCGAGACGTTCTGCAACCGATAGTCTGTGGTTGTCGCAATACTGCGTAATCGGAACTCCCGGGATCCATTCCATTGCAAAATAAGGTTGTCCCAAGTCCGTGGTGCCCGCCTCGATGATGCGGGCAATCGACGGGTGGTCCATCATGGCAAGGGCTTGTCGTTCTGCCTCGAACCGAGCAATGACTTGCGTTGAATCGAGTCCAGCCTTGATGACTTTTAGCGCAACCTTTCGTTTGACCGGTTCATGTTGTTGGGCCAGGTAAACAGTCCCCATGCCTCCTTCGCCGATGGTTTCCAGCACTTGGTACTGGCCGATTGTCTCCGGCGCTGGACGTTGTGCGGTGGATTGATGCCATGACGCATCTGATTGGGAACTCTCCAGCGTTTGGTCAATCACCGATTTAAAACCGGGTAGTTGTTCGCGGATACCGCTTAGCCGTTGCAGTTGTTCTTCGGCACTCAGCAATTCTGCTTCTAGCGCTAGCAACTCGCGTAGTAATTCCGGCCGGGCGTGCTCGGAAACCTGTTCCAGGATTGGGGGCAACTCGGGGCGATTGCCAATTCTCAATTCCTGCTCATGTTGATCACAAAGCTTGTCAATGGCTGCTGAATCATCGGTCATCGGTGCGGGCCTGTTGGAAGGTGGAAACTTGTCTGCGTCGAGATGGACTGATCATTGGCGGTTGCTTCCAGCGATGATCGTCGCACCATCGTAAATCTACCGTCACGGGCAAGTTACGATCTATAGTTATAGCAAACGAAAACTTGCTATTTCGGTACCCATCGCGCGCATGAAAAAGACCACTCGCGATGAGTGATCGTAAATCGAATGGAAACAACAGGCCGAGGGGATCTCGGCCTGTCCAAGGGATCATTGCTATCCGTTCTGATAGTATCTCAGGCAGGCCTGGAACATTTTCAGGGCGTTGTCTCTGACTTGAACGCTTTTTGGCGGTACGAGATAGTATCCCCGTTGCAGATCCTGGTTGGCAGCATGCCAAGCGTAGTAGTAAGTGTAGTAACTCCACAGCGTAGCATAGTACCAGTTTGTGCGTGTCGGTCGCTCGATCGCATTGACAACGTTGTAGTACGACGTGGTCGCGTGTGTATACATCGCACGATGAACTCCGCTCCTGGAATTTCGATAGGTGTAGGCGTCGTTCAACGTTCGGAAAGACGCCATCCAGGCATCTCGCCCGTATTCGTTTTGGGCCTGGGCCGATGACGAGGTGAGACAGATTGACAGCAGGACGAGTCCACTGAACAGAGCTTTCTTGGCAGTAAACATTGTGTTTTCCTTTTTGAAAGTGAGAAAGTAACAGACTTGAAATTTGTGAAGGTCAAAACCTGGTAGCGGGGTGCCACTCCGGCTCGTCCGGTCAGTTGCGAGACTGCCCGAGTGCTAACCCCAATGATTGGTGGTGACGTCGCACTGTTGGTTCATGCCTTCTCGTCGCTGTTACCCGTCAACGATTTTCTGATTTTCTTGAAACTAAATGGGGTCTTCTGAACGGGAGTGAAGACGCACGTCAAACGGTCTTGAGATTCCTCCATTGCGGGGCAGAAAACAGAACGCCCAATCGCATAGGACCCCAAACGATTGTCGTTAAAAATGCTGTTGCGATGAGTTGACCGCACTATAATTGCGGTATGAATAGAGAAGATGAAATCACCATCTGGATTCGTGAATTGGCTGGCGCTGAGCGCGAAAACACTTCCAAAATCTGGAACAACTATTACCAAAAATTGGTTACCGTGGCTCGCAAGAAATTGCGGAGCATGCCACGCCGACATTTGGACGAGGAAGACGTTGCGACGGATGCACTCAACAGCCTGTTTGCCGGTATCGAGGCAGGGCGATTCCCAGATCTCAATGACCGTGAAGATCTATGGAAATTGTTGTTAACCATTACAGCCCGTAAAGCGAGCAAGGCAATACGGTCCAACATGACTGAAAAACGTGGCGGTGGGCAAGTCCGTGGAGAATCGATTTTTGCGAACCAGGCTGACCAATCACGCTTCGGTCTGGCAAATATTTTAGGCCCGGAACCATCGCCGGAATTGGCCGAAGATGTCACGCTTCAGTGTCGTGAATTGCTTACCAAGTTGGACGATCAGGTCCTCGAGACCATTGCGATCAAAAAACTGGAAGGATTTAGCAACGAAGAAATTGCAGCCAGCCTGGACATAGCCGTTCGGACGGTCGAACGAAAGCTGAATCGAATTCGAGCGTTATGGTCCGAAGCGGGATTCGAACCAAACGGCTGATGGTCCAGTCGATTCGTTCGTTTGTCGCCATGATCCCCGCGATTTGTCGGCTGACGAATTGCAAACGAAAAAATTGTGGCCTCGGGTCAATTCGAGGCCACAAGCGAAGTTGGTCCGATACTGGTGTCCGTTTACTGGTCGATGATCTGTCGGGTGATCTGACGCTGCTGGTGAACGTTGCCATTCTGGTCGACGGTAGTGTTATTCAGCACGCCATGTTCTTGTCCGGTCAGCGAGTTATTCCAGACTTCGCCTTCCTGAAATCCGACCAGATTTCCGTAGGTATCGTAAATGGGTCGTTTGACATAGCGGCGGGTTCCATTGTCGCGGCTAAACTCGCGATAAGGATCCGTTGCAGAGTGATCGATTTGGACGTTGGAGGAATGCAGCTGGCCTGTATTCGGATTGTAGCCATCGATCTGGTTGGGGGTCACGATCATCGGGCCGCTGGGGATCGAAGGACTGCTGGGAAATGCCGGGGGCACGATGGTGGATCGATCGACCTGGGTTGAGTGGATTACGAATCGTTGGGCTCCATATTCACCTCGTCGAGCTCGAACGTTGTCGATTAAGACCGCGATATGACCGCCGCTGTTCCGTCCTGCCTCGGTTACTGCCTGACGTAGGGAGGCCAGGTTAGGCGTCATTCGACCGTTGACTTTGAGAATTCGGTCTCCTGCTTCCAAGCCCAGTCGGTGGGCCGCCGTGCCCATGAATACCTGTCGTACTTCAACTGCATTGCCGACATCCATCCCCTCAATCCCGATCGAAAACGTCTGGTTGCCATAGTCGGGCTGATAAATGCCCCCTGGCGGAGGAACGGCGACAGTGGTTGTGGTTTGGGCGTTGGCTTGATTGAATCCGGCAAATAGTACCGTAGCTAAGGCTGCTGCAATTAAGTGTGAGCGATTCATCTTCAATTCTCCTGTTTTATCATGGTTCAAGTTTTCGGAGGACTTTGGCCCCACAACTTGTCCATGCCGTTCCGATTCACTTGCCCGACACCCTGGGAATGTTTTTTCAAAAAAAAGTGGAGGCCGAGGAAAAGCACCACAGATTCCAGGCATTCGCTTCCTGTTCCTGTCGCCAGATGTCAAATTGCGAAACCGATAAGACGATTCGCGAACTCTGGCTGGCAGGTTGATCCCTTGAATCGTTCCTTAACATGCGTGTCATATACTACGGCCGCAATTGGCTGACTAATGGCAGCTTGAACTGAACAATTCTGACCGACTGAATGCAGGTGGATGAAAATGAGTTCCGGAATTATCGATTACCTCAACCCGGAAATACCGGCTGGATTACCCGCGCGAAAAATCAAGACAGTGATGGCCAGCGACAAATCGCTCGAAGGCTACGGTCTGCTAATCAAGGGTGACTACGATGCGTTTCCGATCGAGATTGTTCGCTGGCCGGCTCAAGGTTGGCGAAAGGTCGACGAAGACTGCGGTAACGAAGGCGGGACCACAGAAGGCATTTTTCATAGCTCCTGGCGCGGCGATCTGTTGATGGGTTCCAACGAGGCCGTGGGAGGCCACTATGTGCTGGGGTACAACTGTCCGCCCGAATCGGCTGCGGATGACCACGAGCAAGTCCCTGAACGAGTCCTGATGTGGCACGCGAATTACCATCCCGATGGTGGCCAGCTGTTCTATCCGCTGGATCCCAAACCGTTTGTCGTTCCGCTGGCACTGCCCGGGGACGATGTGCAGCCGGAGGATTTTGTTAACTTCTGGTTCGACGGAAGTTGCGGCTTGTATATTCATCCAAATATCTGGCACGAAGGCGTGTTCACAACCGAGGGAACTCAGCGATTCTTCGATCGTCAAGGCGCGGTTCACGCGCGGGTGTCGGTAAACTTTCCAGATGAGTTTCAATGCTTGTTGGAAGCCGACTTGGCCAAACCCGATGTTTAATGCCGTTGTGTGGTTGAGTTGTCGATTGACTCGTTTTCTGCAAAACGCATCTTTTTGATCAAATGAATCTTGTCCATCCTGTCCCTGTTTTTCGGCTGGCTGGAGTAGATACTCTTCCTTGCGAGAGTCGGCCTATCAGGGCCGGAGAGGGTTTTCATAAACCCTCCCCTCGCTGTGGCTCGACCCTCCCGCGAGCGGGAGGGTGTCGACGAAAAAAACTCTCGCGGAGCGAACAGCGACAATTTGCAACGTCAATCGTTCTCCCAACGATTGCGAAACTTCCATCAAGGTTTAACACACCATCAACCATCATTTACCGAGCCATTCCAATGCCGCTATCTTCACTGAGTCGATTCGCTATCTTGTTTTTTTTGCTGTTGTCATTCGCATCTTCAGCCCACGCTCAGACCCACACCGTCGACAACGTCATTCTGATTTCACTGGATGGCCTGCGTTGGCAGGAGCTCTTTGGCGGTGCAGAACAACGGCTGATCGACAAGGAAATTGGCCAGGTGGACGATCCCAAGCTGACTCACCAAAAGTTTTTTGATCCTGACCCGAAACGCAGGCGCGAATTGCTGATGCCCTATTTCTGGAAATCAATCGCCCAGCGCGGGCAGGTTTTTGGTGACCCATCCCAGCGGTCGCAGGTCACGGTAGAGAACGGACGGTTTTTTTCTTATCCCGGTTATAACGAAATCCTGTGTGGCTTTCCGGATAAAAAGATTGATTCCAATGACAAGGTCAACAATCAGAACGTGACTGTCCTGGAGTGGCTTCACCGGCAGGATGGATTTCAAGGAAAGGTAGCGGCTTTTTGTTCGTGGGACGTGTTTCCCTACATCATCAACAGCGAGCGTAGCGGAATACCGGTCAACGCTGGCTGGCAACCGCTGGAGCATTTTGAAAACGAGCAGGACAGGAATGCCTATCGAATGGTCTCGCAACAGCTGCCCCGCTATTGGCAAGGCGTTCGTTACGATGCGTTTACGTTTCGAGGGGCAGTAGAATACTTGAAGGTTAAACAACCCAGAGTTTTGTACGTTGCGCTGGGCGAAGCAGACGACTGGGCTCACGCGGGAAGGTACGATTTGTACCTCGAATCAGCCAGAACAAACGACGACATGATCCGTCAACTTGAATTGTTGACGCAGTCGCTACCGCAATACAAAGACAACACGGCATTCGTGATCACGACCGATCATGGCCGTGGCGACGGCCGGGAAGGTTGGAAGAATCATGGATCGGACTTGCCTGGATCTGATCAAATCTGGATTGCCGTCTGGGGACCCAATGTTCCTGCCAAAGGGCTGGTCAAACATGTCGCGGCCACCCAGGGTCAGGTGGCCGCAACCGTTGCCAAGTTACTGGGCCTGGATTTTAATTCACTCGATGCGCGAATTGCCAAGCCACTTTCGTTAGAGTGAGTTTCACTCTTTTGCGATTCCCTGTTGAACCGTCATTTGTTTCTTTTCGATCTTCACTGAATCAAACAGTTTGTTGTCGATTGAAAAGGCCTTCAACTCCAGCTGATTGCCGTTGATGGCGACCATCGTATAGTGATGGCCGCGGCGCACATTGTTCTGGAAGTAGGGCCGGTAGGGACCTGGTGTTTCCAGTCCACCGCCACCGCCACCGGTGATCATGTAGATCGTGCCTCCCTGGTCGACCGCTTGATTGTTCAGCAGCGACCAGGTTCGCTCGTACGAGTGGATATGACCATTCCAAACGATGTCGACCCCATGTTTGTCGTACAAAGGAACCAGGGCTCGGACGCGTGTATCGCCGCGAGTACTCTTGTTGGTTTTCCAGAGATCGCCGTAGTCATTTTCATCGGACGAATAGGGTGGGTGATGGTGGCAGACGAACTTCCAGGTCGCGGTCGATTTCCCCAAGGCCTCGTCCAGCCATTGGTACTGTTCACTCTCGGGATCGACCTTGCGGTTGGAGTCGATCATGAAAAAGTCAGCATTGCCATAACTGAACTGGTAATAGTACTCCGGATCGGGAAGCGCCATGTAGTCAAAGTAGTTCTGGGCGTTCTGTTCGTGGTTGCCCAGCACAGGGTACATCGGTACCCGTGAAATCAACGGATGCATGGACGAGAAAAACTCATCGATCCAGTCGTCACTCATCTTCCCTTTGTCAACCAGATCCCCTGCGTGCAACGCAAAGTTGGGTCGCTGAGCCCAGGCCAATTCGGCGATCGGCCCGGATACCTTGGGGTTGTGTTGGGTATCGCCAATGACCGCGAATGCAAAGGGGGTTTCTGGTTTTGCGGCGGTTTGAAAGGTTGCCACGTCACTGAGGATTTCTTCGCCTTTGGCATTCTGTGACTGCACTCGATAGAAATATTGTGTCTCTGGTTGCAGGCCCGTAATTCGGGCGTTTGAGATTTCACTGGCCTCGGTCGTTTCGATCACATTTTCGCAGCTGGCGTCTTCGCCCCACAGCAGCTTGCCCTTGCATTTTTTTGCCGATCGCCAGCAGACGGTCATGCCGTCGAGTGTTCCGTATTGGAGGTATGGCTTGACGACGAACTCTTTGGCTGGGTTGTAGACGAAGCCTGGCAGGGCCGCGACTTTGCGGTTGTGTTCAAATTCCTCCGCGACCCATTTTGGTTTGGCGGCGAGGTCGTAGAGCTGAATTTCGCGAATTCGTCCTTTCATCGGAGAAAACTCGTTGGCATCGTGATAACAACCAATGACGAATGGCGCGGATTCGGGATAGAGGATTTTTCCAGATTGTTGGACGGAACTGGATTCCAATTTTCCGTTCACATACAGCTGCATCTCGCCACCGTCATAAACGGCGACGACGTGGTACATTTTGCCTGGCTCAAATGGTGTTTTGCTGTCCAGGTAAGTCATTTTGCCGTCGCCATCATCGGCTCCCTCAGAGGAAATGCCGAAAGTGAAGTGGTTGTTTCGATAGCCCAGCACCCAACCGGATTCTGCGTTCCCGTTGTCCTGAAAGCAGGTAATGATTCCGCCCCAGTCGATCGGTTTTTCGATCGCAACCCAGGCGGAGATCGTGATGTCTTTTTCAGGCATGATCGTCATGCCCCGAAAATCTTTGGCGATCGTGCCTTCCATGGAGTCGCCCGAAAAGACCACCGATTCTCCGAGGGGATCTTCGTGCAATCGCGGTTGACTGTTGAATGCGATGTCGGGACCAAGGCGAGCGATCAGAGCGTTGTCTTTGATGGAAGTCTGGTCGAACTTCCAGTGCGCGACTGGATCAGGTCCATCATGGGCGGCGATGGCCACCGGCCAGGCCAGCAGGGCAATCCAGCCGGTCAAAGCAAGCGCGCGCTGTTTGATTGTGAGCATTGTTGGTTTTCTCCTTAATGAAAAGAGGGCGGCATTGCTGCCGCCCTCCGAGGCAAATCTCTTAAATCACAACTTGTTACGTTCTAAGAACGTCGACGTCGCAACGTTGCAATCCCAGCAAACATCCCCAGCAACGCAACGGCGCTTGGCTCGGGAACGGCTGAAATAACATTGAACGTACGTCCGCCGACGGCGAACCCATCAACAACACCATTGGCGTCGAGGACGCCATTGGAGCCATCGCTGAAGTTGGTGATCGCAGTCCCCAAGTTGTCAGCGGAAATGTCAACGGTCCCCAGTCGGACTGGGTCGCCGTTGGTGAAAGTTACTCCGGTACCGGCAAATGAACCCAAGGTTGCCAATTGAACATCGTCCAACAACAGACCGGTACCTGATTCGGCAGTGGGATCACCCTGGCCCAGGTTGTTCAGCGGCCAGCGTCCATTGACATCATCAATGACCAGACTGCTGGAATTCACGATACCAGCAGCGTCGCTGTTCCAGTTGAACGAGATGGCACGAATGTTCTGGTCGGCGTCGCCAGCGAGCCAGATTTCCAAGGTCGTCGTGGTGCCTAATTCCAAATCTACTGCCGTACCAGATTGGGCATCTGCCAAGTCAGTTCCGATGAGAATATCGGCTTGACTGGTTGAGCAGACTGCAACCAACAACGCTAACGCGTAACATAAACGTTTCATGTTTAAAAATCCTAGTTGTCAATAAAATGAAGAAAAACTTGTTGTGTTAGTCGCCAAGGAACAGCTCTGCGGCGAAGCCATCGATGTCCAGGAAGTCGATCACGCCGTCAGCGACGAAATCGTATCGAGGATCGTATGGCGCTACGCCGAACAGGGCGGAAGCGAATCCGTCGATGTCGACGAAGTCAACGTCGCCATCGTCATCCGAGTCACCCATGCGGTAGGACTGCATCTCTGCCGAAACTCTGACGTTGTCAACAGCTGCCCACCAGTCATTGCCCGTGTCCAGACATCCGAATCGAACGGTCAGCGTGTTGCTTTTGTTCGCTGGCAGATCGCTGAGAGCATCGCCGAAGAAAAACTGTTGGGCTCCGGCAAATGTGTTCACCACATCTTCGCCGTCTTCGTCGACATAGCCATTGCTGTTGTTGTCGTAGTAGAGGAAGTCGAACAGAGTGAGTTCGTAATCGGGCTCTTCTGGCAATCCATCAACCAGATCCAGACGATCGGAATCGACGTCCAGGATGGTGGTCCAGGTTTGACCGTAGTCGAACGAGACTTCGCACAGGAATCGCTGGTTAGCATACAGACGAGTGTCCCAGTCGAATTCCAGTTCCAGGGTCGTGTTGTCGAAACCGCTCATGTCGTAAGTTCGTTGAACAAACGAGTTGAACTGTTTCTCGCCTTCGGGTGGGCCGGTTTCGCCTTCACCCAGTGGAACCAGGTCATCGTCGTGGGCGTCGCCATCGACCAGCAGTACGGAATTGCGACTCTCCAGACCGGGGAAGAAGTCGCGTTGTTGATCGCCTTGCTGGTCAAACCAGGATTGGCTATCGACGACAGCCCAGCCGTTCCAGGCTTCTTCCTGGCTGAAGCGGTACATTTGCTTGGTGGGGCGATCAGCGGTGCCATCATTGATGACCGACCAGTTCGGAATCGTGCGGGTCCAGTCGGTACCGTCCGATGGATCAAAAGGTTCGGTCGGACCACCGTTAACAGCATCGAAAGCAACCATGTTGGCCAGAATCGAAGCGTCTTCGAAATCTTCGAACGAGATGTTGCCGTTGGTGTCATCCAGAGAAATGTTGTCAACCGCGAACCACCAGTCGTTACTGGCTTCGATGCAACCAAATCGCAGTTGCAATTCGGTCGCTGTCAAATCGGCGGTAAAATCAGTCCCGGCGACGAAAGTACCTTGGCTGCCAACGCCAGGATCGGTGCTGAAAACGCCCGAGTCCACAGTCGAGTCAATCTCCAGTAACGGAATCCAGGTCGTTCCGCCATCGAAAGAGATTTCGGCAACGCCTGTTTGGGTGTCTTCGCAGACGAAGTCGTAATCAAACGAAATCGACAGTGTTGCGTTGTCGGCAGCAGTGATGTCGTAAGTTCGGGTGATGTACGAGTTGTACAACGGATTGGTTGGGCTGCCCATGTCAGCATTGCCGCCATCGTCTGCTTCATCAGGGTCGGCGACCAGGCAAACGTTGCGGCCGGTGTTACCGAAGAAGCAGCGATCACGACCCGCCTGAACATCGGCATGACCGATCCAGGAAGCAACGTCCATCAACGACCAGCCATCAAATTCCGGCGGCATCGTCGAGTTGTCATATCCATTACCCGAGTTGTCGAGTGTCCATCCGGTCGGGAAGGTTTTGGTGTAATCCGTTCCGTCGAGGAAATAGGGGTTGCTGTAATCGAGCGTGAAGGGCTCCATCGTCAGGCCTTCAAAGTCATCGAAGGCGATTTGAACTACTTGCCCAGACGCGATGGGCGTCAGGCTGGCGACAACAACGAGTGTCGCCGCAATCAAAACTCGTCTGATAAAGAGGGTCATTTCTGCTTTCCAAAAATCAATGTGTAAAAACTGAGGTGTTAAATCTGAGGTTTTGCGATACGTCTTGATGTACCTCCCGCTTGAAATTGCATCTGACTATCTTGCGAATGATTAATACTCACCGATAACTTCGCCCAGGTTTCGCGATCCCAGCGCGCTGAACGTGATGGGCGTAATGTTGTCGTTGATGAATACAGTTGATCCATCAGCTCGAGCGAAAGTCGCACCACCGGGATGGTTCGATCCAAAGCTCACTTCGTAGGCTGCCCATTCGGGGCTGGCATCGCTGTATCTGGCGTCTACGGGTTTGGGGTAGTTGATGGCGACGGCGGTCGAGCCACCTTGTTCGGACCAGTCGGTACCTTCCCAGTTGTCGAAGTCGTCACCGCCCAGAGCCCAGTGGTCTTTCCGGCCGGTGTTCTGGTTTTCCTGGGTGGCGGCTTCGGCTGCCAAAGCAGGATCGGGTTCGGCTTCACCAAACAGGAGCGTGTTCGAACTGCCGTCGGTGCAGCTGCCGAATCCAACGGGACCTCCCATTCCACCTTGTGAAATTCGAGCCTTCTCGGGACGACGGGTGATCATCATGCCATCGAGTTCCGAGTGATGTTTGGTTGAAACACGAGCTCCGGTCGCATCAACGTAGAACGGTCGATTGGGGCGTCCCCAACCAAAGGCGGGCTTCCAGTCGTTAGGTTGAACGCCAGTCACAACCCCTAGATAGTTGGCCGGTTGGCGGGCGCTGATAAACCATGGC
>CAZJEK010000117.1:0-1868 GCA_964545005.1 uncultured Pirellulaceae bacterium
GGTGAGAGGCGTCGGCGGGAGTCGAACCCGCGATGGCGGATTTGCAATCCGCTGCCTTAGCCACTTGGCCACGACGCCGTCAATGTTCTGTAACGCTATCGCGTTTGGGTTTAACGGTCAAGCCGTTTGGGTAGTCTGGGGTGAATTTTCAGGTGAAATCCTGTGATTCGTTTGCCAACCTGGAACGACCAAGCCGCCCCAATTTGCAACCAGCGTCCACTCGGCATAAAACGAATGACCCGCGTATTCCAATTTCGACCAATTCAACGGTCGACTTTAGTAGCCTTCGGGATTTCCTCTCGAGCGTTGATGGCAAAACGACCATTCATCAGTAGCAGGACATGGGCTCAGCGGTCAGGTTCACTCGGGAACCGAAAACCGATTGGGACGCGGCAGGAAATTTCCTGGCCCCCGTTAACATAATCCGCACCGAGCAAATCTTCGCGAGCTATTTTTGTTTATCCTTACTCGCTCAACCTCCAGGAATTGGCTGCATGGGAAACGCCGCTCACGAAAACACCGAATCCAGCTTCTCGAAAATTGTGGCTGACAATGGATCCATCGAACAGTCACTCGATGGATTCGTCGAACGAGCTTTAGACCGAGTTCAGGACGCACGGACAGCCGGCAACTCCCTGGTCGCTGAAGAAGACCAACTCCGCCAAACCTCCCGGCTGTGGATGTTGCTGGGGATATTCAGCAACTGAGCCCGTCGACAATCAAGACTTGTGAGGGGTCCAATCGGCGGTCACTTCCAAGATCAATTGGGCAAATTCCTGGCCGCAGCGATCCCACCGAAACTTGTCAATCCGATCAAATCCTCTCGCGATCAGCGACGTGCGTAATGGTTGATCGCGATAGAGGTCAATCACGGCATCGGCGAACCCGTCATGATCCCCGGGCGGTACCAGTCGCGCCGCATCCCCGACGCTTTCCGGCATCGAAGACGCATCTGCAACGATGGCGGGGCAACCGCGAGCCATCGATTCCAACGCCACCATGCAAAATGATTCGATGCGGCTGGTGGATACCAGGCAGAGTGCAGAAACCAGGTGGTTCGTGAGTTCTTCCTGAGTGAGAAATCCCAGCCATTGAATTCTGTCGGCGACGCCAAGTTGGCTGGCCAGTTCCTTGACCGGCCTCCATTGTTCCGGGAACAGGCTGCCGGCAATTTTGAGTTGCCAATCGATTTGGGGTTCGCGTTTCACCAGCGCGTGCAATGTCCGGATCAACGTACGGTTATCTTTGTGTGGGTTGTGATTGGTGATCGAAATAAGTGTGGGCGCGGGATGCCGGCGATCATTGCTGCCTTGATCGTGGCCGGCCATGGACTGCAGTTTGACGTCGATCAACTGGTCGGGCAACCCGATGTAAATGACTTCGGAGCGTTTTCTCGGTTGGGCGACTTGTTGAGCTTTTGACTGCAGGTATTGAGATTCGAACACATTGGCATCCGCATGGAGTAACGCTTGTTTGGCCGCCCGATTTCTCAACCATTCGGCAACAGCGTGTTTCCATCCGCGTGACCGGTCAACGGGCAAGAAGCGGAGCAAATTGAGGTGGTAGACCAGCTGGGGGAAACGGATGCCGGGTACCCGCGCGTTGATACTGAAAAACAGATCGGGTTGTTGTTGGTTGACGATTTTGCAGAGCCGGGTGTTGACACAGACTTGCAGTTTGGCGGTCGAAGCATGCTCGCACTCTAGTCTGACTTGCGCGAAGCCCTGTTGACGGACCGCGTCGGCGGTTTCGGTAGCGCAGCAGATCACGTGTGCGTTGACTTGCAGGTCGGGTTGATTGAGGAGACCTTGCAGGATCCCCAGCAATACCGTCAACCCGCCTCCCGGTCGGAGCGACGTCGCATTGAA
>CAZJEK010000117.1:1878-3172 GCA_964545005.1 uncultured Pirellulaceae bacterium
TTCTGCCTTCTCCGGGCGCGCAACATCTTCCATAACTGCTTCGGACGCCGAACGAGGTTGCGTGAAAACAAATCACCGATTTTAGATGCGAACATCTGTACGCCGGGCAGCGGAGCGGATTGTCCGGTCAGCTGATAGCCCAGCCGGTTCATGCCATCGGCCAGGTAAACCTCCAGCATTCCAAGCTGGTTGATTGACAATTCGTTTTTCCATTTGTCGACTGAGCTGGTGAACACGGGTTTCCGGCTGTTTTCGTGGTGAGCTTGCTCGGGAGAGTAGCCAGCCACTTTTCGTTCGTGAAATGACATCATCGAACTGGCAAAATCGACGCCCAGAAACTCACAGATATTCTGGACGTTTGGCTCCGGATTCGTGACCAGATCTTCAAATTTTACGCGAAGGTAGTGCGCCGAGCGGTGGAGTTCCCGGTCAACGGTTGCTGCAAATGACCAATCATCGATAAATCGGCAAAGTCGATTGTTGCCAAGTTTTGCTGCTCGGAACGATGCAAACGCTGCTCTCGGGTCGCGGATTACCTGAATGATTCGGCATGCTGGAAACTCCTGTTTCAGCTGGGCGACATAGCGGATGTGCTGGACTGTTTTCTCTCCAAACAAAGAAACTTCGCGGTCAGTAGGGATCGACGCCAACAACGCAACAAAGAGGTTTCTCCAACTCGGTTCTCGACCCGCCAAAGCAGCTACCATGGCATTTTCGGAAAGGCCAAGGTCGATCAACCACCACTTTTTAAATATGACCTCTAATTTTTGGTCAAGTGATGTGCCTTCCGTTCCGAACTGGCCTCTTGATACTCCCGTGAAAAAATTGGTCTCGTGGGGCAGCATGATCTGAGGGTGAGCGTCGAGTATTGAACGCAGGAGAGTGGTTCCGGATCGTCCGCAGCCAACGATGAAGAACAGGCCATTTTCGACGGCTTCGAATCTGTCGCGTCCAGGATCTTGATTCATCGGATCAAATTAAGCATCGTCACATCAAGTCCAATGCTGCGATAGATCAAAACGGCCAGGCAGACGTTCATGATTACGCTTCCAATGATACTGGCGATGACGGCTCCCATTGCCCCCATGGGTGGTATCAGGATCAGGCACGCCAGCCAGTTGATGGCACAAGCGGAAAGAACAATCGTCGCAGCGTGTCGCTGAAGGCCGACCATGGTGGACGTGAGTACGACGGGACCACAAATGACGCTAATGGCCTGTCCGATCATGAGCGTTCTCAGCAATGGCGCGGCGGGTCGATATTCTGGCCCGAAAACCATCAGCACAAACTCGGA
>CAZJEK010000117.1:3182-15669 GCA_964545005.1 uncultured Pirellulaceae bacterium
TTGTTGTGTCGAATCAGTCGTTTCATCCCCGCGATTTGTCGTTGATGAAACAACGGTCCTAATTTGGGAGCGATCAACAGATTGGCAGAAACCAGCCCCAACAAGACAAGGCTAACGAGTTTGGCGGCGGTGGAGTAAAGGGCGACTTCTTCTTTCGAGCTCATGTGCCCCAATTGAATCGTATTGATGTTGGTCATGATTGGCAGGCCAACGCTGATGACCAAAAAGAAAAATGCAGAGCGATAAATCGTCTTTGTCGCAGTCACGGAAACGATCGATGGGATGATTGAATTCCTGGAATTTACCCAGTGACAAGCGATTGCCGAAAACAGAAACGAAAACGCAAGAAACGATAACAACCAGTTCAAGGAAAATGAACCGAATGCGAGATAACCAATCAAGACCAGAACCGCGAACACCAACGGACGCAGTAGACTGAACAGTAACTCGGAGAGAACAACCAGGCTAATTCCCTTGGTGATGCCGTTGCTCAAGATGGCCAGCGATCGCGAGAGCAGCAGGAAGGCCAGGAAAAACCACAGCGAAAAAGAGAATTCGTTGGGTAGCTTTTGTGGAAGCCAGATCAGCAGGCCGACCGATAGAATGATGACGTTGATTAGCACCACGGCGTAAGCAGACGAAACCATTCTCTTTACCTTGGGCGCGCCACTCGTCTGGTTCACTAACTCCCCTGGATCCGTTATGGCACCCGGATCTCGCGTTTCCCGTTTGCCTGATCGCCAAATGGCGACATTCTTCAGGCAGTACCGATCGGTGCCCCAAACGGCAAGCACTGACAGGATGACCAGCAACGAGTTCAGATAGGACCAGACACCAAACTGGTCAATGGTCAGGCACCAGGCAGGCAGAACCTGGCTGGCAAACAACAACATCGCGGCACCGCCTTTAATTCCCAACAGATGTAAGTACTGACGCTTCAAAAGGCTGCCACAATTAATTCGAAATGACGACGAAAACTGTTGTTTACCAAAGTTCACGCGTCAAGAAGTACTGCGAGTGACTCAACGGCCATTCCATGTCAACCGTGTTTCTTTTAATGGCGTTGGCATAGGGACCCTCATGGTCATCTTGTGGTCGGTGCCCGCCACGTTCTCCAGAAGCACAGCTGAGGTGGCCCATCTCGAGAACAACTTCAACCCACTGCGGCTTGAAGTGCGAATATCTTCCAAATGGCCATGAAAAATGAAGCGTGTCGCCAAGCTTTGCGTCCAGAATCTCTTTCGCTGTGCCGACCTGTTCGATGAACTGGTCGTCGGTTTGATCCATCAAGTAGACGTGATCCATCGTGTGGTTTCCGACTTCATGCCCCAGGGACTTGAGACGTTCGAGGTCGTCCCAGTTCATGAACCGTCGCACATCTTTCTTTTGCAGGTTCTCAAAGGAAAACTTTCTGATTGCAGCTTCATTGGTCTCGCCGACCATTGACGGGCAAACGAAAAAACAGGCGCTTACACCATGTCGATGGAGAATTTCGGCAGCCCGCAAGTTGTCTTTGAACCCGTCATCAAAACTGACTGCCATGGTGGGGCCGCAGTTCTCACGTGATTGGATAATGCCGATGGCTTTA
The DNA here is from genome assembly GCA_964545005.1 of uncultured Pirellulaceae bacterium. Classification (GTDB taxonomy): domain Bacteria; phylum Planctomycetota; class Planctomycetia; order Pirellulales; family Pirellulaceae; genus Mariniblastus. The sequence goes on from CAZJEK010000117.1 coordinate 4,771, forward strand.
CGGTAGGAAACGGTGTTGAAATTGTTCACCAGCCAAGCGACAAATTCGTCAAACTGTTGTTCTTCCTGAGGTTGGATGCGATGCAGCAGTGCAACCTGAACCACGTTGATGTCGTCGGCAGGCTGGTTGAATTTTCCCGTCAACCTGGCGGTTGCCGAGCAGGCATCCAATACCGTTCGCCGAACGAGTTTTCTAAGCCGTTTCACGGTGATTCCTGGCGATGACTTCGGCGCGAGAATTTTCCAGATCCCACAACGGTTGATCACGGTCAAGCAGCATTTGCAGTTCCCTGGCATCGTCACGAACGCCAGCCAGAATTCGATCAACCGTTTGCTCAGTGGGGGCGATGCGAGTCGCGGTGGCCTTTCGAAGCAACAGTTTGCGAAGGGTATGTTTGAATCCGGCAGGGGCCAATGGTTGCACAAGGTTTCTGAACAGCGACGTGCGGTACAGTTTCAAGATAAACCGCCCCGCATAGCGTCTCGTTTCGCCACGATTCAATCCCGAATCGAGCAGTGGAATGTCAAATTCTGCAAGGTCCAAAAATCGGAACACTTGATTAGCAACATTATTTCGTTGGCTGACGTAATCTTCAAATCTTAAGACCAGGATGTTCCTGATACCGAACGATTCAACCCAGGGCTGCAGCTGCATGGCGTATCGGCTATAGCCGATCAGTTCGGGGTGATGCTCAACGGCCATGTTGATGTCCGGATCCATTTGCCCTTCCCCGCTCCAGTTAATCATGTGTTGGTGGTGGCTGATCGTTCGCTTGAGCGGATCACGAACGAGATAGATGATTTTCATGTCGGGATTGATTTTCCGAGCTTTACCGGCAACTCCTGCCGAGTTGGGCAGCATGCTGTAAGCCGTGGATACTTCCCCCAGCAATTGGTCTTCCCCAGCTGTTCGAAAAATTGTCCCATAAGCCTCCAGTGCGGCCTGGGTTGTCGGCAGTTTGAGGGCCGAAAACTCTTTCTTCCCGCATTCGACTTGCGGATGACAGGAAAGGTCGTAGTGCATTGTCGTTGACGCGCACTTCATGCCTCCGATAACCAGAAAGTCTGGCTGTGAATGACCGGCTTGACGACTCATGTTGCTGCCAGCGGCGTCCGGCTAGGTTGCGATAGGAGGGTGAAAATCAACGTTACCAACCAGGTCGTTGCGGTGTTGGAATTGCGACATCTCCTGTTTCTCTTCGCAAGCTGAAAACAATGCAAAAATTATCCAACTGGTTACGGTAAAGATGCCGTCAAAGGTTGCGCCCACGCTCATGCCCAAAATCGGAATCACAAGAAAGATGCCGGAATTGATGATTCGCGGATTGGTCAGGCTCTTGAGAAACTGGATGATGACTGACGAATACATTGTCAACGCCAACAGGAAACCCGCCATTCCCAACATCGCTCCGCTACCAATGACGAAATTGTGAACATAGGATCCTCGTTCCAGCTTGGAACCGAACCCAGTGCCAAAAACTGGATTCTCTGTGAACAGTTCGAGCCCGTCAGCGTACATCTCAGAGCGAGAATTGTCGGAGACATCCAGCAATCTGTTTTCGGAGGACTCATCCTGAAGCAGGAACGTCGATGCAAACACGGCAGCGACAATCACGGTAGCCACCACTCCTCTCTTTAACCCGCGCATGTCCTTAAAAGAGCTTCCCGCAAGCACGATCGCGATCCCAAAAAACGCCCTTCGCGAAAACGTGATTACCACGAGAATAATATTTGCCAGCTGCAGCAGCATGTTCTTTGCGGGACTGGCAAAACGGAACACCAACGTCGTCAAGAAGAAAAATGCAAATGCTTCGGCAACGGCATTCCGCATGATGTCCCTGGATTCAAAATCGTCGGGTGCACCACTTCCCAGAACCTGATCGATCGAGCGAAAAATGGTCCCGGTAAAATTGGCGTAGTTGAATGTTGTTAATTCGCCGGCGCGTCCCGTAATGGCGACACAGCCGACAACGGCCGCGGAAAACAGGATGGTTCCCAGCGAAGCGCCGTATCGAGCAGACCTAGCAATCTGCCAAATCGAAAGATCTCGCAATGACATCTTCAGGCACAAGTAGGCAAGCACGTAAACCAGAGTCTTGACGAACGCCAGCCTGGCCCCGTCAGCGTTGGGGACGATGGCCAGATTCACGACGATCAATGCAACATAAGCAATCACGCAGCCATCGATCAGCGAGATGGAAATGGGCATCTGAAAAGTCATGACGGCCCTGAGCATCACGATACCCGAAATCAGCAGCAGCAAAATCAGCGGCGGCGACAATACTAATACCGGGTTGCGGACGGAAAAGAATGGCAGTGACGCCACCAGCAACAGAAATAATAAAGCCATCGCGCGATCGTACAACGGCAGTGGCTCAGAACCATCTGAGTTTGCTGCGGGGTGGTTGCGGATAAATCTGCTCATGCGATGGCTACGGGGTGAGCCTGGGGTTCGAATTCCTTGCTTTCAAGCCACCCATTCAGCTCTATGTGGTCCCAGAATTCTGTTTGACTTTGCTAAGCCATGATGCCCCCGATTCATACCCTGCCTGGGTCAACGCTTTTCCGTAGTAGTGATGAAACAATTCTGCCGATGCCGCATCGAAATGGTTGAGCCAATCGCCCATTCGCCCTGTTCGCAAGTAAGCGTTCTCGCCTTTGGATACTTTTTGTCCCTCAAAGCTGAATCTTTCGATCGAGTCTTCGAGCCGCGGTGCATCAATTGGCTGACCCGAAAGACCTTCGAACAGGCATGATAGGGTGTCGAATGGATCGCTTAACAGATCCTCGTATTTGACCAGCTGGACGTTTGGATTGGACGATTCAAAATAAGCCTGCACATGCTGGCCCCAATTTTGGCGGCAAGCAAATGGGTGCTTTGCAGAATGTTCGATGAACTTGCAGAGGTTTTCTCTAACCGGGGCCTCGACGTCAATGGAACGGAAAAATGTGCGGTGCAGGCGACTGCCTCCCCCGGCGAGAAATTGCCCTCTAAGGTGATGGTATCCGGAAATCAGGACGTCTCTTCCGTCGCGAACAACGTAGACTCCGTTGGGGAGCTTTCGATCCACTCGCTGGTGGCCCTGAAAAACGGCTGGGCAGCCGATGGGCAGAATTGAATGTTGCGGGAACGGCAAGCGAAGATAGTCAGCTACCAGCTGAGCTACCCAGCTGGTCCCGCTTTTGGGATAGCCGACTACATAGACCAGCGGAATCGCATTGGGAAACCAGCGGCCAAGCCGGAAGCTGACCAGATAGGCCAGGCTGATCATGCGACGAAATTTTCGGCGGCGACCGTGGGTAGCCCCATCCCATGCGGTTCGATCAGCGAGGTCGAAAACCTGTTTTGGATTTGCCATCAGTGGACAGAGGGGAATTCCAGCGTCATTTGACGTGGTGTTTTCTGGTGCAAGGTTATCCTTGGTAGGCTGAGTCAGGTGTTGACAAGGCCTGGTTGCAATCCAGAAAGGTTTTTAACGAACTGGGGCGGCGCGCACTCCGTCCTTCCGGGTGACAGGCACCGGCAATTTACGGATCAATTGGACGACGCAACAAGCCTGGAATTCGTGGCGTTAGTAGCCTGTTTCGCACCTGTTGAGCTTACTATAGATACCGCGGCCTGGATGCCGTCGGGCAAAATGAGCCGCCAGCGTGAATCTGGATGGGCGGGTTTACCGAACCGCTAGAATCGTTATGACCGAGCCAGGTAGAATTTGCCTTGCCAGGAGTCGCGACGCTCGAATTCATCGTTGACGGCCTGCAATACGCCAGGTTTGTCCAGGCACCAACTGGGCCCCAGGAAATAGTCACCGGGGGCCTCTCCACTGATTCGCTCAACAACCATCTGGGGTGGAAGAATCTCCAGGAAGTCGACCAGTGTCCGGATGTACTCATCGCGGGACATCAACGTCACCTCGCCACTGCGAACCTGGTCGGCCAAGGGAGTGTTTTCGACAGCGTACAGGTTATGAATCTTGACCGCATCCAGTTCCGAATCGGCCACTGCCTGGGCGGTGGCCATCATGTCGTCGTGGGTTTCCCCCGGTAAGCCCAACATGATATGGGCGCACAATTCGAAGCCGCGGCCAACACTGCGATCCATGGCATCGATAAACGAGTCGTGGTCGTGTCCCCGATTCATCCATTCGAGCGATTTATCGTGGATGGTTTGCAGGCCATATTCGACGGTCAGAGGAACTCGTCTGCCAAACTCCTCCAGCAAATCCAGCACGTCGTCCGGCACACAATCCTGGCGGGTGCCGATCGCCAACGCGACCACTTCCGGGTGGGAAATGGCTTGCTCGTACAGCGGTCGCAATACATCAACCGGGGCGTAGGTGTTGGTTGCAGGTTGAAAGTAAGCCATGAAATGGTCGGCTTTGTAGCGTCGCTTGATCCGCGAGATGCCCTCGTTGATCTGTTCAGCAATATTGATTCGAGGCAGCCGACGACTGGGGCTGAAGCTGCGGTTGTCGCAAAACGTACATCCTCCCAGCGCGACGGTGCCATCTACGTTCGGGCAGGTAAACCCGGCATCGACGCTGACGCGTTGCACCCGGTGTCCGAAAACCTGTTTCAGGTAAAAAGAATAGCTGAAGTAACGGTAACCATTGCCTCGCCAGTCCAGCTGGAGCCGTTCCGAAGCGCTGGGGTAACGAACGATTTGAGCCGTTTTTTCGGTACCAACGGTATGATCAGCCGTCATGGAGTAAAGGGCTTGAAGGATGAAATTTGGTTGACGACACGATAATTCGGGGATATCGTTAACAAGGTTGGGGATTGATTACCCCGCCCCGCTCATGTTAGCGGTCCACTTCTTTTTGTACAGCTGAAATGCTTCATTCCTGCCATGTTCGGTGAACTTGTACCAGTTGGTGGCGGTGACCCAATCCCGCTGATGAAAAAACGATTGCGTGTTGGCCGCCGTGATGGTTGTGACATCGTGCTCAATTATGGAAACGTGTCGGGACATCACTGTTTGTTGGAAGTGGAAGAAGGCTACTGGTTTATCCGCGACCTGCGCTCCCGCAACGGTATCAAGGTTAACGGTAAACGGATCATGGTTGGTGTGAGAAAACGAGTCGACCCGGGCGATGAGCTGACGATCGCCAAGCACAAATTCGAAGTGGCCTACGATCCGACCGCCAATGGTGCTTACGGCACACCGCCGCAGGATGAGCAAGTCGACGATTTTTTCCGCGAGTCGCTGCTGGATCGGGCTGGATTGAAGCGACAGGACAAGAAGAAATAGCGGCCGGGATTCGATTGTTTTTCGAGCCCTCTCCGGCCCTGAAAGGCCGACTCTCCCAAGGGAGAGTGTCTACCGCTACCGCTACCGCTTCCGGCCCTGGAAGCCGAATCGGTCAGAAACGATACCGAATTCCAGTTAGGCGAATCCGCTGCGGACTCGGGGCATGCCCCAATGGCCCAAGTTACTACCGACGCAAAAATGCCAGCCCATATTGGGCTGGGCAGGTTCGCATTCCAAAATTTTGGTGAAATCGTTAAATTCCTGAAACATTCTTGTATTAAAACGGTTGTTTAATACAGTTGTTCAGTGCTTGGGGCTGGATGGATCCACCGGTTCCCAATCGCCAAATCTCAATTCCTTTGTTTACGCAACGGTCGCCGCCGGTGAGTGTTCCCGCCCAATCCTCGATTTTTCCTGCTGCGACAACCGATTCGGCTGTCGGCGTCGAGCCGAATGAGCTGGAATTGCCGGTCGAAGATTCGGTCGCCTGGCGAATCCTGGTCGCTGCGGGGCCGATTTTTGCAGACAAGGGATTCAGTGGCGCCACCGTGCGAGAAATTTGCGATTCGGCCGATGTCAATCTGGCCAGCGTGAATTACTACTTTGGTGACAAACAGCAGCTCTACCTGCAAACCGTTTTGCTGGCCCGGGAGATGCGAGTCCAGCAGGTTCCGACGCCAGTCTGGCAATCGGGGACATCACCGGAAGACAAACTACAACAGTTCATCGAGATGATCTTGCGACGAATGGTTGTTGGGCATCCGCATATTCCGTGGCAGGTCAAGCTGCTGGTCAATGAGATTCAGCATCCCACCGACGCTTGCCAGTCCCTGGTTCATTCCTATTTCCGGCCATTTTTGGAATCGTTGTCGAATGTGATTGGGGAAGTGGCTGGTCGGCCGCTGGCAGAGGATGAAGCAGCCCTGCTTTCGATGTCGGTGATTGGGCAATGCATGATTTATCGATTTGCTCCCGAAACCAGCCGGATGGCGCTGAGTTACTGTCCGGTCACCAATTCCCATGCTCCGGATTATCAGCAAGCGTTGAGTCAACTTACCGAACAGATCACCCTGTTTTCGATCGCCGGAATCCGAGCGGTTGGCGGGCAATGATCTTGTTCGTGGCCACAAAAGTATAAGTCGAACATCTTTTTTCCTTCCGCCGAGAATTCAACATGTCCGAGACGATGGTTGAGAAACCCGCTACCTCTGAACTGGTCCGGTCCGACGATTCCGCCGAACTGACGAGTACGGAAATCGTGGCTGCCGACGATGGTCACTCGACCCATGAACCGGAACGCCAACGGACAGTCATTGGTGAGCTGATCCGGTATGTCGTTTCGGCGTTGATTTTGGCGTTGGGAGTGTGGGTCTGCATGGGGCTCGCCAAGCTCAAAGAAGACCCTAAAGATCAGTCCGCCAAACAACTGGTTCCTCGCGTTTCTACCGTCGCGGCTGAAAGTTTTGCCGGACAGCTCGACCTGGAAGTCAGTGGTACGGTTGTGCCCTATCGGGAAATTCGCGTCGCGGCGGAGGTGAGCGGCAACATCATCAAAAAGTACCCTGCTTGTGAAGCCGGTAATTTCGTGACCAAGGGAACCAAGTTGCTGGAGATTGATCCAGAGGACTATCAGCTGCAACTGAAAACGCGAAAAGCAGAGTTGGCTCAATCCAAGAAGATGCTGGATGAGGCGGTGCAGGAGCTGGAAGGTGTCAAGAAAAATGTGGCTTTGGCCGAACGCGACTACGAGATCGCAGAAGCCGAATTTGCACGAAACCAACGTGTTCGAAGTGCTTTGTCGTCCGCTGAGCTCGACCAGTCTCGCCGCAATCGTTTGAACGCCGAATCGGCTTTGACGGGGCAGAAAAACTCATTCCAGTTGATCGAGGCCAAGATTGAACGGCTCAAGACGGCGGTTCAGCTTGCCGAGGCCCAAGTTGAACGGGCGGAGTTGAACCTGGCCAAATCGGTAATCGTTGCTCCAGATGATGGCATTATCGTTGTCGAGGACGTGCAGGAAGGTGAATTCGTCAACATGGGAACGCAGTTGTTGGCGTTTGAAGATACCAGTCGCTCAGAGGTCATTTGTAATCTTGCAATGCGCGATCTGGAATGGATTCGCGAAAACTCAAAGGTAGATCCGGAAATCGCCAAAGAGTTCGAGAAAAACAAATTGCTGGCCGTTTACTATTTGCCTCGAACCGCGGTTTCGGTTTACGAACCCGGCAAACAGTCGGTGATCTGGAAAGGCGAATTGGCGCGGTTTGATGGCATCGGTCGCGATAGCCGTACACGCACCATTCCGACTCGGATCACGATTGCGCAACCCGTCATTGAGGTCGACGACAAGGCTCATGCCTTGGTGCGAGGCATGTACGTGAAGTGCCGAATCGAAGTCGAAGTCAGTCAGGCTGATTCGGAACAGGAGTTCCTGACAATCCCTTCGATTGCTGTTCGTCCAGGTAATTACGTTTGGGTCGTCCAAGACGAAAAACTCAGGCGAGTCGACATTCAAATCGTCGACCGGGGCGAGCGCAAGCTGGACGATCAGATTCAGAACTACGTCGTGATTCGCCGCTCCGAGGGCGGATTGAAGGCTGGGGACCAAATCGTCTCATCGCCGATTCCACAGCCAATCGAAGGCATGGAAGTCGAATTGGAATCGGAGTCTGATGCTGCGTCGCAGGGTCGAGACGATCCAACCAACGGGGCAGGCGCAACCGCTTCCCCGGAAGATCTTGAGGCGGGTTCGGCCGAACCCAAAAACGAAAACGGCGAATCTGCTGACAATGCCAAGGCAGACTGAACTGATTCCCCAGCCCGTGTTTAAGTTGCAACCAAACTACCCCAGCTGATACGACATGAAAGCCATTGTTCAATGGGCGATTCGAAATTCGCCTGCCATGAATACCTTTCTGATTGCAGCCATGATTGTCGGCGCGATCAGCATGATTGTGATGCGGCGCGAAGTGTTCCCCAACTTTGCACTGGAAATCGTATTGGTCAGCGTGCCCTTGCCGGGGGCAACTCCTGACGAGGTCGAAGACAGTATTTGTCAAAAAATCGAATCGGAAGTCTCCAATATCGACGGCATTAAAAAGATGACGTCGGTTGCGTTGGAGGGATTCGGCTACGTCATCCTGGAATTGAACAACAACGTCGATGACGTGCAACGCGTCTTGAATGAAGTCAAATCGGCGATGGACCAGGTGCGATTACCTGGGCAGGCGGAGCGTGCCGAAGTGCAGCAAATCGTCTTTCGGGCACCGGCCATTTCCGTGGGGGTGTTAGCGCCGCAACGAGCGCGGCCGCCGACGCTGGAAGAGGAACGCGAATTGCGAGAGTTTGCCGAAGAGATTCGGACCGAATTGCTCGAACTTCGCGCTGTCCCGCCGGCAAATCCAATGCGGCGAGCATTCAGTTTTCTGTTCCAGCCCAAGGGGCCCGCCATCAGTTCGGCAGAAATCGCTGCTGCTCGACCTTATGAAATTTCAGTCGAGGTCTCCGAGGACACGCTGCGAAAGTATGGTTTGACGCTGCAGGGAGTAGCCGCCGAGATTCGCAAACAAACGGCCGATTTGCCGGGCGGCACGTTGAAAACCGAAAGTCAGGAGATGATCCTGCGGGCGAATAATAAAGCCGAAGATGGCGACTCGATCGCGGCGTTGCCGTTGATTTCAACTGACGGAAACAGCGAACCCGTTACCGTCGGCGACATCGCCAATGTGATCGACGGATTTGAAGAAACAACGCGATCCAATCTGGTTAACGGGCGGCAAGCCCTGGTGGTCCGGGTTTCCAAGACTGCCGAAGAAGATCTGTTTACGATTGTCGAAGCCGTCAAAGATTATGTTGCGACCAAGTCGGTCCCGAAAGGCTACACGTTGGAAGCCTGGGGCGATGTTTCATTGGATGTGCGTGACCGGATCGAATTGCTGTCCAGGAACGGTTTGCAAGGTCTGATCCTGGTGTTCATTGTGCTGGCGGTGTTCCTGGAACTGCGTCTGGCGTTTTGGGTTGCGATGGGGATTCCCATTTCCATTCTTGGTGCGGGGTTCGTACTGCTGATCACCGGCCAGACCTTGAACATGCTGACCATGTTCGCGTTTTTGATGGCATTGGGGATCGTGGTCGATGATGCAATCGTGATTGGCGAAAACATCTACGCCAAACGTGAACAGGGAATGGGGTATATCAAGGCATCGATCGAAGGCACGTACGAAGTGTTGCCGGCTGTTTGCGCTTCAGTGACTACTACGATTATCGCGTTCATGCCGTTGTTGTATGTGACCGGCGTGATGGGCAAATTCATTTCGATCATGCCGGTCGCCGTGATCGCGATGTTGGTCATTTCGCTGTTTGAAAGCACCTTCATTCTGCCCTCCCACCTGGCTCACGATAACAACCTGTTCATGCGGTTGGTGGGCGGTATGTTGTATGTGTTCAAGCCATTGATTGTGGTCTTTCACTGGATCAATGATAAAGCTTCCAGGGGCATGGAATGGTTGATTGACGCAACCTATCAACCGACGCTCAAGTTTGCACTTGCAAATAAGCGAATTGTTTTGGCGGGCGTGACAGCGGTATTCATGTTTGCCATCGGATTAGTGTTGGCAGGCATCGCTCCCCTGGCCTTCTTTCCGAATATGGATGGCCGAGAGGTTACCGCAACCGTCGCGTTTCCCAATGGCAGTCCAGAGTTGTTTTCCGAGCAGGCGGTTACCAAGCTGGAGCAGGCATTCCGGCGCATTGACGGCCAGATCCAGGAGGAAACTGGAAAAAGCGTGATCAAAAATGTTTACCGTCGGATTGGTGAAATCGGCGACGGCAACATGGGGCCCACCGGTGTCACCAACGGAAGTCACGTTGGTACCGTTGAAGTTGAATTGGTGCAGCCTTCAGAACGAACCGTCACTACGGAAGAATTAAAGCAGCGGTGGCGGCAGGAGTTGCCCAAAATTCCTGGCGCCGAAGTGCTCAAATTTGGGTCTCGGCAAATGGGGCCTGGCGGAGCAGGGATTGAATTCAAGCTGCTGGCTGACGAGAAAAGCGTCCAGTACCTGGATGCCGCAACCGACGATTTGAAACAATACCTGGCCGGAAAACTGGGTGTCTCAGACATTGAGGATGACTCTCGCGAGGGAAAAGTTGAGTTGCTGGTCAGGTTGAATGAACTGGGCCGGTCACTTGGATTGGACGAAACGACGTTGGCCAACGCGTTGCGGGCCGGCTACTACGGCGAAGAAGTTCGTCGGCTTCAAATCGGTCGCCATGAAGTCAAGCTGATGGTTCGCTACCCGGAAGAGGCTCGGAAGAACATTGAAGAATTCGAACAGATTCGGATTCGTGATAACGACGGCATTGAACGACCATTGCTGGACGTTGCTGTACCCATCGAGCAGCGTGCTTTTTCCAAGATCAACCGTTTGGATCAGCGTCGCAGCGTTACGATTTCGGCCAGCGTGGATTCCAAAGTGGCCAACGCCCGCGAGATTATCGCGGAAATGAAAAATGAAATTGTTCCCGAATTGATCGAAAAATACCGACGCCAACACGGCGCCAGCCTGGCCGTCAACTGGGAAGGGGAACAAGCCCAGAACGAGGAGTCATTTGCATCGATGGGCGCCGGATTCATGGTCGCACTGTTGT
>CAZJEK010000118.1:0-15512 GCA_964545005.1 uncultured Pirellulaceae bacterium
TGCCGAGTTTTTTCTGCGGTCACGGCCGAATCGGCCATGCTACATAACTTTCGCGTAGCGAAAACCGACCTTGCTACTTGCCGGCGACGACATCCTTATCCAGGTGGACCAGAATTTTGACCTGACCCAAGGGACGCAATAACCAGGTATCACCGACCTTGCGATTTTCTACGCGTACCTTGATCCGGAAGTTGTCACTGCTGTGCATTTCAACGCCAATCTGGTCGACCCGGCCCTGGAAAACTTCTTTCCGGTCACCGGGCAGACTGAGTTCCACCGTGACAGGTCGATGCAGCGCCTCGTGAACCTCCAACAGGTCCGAACGAATGTTGCCCTGCACCCACAACTGATCCATCCGGCCTAATCGCATCACCGGATCACCGACATTCACGTACTCTTGCGGCTTGGCGAGAATCTCGACGACGTAGGCGTTGTAATTTGATTTCAAGGCATGACGTTCCAAGCGATGCTTGACCGATTCCAACTTGACCAGTTCGGCCTGGGCCTCGCCCCGCGCCATCGTTCGATCTTCTTGAGCCTTGTCGATTTTCAGCTTGGCAATTTCCGCCTCCAACACCGCTTGTTCGTATTCCGAATGTGAGACTCCCCTGGTGCGGTACAATTCGGTCTTCCTGGCCTTGACGCTCTCCCGAAAAGCCGATTCAGCGATCGCGGCTTCGACTGGGACGTTACTCAACGCCTTGGTGCGGGCGTTTTCGTACCGCACTTTGGCCAGTTCAAATTCCTTTTGCAGCAACGTGTCATCGATCCGCCCGACCATTGTTCCGGCGGTGATAAAATCCCCCTCTTCGACTTCGATCAAACTGATCGCACCCGGTTCCAGTGCCGGCAAAGTGATGTCGTCGATGAAGGCAACCACACCGTGATCGATTTCAACTTTGTTATCGCTGGTAATCCGTGAAGCGGAATAATCCTGATATTCAGGGAGCACTGACCCCGGGGTCTCCTTCGGCGATTGAGTCGGCGTTTGTGGATCGAGATTCGGCCGAGCCGAAGAGGAACCCTCTCCGTAAAGCGGCGATCGAATCGGTGCATCCTGACGTAGCGGGGAAGCTGCTAATCGACCCAATCGGGAATTTGCAGGCGAGGTCGATTGCGCTGGACTGTTGGCAGCAGGAAACAGAACGACTGCCAGCAGCACGGAATATTGAAAAGCAAGCTTAAATGACATCGTAATTTCAATTTTCGGAACAGATTTGCGCGCAGGCCAACCCCGGAACCTGTCATTTCGTTGATCGGCGTTTTACACAGCCGAGGTTTAAACGCCCAAATCAAGCCGGGAAAAACCAGTCTTCCGGCTCGCTAGCACGCTAAAACCAGGCGGCCAATAGCGTCAACACGACCATCGCCAGACCAACGACTACCTTGCCGATCGTACCGGCGACTCGGCCCAGGAACGCGGCTCCGCCAATTTGGACACTCTCTTTGACGGTTTTCCCTTCCCATTGTTCCCCGATTGTAGCGCCAATTAAAGCGCCGATTCCGGCGAACAGGATCGCTCCGACCAGGGATCCAACGACTGGAATCGGAATCGGGATTCCAAAAAACAGCCCCGCAACCCCGCCTGCGATCGATCCCACCACCGAACAAGTTGCCCCGCGATTGGATCCACCCAACTTCTTGGTGCCCAGCACGGAGGCCAAAAACTCGATTGCCTCTCCGATTAACCCCAGCACCACCAGGGCGACGGGAGTGAGCCAACTGTAGCCGTAGCCGTCCGGAGCCAGCAGCATCCAGCCAACTGCGGCCAGCACGATTCCCCAATTGCCAGGCAAGCCGAAAAAGTTGATCGCCCACAGCAGCAGGAGCACCAACGCCAGTAATGTTAACCACACGTAGATCATGAACTGTATTCGAATGGGACTCCGACATCTTGGCTCAATTCACTGATCAATCGGCCGTCGCCTCGGCCCAGGTTTTGGGAGTTTCAAAGACTTTGACTCGCGTCAACCGCGCCGAACCAAATTGGCCGTCCAGCCATTGGAGAATGACCGTGGCGATGTTTTCGACGCTGGGATTAACGTCAGCAAAATACTCCACATCACGATTGAGGTGCTTGTGGTCGAGACGATCGATCACGCACCGATTCACAATCGATTCCAGTTCGTGCAACGCAATCACCTGCCCGCGATCCGAATCGACCGGAGCGGCGACGCTGACTTCGACAACATAGTTGTGACCGTGCCCCTCAGGGTTATTGCACTTGCCAAACAATTCCTGATTTCGCTGATCCGAAAGCTGGGCGCAATGCAGCCGATGGGCTGCCGAAAACTCAAACTGCTGGGTCAATTCAATCACATGGTCGGCAGTGGACATGCCCGACTCCTTGTTCACAGGGTCTGATTTGGAAATGGAATATCGGAGCCAGGGAGATAAGCACAGCGTGATCGATTGCATCTCAGGTGGCGGATCGGCCACGTGAGCATCCGGTGCGGCCACAGCATCGGGCCACCCGGCATCCAGTTCGCGGCTGACGATTCGCAACAATTGCTCTGCCGTCTGCGATCCATCGTAGGCTGGAATCAAACGACGGGTCACAATTTGCCGCAACAGCTGGTCAACAATCTTGATGTTACACAAGTATCCGGTTTGAGGATGAGGATCACCGGCAACAATCAATTGCAACTTCAACTGAGGAACGACCAGGTTGCTCGCGGGCCAACCCGCCCATCCATTCAACGGTCGGGGAGAATCGATTTTCTGCAACGGCACGAGTCCGAATCTGGTTTCTCGAGAAAGTCGAATCATGCCGTTTTTCAAATCTCAGGATACGTCAGGTTGATTGGTCACCGGGAACACACTCCCGCTGGGAAATTTTTCAGGTTGGTCCACACAGTCCCAGATGGCCTGGGCAATGTCCGATGGTTGGACACATTGCTCGGCGGGAAAATCTGGAAACAACCGCCGTAACAGCGGCGTTTCCACCGCGCCCGGACGAATCGAACACACACGAATGTGGCTCGATTCCCCCTCTCTGGCCAGCCCCAACGTCATCGAGTCCAACCACGACTTGGTCGCGCCGTACAAGCTGAACCCTGGAAACGGATCAACCGCAGCCAGCGACGAGATATTCACAACGGTGCCGCCTCCCTGCTTCTGCATCAACGCCCAGACATCGCGAGTGAGGTAAAAAACACTGCGGATGTTAACGTTCAGGGCTGATTCAAACTGCTCGTCACTGATTTTCTCCAGCGGGGCCAGCGGAGCGACGCCGGCGTTGTTTATCAGCACATCAATCCGGCCCAACTGATCACGAACGGTTTGAAACAGCGTTTTGGCAGCGACTGGCGTTTCCAAATCAGCCACCACCGGCAAGCAGTCCGCGTCGGACGCCTCCTTGGCGATCGCTTGCACCGCCGCTTGCAGCCGATCAGCTGATCTGCCACAAATCGCGACTCGATAGCCGTGAGATGCAAAACGTGTTGCCGTTGCCAATCCAATGCCGCTGGACCCGCCTGTCACCAAACAGACGGGGGTTTGATGGTTCGTGTTGCTCATGCGTTCAGGATAGCCCGCCAGCCCGGGTTGCGTCTAGCGGAGGGCCCGGACGGTTTTGAGCCGATTCCAGCCGAATCGATTGATCACCCGGTGAACATTGCAAATTGCAAAATGAACATTGCAAAAGTTCAATTGATTCGGCACGCCAAGTCTACCCCACGCTGCTGACATCAATGATTGCCTTGATCACGCCGCTATCGGGGTCGGTAAAGCTTTCGAATTCGTCGATTACCCGATCAAAGGTGGTGCGATGAGTAATCCAGGGGTCGGTGTCAATGACTCCATCTTCGATCAATTGAATGATCCGTTTGAAATCTGCCGGCAAGGCATTTCGTGACGCCTTGATGGTTGCCTCCGGTCGGTGCATCAGGGGATGTGCAAATTGCAATTCGTCTGTCGTGATTCCGACGTAAACGAGCGTTCCAGTGGGCGCGAGGTATTGCACTGCCGTCGACATCGATTTTGAATTTCCCGTCGCATCGATCACCGCAGCGAACAGATCCCCGCCGGTCGCAGCCCGCATCTGTTCAATCTCATCACCACTGCCAAAACGAATCGTTGATTCGATTCCATAGTTCCGACGACAAAACTCCAACCGGGATTCGACCATATCCATGACCGTGATCCTGGCTCCGGTTAAACGGACGAACTCCAGCGTCGCCAAGCCGATCGGGCCGGCTCCAATCACCAGTACATGGTCGTCTTCCTGCGGGGCGGCTCGATCAGTAGCGTGGCAACCGATCGCCAATGTTTCTACCAGCGCCAGCTGCTCAAACGACAACTGGCTGGAAGGATGCAGTTTGTCGGCGCGAATCACAAACTGTTCGCACAAGCCGCCATCAATCATGACGCCGATCACCTTCAGAGCCGCACAACAATTGGTACTCCCCTGCCGACAGGCGTAACACTGACCGCAGTTCATGTAGGGTTCGACGCTACAGCGATCCCCCGATTGCAAGTGTCCGGCACCAGCTCCGACTTCGATCACCTCGACGCCCAACTCGTGCCCCGGAATTCGCGGATACTCGAAAAAAGGCATCTTGCCGAGGTAACCGCTGTAGTCGGTGCCGCAGATCCCCATCCGATGCGTCCGGACCAACACCTCACCGGGCCCCGGAGCCGCCGGCGGTGCAATATCGACCACTTCAAACTGACGCGGGGTTTTAAGACAGATGGCTTTCATCACGGCTCCGTGATTGAGATTGAGCGAATTGGCTTTCCGAACGTCGATCAACGAGCGGAAAACCAGTTATGATAATTGATCGCCTTCCAGCCTTCGAGACTCCCGAATTCAGCATGCCATTCTACGCCCAACATATCAAGCAAGGTCGACTCCATCTGATGAAGTCCGATGCGACCATGAAGCAACTGATCAAACAGGTCGGGCCGTTTACTGCGCGGACCAAGCGAGATCGATTTGGCACGCTGGTCCACTCAATCCTGTCTCAGCAAATTTCAGTTGCCGCTGCTCGGACAATTCGAGAACGGTTAACCACTGCGCTCGGGCCACAAGGACTGACACCGGCCAACTTGTTGCAATTCGATGTGGACCAGCTGAGAGAATTGGGGGTCTCGAGACAGAAAGCCAATTACTCGTTGGACCTGGCGGAAAAAGTGGATGCTGGCACGGTCGACCTGAATCAAATCCATCGACACGATGATGAGTCAGCGATCGCGGAACTGGTTCAAGTCAAAGGCATCGGTCGCTGGACGGCTCAGATGTTCCTGATGTTTTCGCTGGGTCGGATGGATATTTTGCCAGTTGACGATCTTGGGCTGAAGAACGCTGTCCAGCGGTTTTACCAACTCGAGACCCTGCCCGCAGCCAGCGATATCGAAACACTGGCAATTCCCTGGCGACCCTACGCGACCATCGCCAGCTGGTATCTCTGGCAGGGACTGGACCTAAAAGATTAGCTGGACCAACAAGAAACCCGACCTGCCGAAACAAGTCGGGTTTCTCGTCTGTCACAACGTTTTGAATCAGGCTTCAGCAGTTCGAGCGCGCCGCTCACGAAGCCCACGACTGAGAATATCCCGCAACAATGGCGAGTAATCTTCGAACTTGGATTCGTCGGGAGAACCGTTGGCATACTGGTAAATCGCATCCCGCGGCTTGGTGCCCAATGAAATCAGGGTTGAACTGATGGTGCCATAGTCCTTTTCCCTGACCACCATGCCTGGACGACCAGGACCAGTCGGCGGACGAGTCAGCACTTTGCTGGCAACAGCCAGAAATTTGACAGGAGAATCAAGCGTTTGCAGGGTCAATAATCGGCGTGCCATCGCTGCTCGTTCGTCACGAGGATCGTTGATGTCGCGATCGCTGATCACACACAATCCCTGGTCCAACTCGACCACATCGGTTTCACGAGCCGATTGAATCACCCAGCCACCATCCTGGTCGGCGACACAAAAGTTGCCCCCCCCGTATTGGTCAGAATGCAACTCCTCCAAGGCGAAATCGACCGCTGCTTGAGCGGAATTGCATTTGAGCATTTCTCGAGCCAATGCACCGCGCGACTTCAAACCCAATGGTGACCCCGGCTTTTTACGCCTGACGACGCCAACAAACATGCCGTTTTGGTTCACACCCAAACAGGTACCACCAGAATGCTGGTCAACGCTGGCCAGCACACGCGGTTTGCCCGATTGAATCGACGGCGTAGGACAAATTCGATCAAGCGATTCTTCGCGGTTATAGGCCGCCAAAATGGGAGCTTCGGGAACCAAATGGTATACGATTGCCAGTAGGCTCATGCGCTTTCACTTTTCAAAGAACAGGTAATTTCGTTTTCCTTCACGTATCGCAACAACATCGTTTCGATGATTAATACGCTCCGTCGCGACCCGATCTAAGATATCGAAACTGGCTCGAAATCACACCCCATAAAGAGGGGTTTTAAGCACGATTCAAGGGGATAAAACCAGACTTAAACGGCTCAACGGCGAAAAACCCACCGCTATTGTTCCATTTTGAATCAACCGGGATCAGACCGGCTACTACGGCAATCAGTTGCGACGGGAGATTGTGGATATCTTGCTAGCAACCTGAGGCTGCTGGTTTGAAGTTGCATCAATGTAGTTTTTACTTGCAAATGGAACCCGAAGCATGAGTTTTGAAGTTGGACTATCGCAGTTTTTGCTTGGAACTGGAAACCCGACGCGTGAGCGAGGGCTACACCGACGCGTGAGCGAGGGCTACACCGATGCGTGTATTTCCCTCGCTTGCGCGTCGGGTTTCCAAAAGTGTGCAACTTCTAAAGGCTGCTGCAGGGCAGCCCCACCAATGCCGATTTGTTCGTTAGGCTGAAAGCAGCGCCAGAACAATCAGTTTGGCCGTTTGAGATAGGAAATCTCAAGACAAAACCATGGAAACGACCCTCCATCGACAATTGAAGGAAGAGTTTCGCGAACCGGGCTCGCAAGTCGAGGTCAAGCTGGGGCGATATCGAATTGATGTCGTCAACGGCGATCGGTTGGTCGAGATTCAGCGAAGCGGCCTGGCGGCGATTCGCGATAAGATCAATCGCCTGCTCGCCGACGGATACCAGGTCGATGTGGTCAAACCGTTGGTGACTCGTAAACGGTTGATCAAGTTGAATCGCAAAAACGGCCGCGAGGTCGATCGCCGCTGGAGCCCCAAGCAGGCCAACATTCTGAATGTGTTTGATGAACTGATTTACTTCACCCGCGTGTTCCCGCACCCCCATTTGACATTGATCACGCCGATGATTGAGATTGAAGAGATTCGATTTCCGGGCAGCGGTCGCCGTCGTCGTCGCCGAAAAGGAGATTTCGTGGTGAAAGATCGGCGGATCCTGGAGCTGGGCGAAGCACCGTTTTTCCGCACCGTCCACGATCTGCATCAACTGCTGCCACCCGACTTGCCGCGGGAGTTTGATACCGGCGAACTGGCCGATGGACTCGATGTCCCCCGCCACCAGGCTCAGCGAATCGCTTATGTGATGCGAAAAACGGGAGCGGCGATTGAAGTCGGTAAACGGGGAAACGCGATTGTTTGCCGATTGGCCAAAAAAACCGAAGCCAGGAAAGCGCTCAAAGCCAAGTTAAAGTCACCACGCCAACGGCCCAAAACGGTAAACGTATGTTGAGCCGCGTTGGCTCGGCGAAGGTTTAAGTAGCATGGCCGATTCGGCCGTGATCAGAGAAGAAAACGGAACGTTGGGCGAAAGCCTTGCCGACTCGGGCCAATGGCCCAAGCTACTTCCCACACTACCGACCGGACATCAAATCATCCAACTTCGATTCTCGCGCGGCAACCATGATGTCCTTGAAGGTATGCCCCAGTCCATTTTCCTGACTAACACAATACGCAGCGGTCACCGTTTCCAAATCCAGGCCTTCCCGCGAGGCGACTTCCAGCAAATCGTAGTCGACCGGATGACCAGCTTGAAACGCGACGGTCCCCTGATGAATGATCGACTTGACATCCGAACGTCGCAGGCGCATCGCCAGCACCTGGACCAGCGAAATCGGTTTGCCTGCCAGGAACGCCATCATCCAGGGCCGACCGACGGCAAAACCAAACACCAGAAAGCAAGTCAGAAACAACAGAAAAATAGCCACCGCAGCTACAACCAACACCCACGATGCCACCTGTTGCTGGCCGACTAAAATCGAGAAATAACTCATCGCTCACCTCGGTTAATGTTTGACGCTGGCAGGCTTTTCAGTGGACAAGATCTGAATCGCGTCGACGCACAGCAAACCAGCCGCTTCGGGCTCACCTTCGACAATAACGGTCACCGCATCATTACCCGAGATTGAAAACTTGCCCAGCGAAACAAACCCACCCTTCAAGTTGCTGGGCCTGGTCATATCGACGGACCTGGTCAGCGTGGTCCCTCCTGTGAGCTTGATGGAAGCCTTGGCCGTCGTGGTTCGGTTTTCATGTTCGCGATAGGCCAGTCGCACTTCGTAGGCTCCTGCCGAAACAGGAATTGAAAACGTCATCTTCGCCGACTTGGCCGGCGCGTAGGCATAGGAAGCTCCATAAAACCCTTCCAACCCAGTCCCAAATCGCCAGTCGCCCTGTTGCTGGCCCTGCCAGGCATCGCGGACTTCACCGGTGATCGAATCCAGAGCAATTCCCCGCTGCGGAGGCTCCTGTTGGGGAGCTACTGGCACATCAGGGATCTGCAATTCGGCCTCGATTGTTCGGCGGCGGGCAGCACCGGGCAGCGTCAGCATCTGCTTCAGTTCTTCCAGGTGATCGGCATACACGTCACGGGGTTGGCAGCCATGTTGGACGCACAGTGCCGCGGCCTTGCCGACGACTTCGCCCATCATGCCGCAAGTTTTCATGACCCTCACGGTCCCTAGCGCTTCGTGAGTCACGCTGATGCACCGCCCAGCCATGAACAAGTTGGGCACATTACGGGAATAGAAACAACGGAACGGAATCGGATAACCGTAGCTGCGATCGACCCCTTTGCCGTGCACCGCTTTGGAGATGAATGGATTGTCGGGATACTTTTGAGCGTATTGCTGTTTCGGGTAATGCAGATCGATCGACCAGGTACTGGGAACGGTTCCGTCGACAAAATCTCGTTTGCCCACGATGTCGGCTTCGGTCAACACGACATCGCCCAGCAGTCTTCGCGATTCGCGTGGTCCGCCAATGTAGGCCACCCAGGTCAACACAGCATTGCGATGCTGGTCCGCTCCGCCCCGATTCTTCATCGCATTGAACGCACCATACACGGCCCGCAAATTCCAATCGCGAATTCCCTCGGCATCACCCAGCGGGTCTTTATCAAAACCGCTCTCCCAAAACCATTGACCGTGATGATCGCGGGGATAGGGGAAATCCTGCATCGTCAGATCCAGCGCCCATGGCGTCTGCGGAAACGCTGCCGGTTGATCGAGTTCGTCCCAACGCCACATGTTGCTCATCCCCATTCGACCATCGGGGGACATATCGCTGTCGGCACCAGCCAAAGCTCCCAGCGTTCCATGGCCAGTACAGTCCACAAAATTCCTTCCGCGGAACTGTTTGATTTCGCTGGTCCGGGTATCGAAGGCCAACACGGAATCGATCTGCGGACCGTCCATTTTGACTTCGAACCCGTGATGATGGAGGAACAGATCGATGTTCGGTTCCGCCTGAACGATTTTCAATTTTTTATCGTCTTCGAATTCCTCGAACCTCCCTGGCGATTTGGTAGCCTGATCGGCCAGTTCATCGATGATCTCGCCGATCCGGGGGAACTTGCCGCGGCGAATTTCGCCTTTGGCCCAGACGCGAACTTCACTGGAACCATTGCCGCCCAACACGCCACGGTTCTGAATCAACGCGACTTTGCATCCCATTCTGGCAGCTGAAATCGCGGCCCCCAGCCCCGAGTAGCCACCGCCGAGTACGACGAGGTCGTAGTTGTCATGAACGACGACCGATTCTGATACCCCCAACAGCTTTCGTCGCCAGGCAGGCAACGGTTGCTCAACTTCCGGAGGCTGGAAGTCTTTGTCGGCAGTCAACAAAATGGCGTCGCACCGCCCATCGAATCCGGTCAGATCGCGCAGTGCCAGCGTAACTTTCCCAGCCTCCAACTTGACCGTCCCGCCTGCCTGCCAAGCCCACTGTGCGCTGCTGGTACCAAACGTAACCGGCAGCGGTTGCCCATCGACCAGCAGCTGGAACTTGCCCGGTGAACCTTCGGCTTGCCACCGGGCAACCCAGTCCTTGGTTCGCACCAGCACGCGGTATTCACCGCTGCGGGGAATCGTAACTTCGGTGGTGGCGTCTTTGACGGGGCGCCCCAGCCCATGGGCCAACAGGTAGGGCGAGTTCATTTCCTGGATGAACTGGGTATCAAGCTTCCATCCGCCGGGCTGCTGGAAACTCTCCGCCTCGACCAGCAATGTCTGGGCAGACAGAGTTCCCCAACCAACAACAGAAATTGCAGCCGCCACGGCAAAAACCAGCCACCTGGCGGGAGTGAGCAAATGAGACATCGGGTTCCTTCGAAGAATCAAGTTTCGAAGTAAGTATAACCCCGCAAGCTCTCGTTAAACAAATTGATCATCTGCTGCCGCTCTGCGACGGTGATTCGACCATCCTCGACGGCCTGTTCGGCATGTTTGCGAAACTTGCGAATCAAATCGGGCGTCTGGAACTCAACGTACCCCAACACATCGGCGATGCGGTCGCCTTCGAGTTCGTGGACAAACCGCAGGCTTCCCGTTTCATCGACACGAACGCTGGCGACGTTGGCGTCACCAAACAGGTTGTGCAGGTCTCCCAACGTTTCCTGGTAAGCACCCACCAGGAACACGCCAACGCAGTAATCTTCGTCATGTTCCAATTCGTGCAATCGCAACGTGGTGGTATCGGACTCACAGCCTGGAAAGCGATCCAGTTTCCCATCACAATCGCATGTCAGATCACCGATGATGGCCGGTCGTGTGGGTTCTTCATCCAATCGTTGCAACGGCATGATGGGAAATACCTGACCGATTGCCCAGCTATCGGGTAGCGATTGAAAGACGCTGAAGTTGCCGTAATAAATATCGGACAACATTTCATCCAGGTGCAACAACGCCGCCGGAGGACGAGTCATCTCTGGCACTCGCGCTGCGACTTCGTGCAGCACGCGCAGGCAAATATTTTCCGCCAACGCGCGTTCGCGCAATGAAATCTCCCCGGACCGAAACGCCAGCCTGGCCTGCCCCAGGTAGTACAACGCGTCGTTGTAATTCTCCTGCAACCGGCGACTATCAATACACTCCAACGAATCCAGCAAACTGACAATCGATTCGTGCAGATTTCCTTTTTGCTGATCGATGTCTTCGGGCAACGGCTGAGGCGTAAACTTGTTGACTTCCAGGACGTCAAACAACAACACCGACATCGGCGCAACGGTCCACCGACCGGACTCGGAAACAATCACCGGATGGGCCGTTTGATGGGGATCCAGCGATTCCATGACCGCTTCCACCACATCGGTACAGTACTCTTCCAGATCGTAGTTGCGGCTGTGCGATTCGGTGCTGGCCGAGCCATCGTAGTCCACCGCTAATCCACCGCCGATGTCGAGGTATCCCATTGGCGCTCCTTCCCGGACCAGGTCCAGGTAGTAGCGGCAAGCTTCAAAAACACCATCGCGAATGTTGCGAATGTTGGGAATCTGAGATCCCAGGTGAAAGTGCAACAACTGGAGACAGTCCAGCATTTCTGCCTCACGCAATTGATCCACGATCTCGATCAGTTGGACGGTCGATAATCCAAACAGGCTGCGATCGCCACTGTCGTTAGCCCAGTGACCATCGACCGGCGTGGACAGTTTGATCCGGACTCCGATCAGCGGCTTGACACCCCAGTGCTTGGCTCGACGCAGAATGATTGGAATCTCTTTCGGTGTTTCGACCACGAAGAAACACTTGAACCCAATCCGTATCGACTGACATCCCAAGTCGATGAATTCCTCGTCCTTGTAGCCGTTGCAAATGATCAAGCTGTCGCGAGACCGTAAATGTGACATCGCAACCAGCAGTTCGGCTTTACTGCCTGCCTCCAGCCCGTGGCCGTACTGTTCGCCGAAACGTGCGATTTCGTCAACAACGTGAGCTTGTTGGTTGACTTTGATGGGAAACACGCCGCGGTACTTTGCCTGGTAGCCCGACTTTTTAATGGCTGCATTGAACGCTTGATTCAGTTCGGTAATTCGATCGTCGACGACGTTCTCCAATCGCAGCATGACCGGCATCTCCAGACCGCGTTGCCGCAAACCTTCAATGATGGTCGAGAACTCAATCGGCGGCGCGTCCGGGTACGATGGCGTTCGAAACGTTGCCTTGCCATTTTCCCCAACACCAAAATAGCCTAACCCCCAGCGCTGCACGCCATACAAATTGATGGAGTCCTGGACCGACCATTGATCGTCTTGGGGCGGATTGATTTCGCGCGAAATATCGACATCGAGACTGGTTTGAGGCTGATTCAAGGCGTGGACGCTCCCGGGGGAAGATGAAAACGGCAAAAGACAGATTCTACCCGGCAAATCAAACTTGCAATTCGGCGATTACAAATATGATGCGGATTATCCTTTTTTGAGCGTTACAGCGGGTAATCGGTGAGCCAACCGCTGGTACGACACTAGTCAACAATCGGCCGGCCGTCGCTCTTGCCAGATAGCTGATACAGCGTGGTGAGTTCGATGGCCGCAGATACAAAACGCGTCGAACCATCGACCATCGCCGCGGAAACGACATGGTCACTATGCTTGGACTTGAATTGGTAATACTGGCCTCCCTCGCCCTGACCACCGTAGATCCCCCAGGCGGTTGGCATGCCATCGCAGACCCACGAATAATCTGCCGGTCGCCCATCCCGTGACAGCGTGTTGGACGCGGTTTCGCCGAAAGCGATCACATTGCTGCTACCGTCGGTAATGTGCCCAAAAGCGGTTCGGCTGCGGTTGTGGAATACTCCAGTAAATGCATGCCAGTACTGATCAAACTGCTCTTGTTCGGCGGCGCCCAATGCACCCGCACAGCTCATGTAATTGGTCCGCGCGAGGTATTCCATCCCCACCGTTCGTCCCCGCCGAACTCGAGTGTCGTAAGCATGCACGAACATGTACATCGATTCAGCATGTTTGTGTGAGCGATCGGTCGGACACAGGAAAATCGGTAACTGAACCGATGCTGCATCCAGAATTTGAGCCCCCAACGGCTG
This sequence comes from uncultured Pirellulaceae bacterium, assembly GCA_964545005.1. Classification (GTDB taxonomy): domain Bacteria; phylum Planctomycetota; class Planctomycetia; order Pirellulales; family Pirellulaceae; genus Mariniblastus. The sequence goes on from CAZJEK010000118.1 coordinate 13,223, forward strand.
GGGAAATTTCCACCACGCATCACGATCCCCAGTTTTGGGATCGCGGTTAGTCGCAAACTGCGAATCCAGGGCCTGCTGTTCGAGGAACGGCAGCAGGAATACCTTCGTGCCGATGTAACTTGGCTTGTGAATTCCGTCCTGGCGAGGCTGAAAGCCCGCTGTCCTGCCCGGAATCGGGGACGCTAACACACCGGGCGGAAAATACTGGTGCGCTGATTCGTACTGATGGGCCGCCAGCGCCAGTTGGCGAACGTTGTTGGCACACGTTGTCCGCCGCGCCGCTTCCCGCACTTGCTGAATCCCAGGAATGGCCATCGCAACCAGGGCCCCCAGAATCGCAATCACTACAATCAACTCAATCAACGTCCAACCGCGACGATTGTTCGAAGCACAGGTGAGATGTTGGGATTGGGACTTCATAATGAAGTGGGAAAATGAGACGGAAGCGGCGCCGAAATTAGTCAATTGGTCAGCTGCGGCACGGCCTTCATTGTAACGCCGTTTTCCAGAATCAATAAAAAAAGTTTGCGCAATGGGGAACTTTGCACGCCCTGGCTGCAGTACGGTTCGAGGCTGGAAAACGGGAAATTCCCGGCGTTTGGGGGGTTTTGGCGAAGTTAGACCTTTTCCCGCGACGATGGGACTGGTACCTTTTGGGGTTCCAACAACTTACAAAAATTGTCTCCGCTGAGATTTTGAGGAAGAGCCATGGCCAAGCCAAGCCACAAAGTAAAAAAAGCCAATCACGGAAAACGTCCTGCCAATAACCGTGGCCGGAAGCAGAAAAACAAGAAGATCAAAACTCCGTAATTTTTCCGGCAATCACCAACCATCTGCCGCATCGCGAAACCAAGCTGACGCGGCACAAGTCAATTTGCCAATTCATTCACAGCTTGAGCTCATTGAGTTCAAGCTGTTCGCATTCCCATGGGCCGCCGAGCACTTCCAAAACTTGATCCGTCAATCGATTTCAGTGGACACTTTTCTGAAGTCGAAGATTTAGCTGCGCCGTTCTGTCCCCAATCGCTGTTTCCCCAAACCGCGGATTTGGAAATCGAAGTCGGCAGTGGCAAGGGCCTGTTCATGGCTAATCAGTCCGGCAAGTTTCCCGAGCGTAATTTTCTCGGCAACGAGATCGCGCGGAAGTACTGCAAGTTCGCGGCTTATCGACTGGCAAAACATGGCCGCACCAATGCTCACATGATGTGTGGGGATGGGTTGAAGCTGTTCCGCGAGTTTCTCCCCGATGATTGTGCGGTCGCAGTGCATGTCTATTTCCCCGACCCCTGGTGGAAAGAACGCCATCGGCGACGACGCGTCATGCAGCCCGAGTTCATTGCCGACTTGCAACGAGTGATCGTCAGCGGTGGCAGCTTCCACTTCTGGACCGACGTGGAAGAATACTTTGAAGAGACGATCGGATTAATCGAGCAGCATGCCGATTTCCGTTCGCCGCAAATCATCCCGGAACGTCCGGCGGAACACGACATGGACTACCAGACCCACTTTGAACGCCGGATGCGAAAGTTTGATCACGACGTATTTCGAGCCGAATTCAAAAGGTAAGTTTGATGTCGCAATTCCCGCCCACCACCGAAGCCTTGTTTGAGACGTTTGAATTGCTCGACCAATGGGACGAGCGATACGACTACATCATCGACCTCGGTCGCGAGCTTCCCCCCTTGCCAGACGACCTGAAAACGCAGGACCGCCTGGTAGAAGGCTGCATGAGCACGGTTTGGATGGACACCCAGGTTTCCGCACCCGACCAACCAGTTCAGATCCAGGCCGATAGCGATTCGTTGATCGTGAAGGGCTTGATCGTCGTCTTGCTGTCGCACTATCAAACCAAACCGGCGACCGAAATTGTGCAGGACGACCCAACTGAGTACCTGTCCCAACTGGGGCTCAACCAACACCTCAGCCCGCAGCGCCGAAACGGCCTGTTCGCCATGATCAAACGACTGAAGCAGAACGTAACGACAGCCATTAGCGCAACCTGAATGATTGGGTTAGGAAGACACCCTCCCGCTCGCGGGAGGGTCGAGCCAAAGCGAGGGGAGGGTTTACCAACCCCTCTCCGGCCCTGACATGCCGACTCTCCCGAGGGAGAGTATCTGCCTCCAGCACGCTTTTAAAAAATTGTCGGACTTACCGCGCGAGGCAAAACCAGTCCTCCCCGGCCTTGTTGTTTCATCTTGTCCCTTGATTGGAATTACCGCCACAAGTCACAAAGCACTAGTATTCCGTCGCAACTTGGTTTTCGGGTAGAGTAGGACGTTTGTGCCCC
>CAZJEK010000119.1:0-15363 GCA_964545005.1 uncultured Pirellulaceae bacterium
GTGTATTTCCCTCGCTTACGCGTCGGGTTTCCAAAAAAGTGCAACTTCTAAGCTTAAACATCGGCGTATTAATCAGCCATTGTATACCGAATCGCGTCCCTCAGCTTGCTCGTCGTCCCGCCACGAATTGGCGAACCGAACCTGGCACGTCCTTTAATATCCCAGCAACGATCGCTGACGCTGCTGATTCATTTCCGAAACTTGCTCATTCATCGTCAATACGTCGTAAATGATACCGACACCGAACAGCCCACCGGTCAACAAGTAAATCAAGCCCGTCACGATTTTGGCTTGATAGAACCGGTGCAGACCCAGCCAGCCCAGGAACACAAGCAGCACCCAGGATAAGTTATAGTCGACAGCGCCCGGGAAGAATCGCGAGTCAGCCTCGGCGTCCATGGCCGGAATCAGGAACAAGTCCACCAGCCAACCAACACCCAGCAGCCCGAAGGTAAAAAACCACAAAATCCCGGTCAGTGGCTTGCCATAGTAGAACCGATGGGCGCCCGTGAATCCAATCAACCACAACAGGTAGCCGATCGCAATGGAATGCGTGTCGGCGTAACCGACCGGCACGTATTTGACGTACTTCACGGGCGGTACGGGCCCCAGTGGTTCGTGTTGCTTGTAAGGTGGGTAAAGTGGCATTTCCATAGTGAAGATCAGCGCCTTCGACAGACAAACAGTTCATCAATTTGCCCATTTCAATTGGGCCATAAGCTGTATTCGCCAGATAAAGGTCAATCTTGGAAACGTTTGAGATTTTCTCGAACTTGGCGTTCTGGCCCGTATTCTTCAGGGATTCCAGTGGTAGATACCAATCAGATCGTCCGCAGAGGAGTCGTTAAAAAAACGGAAGGGGGCAACTCGCGATACTCACTTCTTCGGGAGATGTGCCTGTGCCTGAATAAAAGTGTATTCACGGTTCTTTCGAGTGTTGCCTACTTCTTGAGCACACCTGAGGTTGGATTTTTGGGCCGAAGGCCATCTAGTTTGCCTAGCCCAGCCTGCAGGGCTGGGGACAGGTATCAAGATGCCTGTTAGGGCCGAAGGCCTGACCATTTGCATTGGCCTAGCGTCGTCGACATCTCAACCATCTGAGGTTTCGGTCCCGGAAACAACAGAGTCTTAATCCGTGCCTTGGCGGGACCGACGGCTTATTGGCCGATTCAACCCAGGGCCAGCTTTCTTCTCGCCAGCGAGAAGAGCGCTACCCTGGGCTGGGCAAATTGCCTGGCCTTCGGCCCTGGTAATTTCAACGCTAGGCATCGCTACAATTGGTTTCGACTTTCAACTGTGTAATCCCAAAATCAAATGAATAACCTCGGACTCGATCAAATCGACCAAGTCTTGCTCGCAAGCACGCAAACCTGCGATTTGACAGACCATTGGGAAATCGATAACACTTTCTATTGGGCATTCAATACAATCCCATGCCGCAAGCACGCGCGGCAGGCTTTCCGATCCCCAACCATTCCAAGGAGCACGTTTTGACTGGCCAACCACCTCCCGAAGAAAAACGCCGCGAAATGACGCCGATGCAGAAGGTTGATCTGCTTCGTGCCGCCTGTTGTGTCGCCGGCATTGATGGAGACCTCGAAGGCCCCGAGCGCGATATTATCAATCGCCTGGCGTCAGACGTTGGCGTCGGCAAAGCGTCGTTGGATGCCATGATTGCCCGCGGCAAACGGGACCCCGAATTTCACAAAGAACAGTTCCGCGTGCTTAAAGCCGATCCGCAGCATTCGATGGCCGTGCTGCTGGAAGTCGCATTGGCCGACGGAAAAGTCAGTGACCGAGAATCGGTAGTGCTGGAATCGCTTTCGCAACGGCTGGAAGTTCCGCCGGACGTATTCCAACAGCTGATGTCAAATGTACGCAATCTGGAAAAAAACGATGAGTAACTCGGGCCGCCCCCAACCCGGCGAATATCTGGCATACTTCGACACCTACATTTCGCTGGTCGATGAAACTGAGATTTTACCGGCGCTGGAATCGCAGTTGGAAACGTTGCGGACGTTTACCAAGGCGATCCCTGCCGATCAACTTGACGTGCTCCACGCACCCTACACGTGGACCATTAAAGAGGTCTACGGACATTGCATCGACACCGAGCGAATTTTTGGATACCGCGCGGCCCGGTTTGCAGCGGGTGATGAAACATCGTTACCCGGCTTTGATCAGGATGTCTACGTCGAACAAACCGACTATCAATCCGTTTCCATCGCTGATCTGCTGGAAGAATTGCTGGCAACGCGACAGTCCAATCTATTCCTGTTGCGGCGTCAGACAACAGAAACCTGGCTCCGCGCCGGTGTGGCCGATGGCAAGAACATGACCGTCCGAGCCGCCGCGTATGTGCTGGTTGGGCACATCAGGCACCACCTGAAAATTGTTCAACAGCGGCTTGATAACGCATAAGCACTTCGGCCGAAGGCTCTGTTGGCCGAACGCCTAAACCTCACCAAGCGACGATGAAAGCCCAGCTCTAAATCAGCGTCTTCGATTGAGGATCCAAGCCAACGCCATCGCAAAGTTCGTTCAATTTTTGCATGACCAACAGCAAGCCGCCCGGATCAATCATCTCCAAATCATCAGAATCAGAGACTTGCTCGAAATGGAAAATATCCAACCGCGCATCGGCTTTGTCGATCTTGCTCAGCTTTTGGTGGTCATCTCCCACTAAGGAGATCGTCTTGAAGTCGGTCATCAGTTCTTCAACTTGCTCACGCACTTCACCGCCAGTAACGTACGTAATATCCATCCCCGAGCTGTCGTACGGTGAACGGATGGTAACCGCATTGAACAAGCCGTCAGTCGATTTTAGATCGCTGACCTGATACCGTTCTCCCAGCGATTTGATGGCGTCCGTTACGGCGTCAGCAGAAGGACGGTTTTCGTCTGTCAAATAGACAAAAAACGTATCGCAATATTGGTATCGCTGGTCTTCAAACAGGGACACGCCAAGCCTCGCCTGGAACAGGAACAATTTAAGGGGCGGCCAGAAGCGACCGCACTCCAAATATTGTAACGGATCCTGGCGGCGAAATGTTGCCGACGGAAGCCCCCAAGCTTACATGCTGCCCATTTTACCGCTGATCAGCTTAATGAACTCTTCATTCGTTTCACGCTTGCCCAACTGACGAGTCAATTGTTCCATGGCTTCGACATGGTGCATCGTAGTCAGCGTCCGTCGCAGCATATGCACCGCGTGTAACGTATCCGGATCCAGCAGCAATTCCTCGCGGCGGGTGCCAGACTGGGAAATATCAATCGCCGGGAACACGCGTCGATCGGACAGCTTGCGGTCAAGAACCAATTCCATGTTACCGGTTCCCTTGAACTCCTGGAAAATCAGCTCATCCATGCGGCTTCCAGTATCAATCAGAGCGGTTCCGACGATCGTCAGCGATCCACCTTCCTCGAATGCTCGAGCCGAAGAAAACAATTTCTTGGGAATATCCATCGCCTTGATATCGACACCGCCGGACATGGTTCGGCCGGTATTGCCAACCCATTTGTTGAACGCTCGGGCCAACCGGGTGATCGAGTCCATTAACAGGAACACGTCCTGCCCCATCTCGGCCAGCCGCTTGCAGCGCTGAATCACCAACTGCGACAACCGAACATGGCTTTCAATGTCTTCGTCCAAACTGCTGGCGATCACTTCCCCGTTAACGTTACGACGCATGTCGGTAACCTCTTCGGGTCGCTCATCGACCAGCAATACGATCAACTTGGTGTTCGGGTAGTTTTCCGCAACCCCATGGGCGACGTGTTGCATCAAGATCGTTTTACCGGTTCGCGGGGGTGCCACGATCAACGCACGTTGGCCTTTCCCCAGCGGCGTCAACAAATCCATCACGCGAGTTGTCAACGGCGTCGGACCCGTTTCCAATTGATACCATTCCTCCGGATTGATCGGGGTCAGGTTGTCAAAGTTGGGCACGTCAGCATACTCTTCAGGTGTCTTGCCATCGACATCCATCAATTCGCGAACACGAGGCCCCTGTTGGCGACGACCGGGTTGGATCTTGGCGCGAATCATCAATCCCGGCCGTAATCCAAACTTCTCAATCATCGTTCCGGGAACAAAAGGATCGCTCCGTTCTCGACTGTAGTTGTTATCGGGTGACCGCAGGAATCCGTAGCCGTTGGGATGCATTTCCAGCAATCCCATTGATTCCGACAACTCTGACTCGTCAAACTCAACCTGGTCGCTGCCGCGTTTTTGACGTCGTGAGTTACGCCCCTTGCCATTACGATTCTTGTTCTGGTTCTTACCACCTCGACGCCCACGCCGTCCACCGCGATTGTTTCGCTGTTGGTTGCGGCCGCCACGACGCCCCCGACGATTGGAATCACCATCATCGCCGCCGTCACTTTGACCGTCTTCGTTGCTGCCACCTTCGCTGGGCTGGTCGTTATCGAAATCGGCCGACGGTTCTTCCTGGTGATCTTCGTCGGAATTCTTTGAACGATTCGATTTCCGCTTCGGCTTGGCCTTCGACTTGGGCTTGGATTCTTCGTGGTCATCATCGTGCCCCCAGTCGATGTCAAGTTCATCTGGGGAAGCGACGAAGTCAGAATCGATGTCTGATCCGGAATCCACCGGTGCCTCTACGGCGACCTTCTTCTTGGTAGACTTTTTAGTCTTACGCTTGGTGGTCTTTTTTTTCGTCGTTGTCGTTTTGCGGGTGGTTTTTTTCTTTGCCATGAATGGAACGACCTAACTTAGAAGTGCCTTTCGGGATAGTAGCAGCGTTGAACGAAACTTGCTCAAGCGTGAGCAACAATGAGATGACCGGTGAGATCGAGCTGTAACGAATTGCAATGTGAACGCAAGGCAGGATTTGCCGTTGTTTCATTGGCACTGCGAATGAAACTCGGAGAAACGAACCGACAGCATTAAGACCTGTCGTTGATTCGCCTGAGGCAGAAACGCATCCGATGCTTGCTGGTTGATGAAAGACGCATGGGGCTGATTGGCCCTGCTTTGATCTGGCTTTTGTCGCGACCTTGGATTCCTTGGCCGGAACACAACTACCTTCAGCACCAATTGTGGCCGAATTCCCATCCAAAGGAAACTCCAGCTTTGGCTGGTACCGAGCTGACGGAGTCCTGCTGCTATCTTCAACTGTCGGTCGTTGCTGCTTCCGGAGGCTTGTTCAGCCAGGACAACTTACGCAGAGCCGTGTTGAATCCCAACATCGATTGTTGGGGTGAACAGGTCCATAAAACCAGAAATTCGGTTTTATGCGTGCCTGTCAGACGACAGGCAAAAGCTTGATCTGTGCCAAGTGTTGCTAATCAGATTGCCAGTGTCAAGGATAAAACGGCATTTTACCCGCTTTTCCAACTGTTGTTTCTATCGGCACCCAACCCTAAAAGTTTGAATCGAGCCCCGGAAAAACCCGATTAATCCGCAGTTTTTCGCTGATCATGCCGGGTTTGAGGTGTCGATTTTCACGATGGAGGCCTTTGTTTGGCCACCTGATCGAGCCCATGATTTCCCAATCCTCGCTCAATCCTGCCCTCGATCGGCGTCCAGGACCCAACTGCATTTAGCGTCTTGATGACCATGACCGAAACGTTTCTGAACACTCGATTGCGCTCACGAACCAGCCGTTACGCAACGCCAGGGCACTGGATCATCCTGTCCATCGCCTGCCTGCTATTCCTGATGCCAACCGCGACTTCGGCGCAGCAAATCGAGTGGCAAACTGATGTCGAAACGGCCAAAAAATTGGCCCGCCAGCAAAACCGCCTGGTGCTGCTTCACTTCTATGCCGATTGGTGTCGCCCATGCCGCGAACTGGATCTGTTTGTGTTTCGCGACCTCCGCGTCATTCAATCGGTCAATGCAACGGTGATCCCGGTCAAGGTTAATGCTGATCAGGCAATCGAGCTGACGAAAAAGTACTCAGTCGAAGCAGTGCCTTACGACGTGATCATTCATCCGTCCGGCCGCGTTCTGGCACGCCGCAAGAGCCCACACGAGAAACAGGGTTACCTCACGATGATGGAGCGAGCAGGCAACATTATCGATCAGTACCAATCCGGAGATGCCGCAGCTTTGGAGCAAAGCCTGGATGAAGTCGAACAGTTGCTGCAAGTTGAAAAAAATGCTTTCGCCAGCCAACGGGAAAAGTTAACTCCCGATAAACCAATGTACATGCGGCCCCGCGCTTCCGTTAACTCTTCAAACTTGAAGCGATTTGCAATTGAGCGAGGCGAGTTCGATCCAGCCAACGGCGGCAACGTTTCGCCAACCGCCTTCGCCGGTCAAGAAGTTCCAGAAGAGGAACAAAAGGTCGTCGAAAACCCATTCTTCAATGCCAACTCGACCGTCGCCAAACCCGGTCCTCCCAACAAACCTGCGCCCGACGGAATGACGCCGCCAACAGGACAAGTCAATCGATCGAATCAATTGGGAAATGCTGGAATCGCTTCCAAGCATAAAACCGAACCGGCCAGTGTGAGTCAGCCAGAAGTTCGATTGAATCAGTTTTTCGATGCCGAACAGGCAACCAAGGTAAAATCGCAACAGGCGTTCCTGCCACCAACTCCCCCCCAATTCAAAAACACTGGTTCGATCTCCGGTGTCGGGCGCGAACCAATCCAGGTTGTGTCGTCTCAGCAGGAAACCGACAAGCAAACCCAAACTACCGTCGCATCAGCCAACCAGTTGAACCTGATCGACCTCGAAACAACTGCGGTGGCGCCAAACTTTGCAGCTGAACAAAACAATGACTTCACGATTCCTCGGGTCGCGCGCAATCAAGCCGCTCAATCGCCACCTCCCACGTCCCGCCCGCGCAGTGAATTTGTTGTTCCCAAAGTCGGCGTCATAGAACAACCCAACGTTGTTATTCCGGTACCCGAAGCGGAGTCCGTTGCCAACGTTGAACCGACAAAACCGCCCGCCGACACAACCAACGCGGCCCCGGCGGCCAACGACGCATCCAACCTCATCGAAGTTCCCGAACAAGCGGAATTCCAATTCCCAGCTGTTAAATGGGACTCCCAGCCAACGGCTCAAGCGCCTTCGGCCAATACCAGCCGGCCCCAGGACGTACCTCGTTCTACACCGTCCGTTCCAATCCGGGAGCCAAACCTGATGACCGAGGCCGTGAAATCCGACAACTCGGCAGCGGGTGAAGGCTCAAACGATTCAGATTCCGCAGTTGAATTACCGACCGCAAGAGAAACGATCGCAGCACCAACCGTGTCGCCTGCAAGCGAACCGTCGCAGGAAGGGCCCCAACAGCTGACTTACGAAGACTCCGATGAAACCCGTCAAACCCCAGCCAACGATTTGCAACCAGAACAGTCATTAGGCTCACCTGGCAGCTCCATCCCCACCCCCGAACAATTGCCACTCAACTTTTTTGATACCGCGACAGCTCCACCCTCCCATCCATCGGATACCGCGATAGCAGCGAACCCAACGGCACAACCAGCCGGTTCAGAACCAAATGCTCCCCATGTCGTTGTTGGACAACTGGCGGTACCTCAACAGCCAGTGGTAAAGCGACCATCGGTCGTGCCGAAAACGCTTGACCAATCCGGGCGCACGAACGAGGGCAAGCTGTCACCGAAGATCACGCCAGAAAACTCCTCAGCCCTCAGAATGCTCGAACGGGAACGTCAGCGAAAGCTGCTCGCCGAAGCACGATTGCGACCCGCCGAAGCGGCTGGCCCAGGCGAAAGCCAACCGGCCCTTCAAGATATCCAGATTGCCACCCACCAACCGGCAACTGCCGATAGCCCTGATCAATCAACGGCACCAGAAATTGGATTGACTGCTGCACAGTCGAGGACGGACATGTTCGATCGTTCCAAGTATGCATTGCAGGGAAAGTGTCCGGTGACCCTCGTAACCGACGGGGAATGGGTTGACGGCAGCAAGGAAGTTGGCTGCGTGCACCGCGATCGAGTTTTCCTGTTTGCCAGCGAAGCCAAACGCGAACAGTTCCTGTCCGACCCGGACAAATTCAGTCCGATATTGGCCGGCTTTGATCCAGTCATCTATTGCGAGACCGGAAAGTTAACCGAGGGGCTGGAATCGTTCGGCCTGTTCATGGGTCGCACCGAGCAGCGTCGCGTCGTACTATTTGTCTCGCCTGACACGCAACAACGATTCAAACAGACCCCCAGGAAATATCTCGACGCGGTTCGAGGCGCCATGAAAACATCTCGTTGAACCTGAACAGCAGCCGACGAGCGGTGTTGGCATCAGGAACGACTTACTTCAACGGCAACGTCACGCGTTTGCCGGACTTGGCTGCTTTGTAAATGCCAAGAATGATCTCAACGCTTTTGCGGCCCTCTGGACCGTCAATCGATGGCGTGCCATCGTTTTTGATCGCCTTGATCAAGTCCTTGAACTGTGCCAGGTGAGCGGCATGCCCGATCGCTGACGGGTCAGCGGCTCCACCGCCGGTTTCCGTTTTGGTCTCGGTATCCGACGCAATCTGTTTGTCCTTGGCCGTCATTTTGGCAAACTGCCAGGTGCGAATGTCCTCTTCCTCAATCACGGCAGAACCCTGGCTGCCATGAATTTCAATCTTTTTCAGCATGCCGGGAAAGGCCGCGGTGGTGGCCTCAATCGTCCCCAGTGCGCCGTTTTCAAATTCCAGCGTTGCCGTCGCAACGTCTTCGACTTCAATCCGTTCGTGTGCCAAGGTCGAAACATGGGCGGAAATAGATTTGACAGGTCCCATCAGCCAGGTCAGCAAATCGACACTGTGGATCGCCTGGTTCATCAGAGCGCCGCCACCGTCCAATTTCCAGGTTCCCCGCCATTCGCCACTGTCGTAGTATTCCTGAGTCCGGAACCACTTTACATAGGCATCACCCAGCGTCAGTGTCCCGAACTTACCAGCCTCAATGGCAGACTTCAACGTTTGGCTGGCCGAATGAAATCGTGAAGGAAAAATCGTCGCCAGTTTCACGCCAGCTTGATCACAAGCTTCAATGATTTTGTCACAACGTTTAAGCGTTACTTCTAACGGCTTTTCGACGATCACGTGTTTGCCAGCTTTGGCTGCCGCGACCGCCGGCTCCATGTGAGCACCGCTGGGCGTGCAAATTGAAACGACGTCCACCGCAGGATCCGCCAACATCGCATCCAGCGACTCATAAGCAGTGCCGCCAAACTTTTCAGCAAACTTGACCGCCGAATCATGCGTCTGAGAATAGCAGGCGACGAGCTTCGCACCTCGAAGCTCTTCCAAAGCCCGAGCATGGAATTGAGAAATCATTCCGCAGCCAACAATTCCGAATCCGATCATTGCGGAATTCCTTCACCAAAAAAAACGTTTAACGTAAACCACAGCATGCGGTACCCGTTCAACAAAAAGTGCAACACGATGCAGGGCAACAAACTGCCAGTTTGACGGAACACGTAGCCTAACCCAAGTCCTAACAGGAACAAGGGAATCGGGGCCGGGCCCTGCCCCAGATGCACCATCGCAAACAAGGCGGCACTGACGAAAATTGGCCAGTAGGGCGGTTGGGCTGAGTCCACCGGTTTTTCTGTCGCGAGTGCCGATGCCGACGGCGGACGGTAAGGGTTGCCGATCTCTGGCCGGCCCGAATCTGGCGACGAGGATCTGTCCGAAAGGTCAAAATCGGACAGGCCCTCGTAGGACCCAGGCTTGCTCCAGCCACCAAACAACACCTGTTCGGGCTCGGCACTGCCCAGTCTTTGCAACCAGCCCTGGAGTACGCCTCGAAAGAAAAATTCCTCAGCGATCGGCGCAATAATGACCGCCGCCAGCCAGGAAACCAGCACCGTCACCGTGGTCGGATTGGCAGCCAGCGCTTCCAGAGTCGAATGCTCATACGGCACCAAAAACGTCAGCAGCCACTGAACCACCAGGATCGCGGGGACGATCATCAAAAACGCAATTACCCCGGTTTTGATATCGCGTAACCAGCGATCAAATCGAATCGCGGCTGCCTGAAATGAACGGTAGCGGACAATCAAAAATCCGGCCGCAAGCACCGTAATGATAAGCTGAGCCACCGAGGAAACGCCCATCAACCGCACAAAAAACTCTGCCAACTCTTCCGGCGGAGCATCCTCTCGCGGGCGAGGATACATCGGCAACAAAATGGCACCGACCAACACCTGGCTCAGCAACCACAGCGCAAACACTGAAACCAGGTGAATAAAACCTAACGGCAATTCCCTGCCGGCGAACGCCAACAACGGTCGTTGACTGGCCAATCGTTTGAATCCCAGCCCCCAGCCAATCAAGCTGGCCAGAATCATCAGCGAGAACACGCCGATAAACAGGAACTGCAACCAGTCAGCACCGGCAGCGGGATCAGCAGGTTGATCAAGCACGGCAGTCAACTCGCTGACGTTTTGAAATGTTCGGCAGCTGCCAGAATATACAGCCAACCAGAATACAACGTTGAACCGATCGATAGCCAAACGGATGCGATCAGAACCAGCTTAAGCCACCCCGGCAATTCGGAATAGCCTTCCACCGGCAGCATTGCCATCGCGACCAGGCAGGATCCAACAGCCACACATTGAAAACCCATTTTCAGCTTACCGGCCCACCGCGCCGAAAAGTCACCGCCCGCCCCTTCAATCATCGATCTCAGCACGGTGACCAACAGCTCACGCCCGACAACCACGACCGCCATCCAACCAGCGATCTTGGCAAACCAGGGAAAGGTCTCGCCCATCTGGACCGCGATCAAAATATAGGCACCGCAAATCAGAATTTTGTCACAAAACGGATCCAGCACACGGCCCAGTTTGGTGACCAGGTTATATTTCCGGGCGTACCAACCGTCGACCCAATCCGTTCCGGCAGCAATCACAAATACGGTCAATGCTGCCCAGGAATACCCCAGCGGAACGAGCACAAAAAACACGACCGACAATGCCAACCGTGCTGCCGAAATCTTGTTGGGAACATTGAACACATCCCACTGGTCGTTGTCCGACGCCCCGGCCAAGTCCGAATTATCAACCATCAACTCACACCATCGGTGAAGATACCTTAATCACATCAGCCACTTGCAGGACTGCTGGGTGGTTTTAGTTTCCCCCAACAAGGATTGCAACATGAAGCATCGGTTAATTTTGCCAACATCCAGCCAAATTCGGCTGTAGACCGACCAGCTTGACGATACGATTCTGGCGTTTTCACGAACTTCGTTGACCGGAACAACGGAATCCCTTATGCGTGCCACAGTCGCTCGAATCCACTCAGCCCGTCTCTCCTCCCGTGCGGGCCTGACTCTGATCGAAATCCTGGTCGCGATCAGCGTCGTAGGAATCCTGCTGGCGATGGCTTTTCCGGCTCTGTCGGCCATTCGCGCCTCGGCGAGACGGACGATCTGCCTGAACAATGTTCGCAACCTGGCGATCGCCTGCTTTAACTATGAATCAACCAATGGACACTTTCCGCCCGGATGCGTTTACGGTCATGGGTCGGCTTGGTCGGCTTACATTCTGGAAGAGATTGAGCAGGAGTCGCTCGACGATCGCCTTGATTTGAGCGACAGTTCCATGGCCCCAACGGGAGACGGCAACGCGGTCAATTGGACCAGCGATCCCAACGAAGGAATTTGCGCTACGTTTATCGAACTGTTCCGCTGTCCAGCCGACCCCGTCGTCAACCATATCGATAGCGGCCCCGGTCCGCGGATGGCCAAGCGAGTTCCGTCCAGCTACATCGGAGTCGCTTCGGGAACGACAAAAACGCAAGCCGACTTGTACTGGTCCGGAAGCAAGACGCGGGACTTTGTGTCCCAGGCTCGCAGCGGCGTGCTGGCACCGACTCAACGCGCCAGCTACTTTGGAACCTATCGGCTGGCTACGGAAGTCGGCTATGACGACATTCTCGACGGAACGTCGACCACCTTGCTGATCGGTGAAGCCGTGTTTGACACGTCTCATTACGAATCCAGTTCTCGCGGCATCGATCACTGGTATATCGGTTCTTATCAAGTCGACTACAACCAGGACATTTCCGAGTTCGTCGGGTCGACCAAGGTTCCTTTGAATCTTTATCACCAATACGGGGATGAACGATTGGCGACGGTGACAAACACGGCCCAACTGTTTTCCGAAATGGCGTTTGGTTTCGCCAGCTGGCATCCCGACGACGGCGTCAATTTCGTGTTCGTGGATGGATCAACCAAGTTCATCAATGCCGAAATCGATCCGACGTTGTTTCAATACATGGGCGATCGCCGCGACGGTCAGGATATTGAGCCCTATTAGCGAATTCCGGAAAATCCCGGCGGAAGGTCGCTGACGAAAACAGCCCGATTGATTGAATTAGGAATTTAACGCCGTGACCTCTACGTCGCGGTGTTTTTTACGGTTGATTCTTCCGCCCTGCCCACAAACTTCGTGGGTCACTGGAAAAAGCAGCACTTTTCCTTCCGAGCCTGTTGTCTTAAGATGATTGGAAATTCGATCCATCATCCAACTTGGAAAAACCGAGATGCCCAAAGCGACTGCCCGCCATATTCTTGTCGAAACCGAACAGCAATGCGAAGAGCTGAAAACCAAAATTGAAGGTGGAGAAGACTTTGCCAAAATGGCCATGGAACACTCCAGCTGCCCTTCCGGCTTGCAGGGAGGCGACCTGGGCGAATTTGGTCGTGGCCAGATGGTTCCTGAATTCGATGAAGTGGTGTTCAGCGCCGAACTGAACAAGGTCCAGGGGCCGGTTAAAACTCAATTTGGATATCATCTTCTGGAAGTCACCAGTCGCGAAGATTAAGACGGGCGCTATGCGACTCCCGTTTCATTGCTGTCACGATTCCAGGATAATTTGACCATGTATCCAGCCTTTCGACGATTGCCATTGGTTTTTTGCCTGCTCGCGATTCTGACAGTTTGCGGTTGCGGCTGGTTTGGCGGAACAAAAAAGGCTGTCATCGACAAAGCACTCGCAGCGCTTGAGGCTCAGAAAGCCGAACTGCTGGCGTCGCAGCGAGAAACCCTGCAGACGGTCAATTTTCGCAAAGATGCCGAGGGTGATGGGATCGTCATTGAATATGTCTATCGCGAAGGAATGCAATTCGACGAGTCAATGAACTCCGAATCCGCCAAGACCGGCATGATTGCCCAATTTAAAAACAACGAAGGCATCAAGTCGGTCCTGGGCTACGGAATCTACTTGAAGTTCGTATTCAAATCGGCTGAGGGTGAGACTTTGGCTGAAACCAAAATTGACGCCAACGACCTCTAGTGTGTTACCCATCTTGAGATCTTTAGAAGTTGCACCATCGCAGTTTTTGCTTGGAAATGGAAACCCGACGCGTGAGCGAGGGCTACACCGACGCGAGTTTCCCTCGCTTCCGCGTCGGGTTTCCAAAAGTGTGCAACTTCTAAACTTGGGATCAGGGTTGGAGATTGCACGCCCCCAGAGGTTGGCATTTTCTTCCGACCTTCAAATTTCGAAGTCGCAATACCACTAATGACCGGGCCAATCATCTTTCCTACAACGATCGTTGCGCAACGGTAATGGATTGGATCTACTGGCTGCTGGCATTCGTCGGTCATCTCGGATTATGGAGTTCGATCTTTAATCGAATCCATGCAACCGCCTATCCGCGGAAAGTCCGAAAAGCCTCCGAAAAATTGATCCTGGCACTGGTCGGATTTCCGCTGTTGTGGGTGCTGGCTTTGATGATGTTGCGCCGCACCACCGACTGGGAAGAATTCGTGATGTTCCCAGTCACCCGGGTTTACCTTTACGGCTGCGTCCTGCTTGGTGCCTTCTTTACCGCTCGCTGGATCTGGCGAAAGTTTACGTTGCGTTTGCCTCAGGCCGTCATCGAAACCAGTCGCCAGCGAATCAACGTGGCGTCTGAACTTAAGCTGCCAATCTTCGAGGGTTCGATTTCGCAACTGCTCGGCATGCTGCCTTTCAATGAAGCATCGCAGCTAACGATTGAGCGAATGACATTGCAGTTGGATGTCGATCCGAAACTGGATGGTTTGCGGATCTGTCAACTGTCGGATCTGCACTTCACTGGGCAGATCAGCCTTGATTACTTTGAATACGTGATTGAACAAGCCAATCGACTCGATCCAGACCTGGTGATCGTGACCGGGGATCTGGTCGATGTCGCCACCTGCCTCGGTTGGTTGGACAAAACGCTTGGTCGGCTGCAAGCACCGCTGGGCGTTTTTTATGTTCTGGGTAATCATGACCAGCGAATCGGCAACGAAACGCTCCTACGCCAACGGCTGGAACAACTGGGCATTCGACAAGCCGCCGGGGCTTGGCATGTAGTGGAATACCAGGGCGCGTCGATTCAATTAACGGGCAACGAGCTACCGTGGTTCCCTGCGGTCGATGAATTAGCGGCCGACCAACCGCCAGCTGATTTGAACATTCTGCTCAGCCACAGCCCTGATCAATTGGATTGGGCCAAAACAAAACGTTTTGATTTGATGTTCGCGGGTCACACCCATGGTGGCCAGATCGCGTTTCCAATCATTGGTCCAGTCGTCGCGCCCAGCAAATACGGTGTACTGTACGCGTCGGGAACATTTCAAATCGGCGACATGTTGATGCACGTCAGTCGAGGGATCTCGGGCGATGAACCGATTCGCGTCAACAGTCCGCCTGAAGTCGGTTTGTTCACGATCCGTTCTTCGAGATAGTACAAGGGCGAAGCGGAAGAGCGCAAGCAAGCGGACGGCGATCTTTTGTCCAGCCGATTGGGCGCTGGCCCCGGACGAAAGCCAGTTGACGCGTAAAACTTCGGATAGTCGGTGGCTAGCGCCAAAACCGCTGGACATTGTCGGCCATGCTACGAAACTTTCGCGGAGAGGCTGACATTTTTTGCCCAGCTGAACTGGTTGGCGTTGAGGTTGAACTGTCGATTGATTCGTTTTCTTCAAAACGCATCTTGTTGATCATGTTAATCTTGTCCATCCTGTCCCGTTTTTCGGACCCTGCTCACAATGGACAGCGTTGGCAAGATTCACCAACAAGTTTGACAGGATGTTCAGGATCAACAGGATTGACGAGATGCTTCCTGGTGCTGGATCCCTGAGACGACGACTCGCGCGAATGACCAAACTTTCGGAGCGAAAAACGACAATCCCCATCGCGACTCCGTGATCTCTGTGTCTCTGTGGTTTTTTCGCGCCTTACTGCGTTGGCCTAGTTTTTCCGCGAAACCAGCATCGCGGTGCCGACGACGATTCCAGCGACGCCGACTCCGATCAGGATCGCGCAGGGCATCAGCATTTCTCCGATGCTGAAATCGCGCCAAATCGCCCCTTCCAGCGAAAGGATTGCCCACCTCACCGGACTAATTACGCTCAGCTTCTGTAGAAAACCGGGCATGAACATCGCGGGG
>CAZJEK010000120.1:0-15106 GCA_964545005.1 uncultured Pirellulaceae bacterium
AAATCTCAGATCTCACATTTCCAAATCACAAATTTCAAATCTTTTTCAACACCCAGCAGCGGTGGATCCGTTTGTTGCGAAAATCTTCCGGTACCGTTTGTTGGCTGATCTCGTGCGCTTCGTATCCAGGCAACTGCTGTTCGTCAAACTTGAAGCGGCGAAAGTTGGTTGAAAAGTAAACCAGACCATTATTCCGCAGGACCGCATGCAATCGGTTCAACAATTCGGCATACTGGGCTTGTACGTCCCAGTCGTCTTCCACTCGTTTGCTGTTGGAATACGTGGGAGGATCGACGACCGCCAAATCCCACTGGGGTCCCTGGCGGGATGCAGATTCGAGAAACGCCATGGAATCGGATGCCACGAACGAATGTTGAGGGCCACTCAAATTGTTCAAACGAAAGTTCTCCTCAGCCCAGTCCAGATAATTTCGTGACAGGTCAACCGTGGTCGTGCTGGCTGCCTTGCCGGCGGCAGCGTAAACACTGAACGATCCCGTGTAGGCAAACAAGTTCAGGACATCTTTGTCGGCCGACCGCTGTCTGACCATTTGGCGGGTCAGGCGATGGTCAAGAAAAAGACCGGTGTCGACGTAGTCTTGCAGGTTGACCAGGAACTTGAGTCCCGCCTCTTGAACCACAACACGGCGTCGTTGGTCATCAAGCTTCGAATATTGGCCGGATTGTTCATCCTTACGGCGTTGTTTGAGGAACGTCCGCTGGATCGGCACGTCCAAGGTTTTGGCCGCTGTCTTTTTCATCAGCTCCAACCACGCGGCGTGCCGTCCCAGATCGCGATCGTGAGGCCGTTCGTATTCGGTTAAGTGCAAAAGGTCTTCATAGCGATCGACGACCAGCGGTATTTCTGGAATATCTCGTTCGTAGATTCGAAAGCAAGTGATCCCGCGTTTGGGCCAGCGTCGAAAATGACGTGCCCGTTTGGCCAATCGACTGGCGAACAGCTCTGCTTGATGTTGATCCTGTTCGGTCAATTCACCAAACAGGGGAGCTGTGGGTTGACTTTCAGCGCTGGGCTTTGAGGAAATCGAATCGGTCGATTGCGGTTTTTCTGGTGTGGTAGCTGAGTGATGATCGGCCGTTTCCGGAGACGATTTCTGCAGCCGTGGCGGTTTGGGCCCCAGAAACTGAAAATAGGTGCACTCAATCCGTCCGTTGTATAACTTGCGTTTGCGAGTTGCTCGCCGCTGGATGGTTTTTTCCAGCCGGGGAAAGCTGGTCAGCAAAAACAACGACCAGGTTGGCAGGCGTTGCATGATCTCGGGAATGGATTCATACAGACCGGTCAACCGTTTCTGCTCTTCCAGTCGCTCGCCGTAAGGAGGGTTGGTCACGATACAACCGTAGTCGCGCTTGCTACGCAGTTCGGAGAACGACTTTTGTTGGAAGTGTACCGCATTTTCCAGTCCTGCTTGACGCGCGTGATAGCGAGCCAGAGAAAGCACCTCCGGATCACGATCGGTTCCAATCAGAGTCAACTCCCGGTCGTGATCAACACGCTGTAACGCTGCCTGGCGGACCTGCTGAAACAGAGCCTGGTCCAGTTGATGCCAAGCTTGAAATGCGAAATCACGTTGCAGCCCGGGAGCGATATTGCGCCCCAGCATTCCGGCTTCCAGCAAAATCGTCCCTGAACCACAGAATGGGTCGACCAAGGGGCGATCGGGATGCCAGACGCTCAGTTGGACCAACGCGGCCGCCAGTGTTTCTTTGAGCGGTGCGGGACCGATCAGTTTTCGATAACCTCGTTTGTGCAAACTGGGGCCAGTCGTGTCCAGCGTGATGGTGGCCCGGTCGTTCAACAACGCCGCTTCGATTTTGTAGTTGGCCCCAGATTCCGGGAGCGCCGTGGTGCCGTGACAACGCTGCAGCGATTCGACGATTGCTTTCTTGACCGAACGTTGAATTGCGGGAACGCTGGTCAATTGGGAGTGCCTGGTTTTAGCTACGACTGGGAATTTTGCGTCATTGCCCAGCCACTGTCCCCAGTCGTACTGCTTGACGGTGTCGAACAGGGCGTCAAAGTTATCGGCGTCGAATTGCAAAACTTCGATCAACACCCGATCCGCGGTCCGCAACCAGAGGTTAGACTCACATACCGCTTGCCAGTCGCCCTCGAAAGCGATTCGGCCCGGTTGTTCCACTCGGGGTTCGTAGCCCAGGTCAATTAATTCACGTTTGACGACGGCTTCCAGTCCAAACGCGCAAGCGGCCAGCAGTTTCAAGGTTTCGTTTGTGTGGTTGAAGGTCGGGCGGGCAACATGCAACCTGCAAATTGAACATTGCCCGGCGAAGAATGCAAGTTGGTTGAACGTACAATTCGTTCCCAGTCTCAGATAGTAAGGTCGGTCCGCGACAGTTGTGTAGCATGGCCGATTCGGCCGTGTCAGCAGCGAATGCAGCGGAACACCCAAAGTTGCGTGAAAGCCTTGAGGACTCGGGCCAATGGCCTTGTCCTTGCACACATTTTTTTCTGTTACACGTCAGTGTTTCCGGGCATTCACGGGGAATTCGGTGTTTTGGGAGTAGCACGACTAAACGAACTTGGTTTGCCCAAGCTAAGGACTCGATGTTAATGAGAATGAGCCAACAGGATTTGCTTTGCCGTTGCAACCTCATTCCATCCGACGCTGCTCACCAATCGGGCTTGTCCCGGTGGAAGCAGCGATCCTTAAGCTAACCGAAATTCAGTAGCTTTCCGGTCATCGCTCCACCGGCACAAGGCCAGTGGGGGCGAACTCCAAGTAAGACTTTGCCACTACGAAATCTCAACAGATTTGTTCGAAAAATTGAATCTCGTTTACAAACTTGTGTGTGATGGCAAGTCCAATGGTCCAAGCTACTTTGCACCCAACCTGAATCTCTGCGTCTTCGCGGCTCTGCGTGAGATTTCGTCACCGATCATTCGCCGTTTTTAATTACATCCGCGTTTTTATTCTTGGCATCCTGAATCCGAAGTAGCGCGTCCAAAGCTCCCAAGTCGATCGCACATGTTCCAGCTGGCCCCTCGGGTTCGCGAGGATTAATGCGAATCAGATTAGCGTTGCGAAACGATTGCAGGAGCTGTTCCGATTCCCAGCGAACCGTCGGAACTGCCGTTCCAGCCCCGAGTTCGATAATCGCCAGAGAGGCATCTGCAGGCAGCGTTGAAAGCCAGGCATGGTATCGATCGACTTGGTGTCGGCGGTTGACATCCAGCCAATCACCGTCGCCAAACATCAAAATGTTGGGGCGGGCACAGGCGCCGCAATTCGGACAGGCGGGCAACGGAGCCTGGGCCCGAAAGGTAGTTTCGTCGATAGACAATTCCAGGTCGTCCGCAGGCCAGGTGCTGGACGTGCAAGCGGCGGCACACTGCAAAGTGGCAAAACTACCATGGCATTCAAGAACTCGGTCGCCATCGAAACCAGCAGTTTGAAAGTGTCCGTCGACATTACTGGTGAATACAAAATAGCCTTGCGACTTGTGACGTGCCCAATCCAACAGAACGGAAAAACCTGGATGTGGTTGAGTCTCCCGGTACATATTGAACCGGTGGCCGTAAAACCCCCAGGCCTGTTCGGGATCATCGCGAAACCAGATTGGGTTGGCGAGATCGTAAAACGACAAACCTAACCGACGAAATGGCGGATAGGCATTCCAAAATCCTTCATTGCCGCGAAAATCAGGTAGCCCGGAATCAACTCCCATGCCGGCACCGGCGGTAATCAAAAGTGCATCGGCTTGGGAGATCCAGGTGGCTGCTTGTGAGATTGTGTCGCTGGTTGTCACGTTTCGTGTTCCTGGATTACCCTCGTACCATCAATTGTCGTTATGAATTTGACTCAACGGAGTGTCAATCCCGTGTTTGCCAAACCTGCCGGACCTGGTCTGTCGTTTCTCTGCCAGTTGTCAACGATGTTGGCTGTGGCGATTTTGCTTAGCATTCTGGCAACCCGGCTGGATGGGCAGGAGCCGAAGCTGGAAGCCCCCCGACCTGGCATCCGGCCGCCAGCGGGCAACGAAACGGACTTGCAACCCGACGACCAGCCGTCGGGGAATCCTCGCTTCGGCATCGGAAACCTGCTAGGCCGCGGACAACAGGACACCGCTGGGCTGGAATCGGTTCAGCCAGTACAGAACCAGCCGCTAGTGTTGCGAACCGAAGCCTACGCGGGACACCCCTACGGTGTCGGCAAGTTTACCTTTCGCTTGCAAGCTGGCGACGAGATGATCGACCGGACGGGCGGTTTGATGATCCGGGAAGCCAACAAGCGAATTCTTTATCCGGTTGTCTCAACCTCCGCATTCCAATCCTTTATCCAGAATGTTACTGGCAATCGCGACACCAACCCAACTGCCGTACATACCGTGTGGTTTCTGTTTCGTGGAGAGCAACCGCTGCAGATGTCGATTGAAGGCACCGACCGGACGCAATTTGAATTGCCAATTGAGTTTGTCCGTCCCCGTCAATTCGATCGTCGTGTTCGACAATGGTGGGATGCGTTCAATCGAGTCGTCGATCATCAAATCAATTCGGGTGACTACCCGCCCATGGTGCAAGCATACTTGAAAGCACTGGTCGGCAAGCGGTTTGGACTGGCACCGTCTACCGAGCGGGAGCGAAATCCAGATCCTTTGTTTCAGACGTTCCAATTGATGTTCGATGTCGAATCGTTGCGAACGGAAACCATTGAATCCGCGATGCTAAACGGGGTGGCTAATCTTCCTGTCGATCAACCGCTGCCCCGCCCGATCCAGTGGTCGCCAGTCGTCGTTGAAAACTTGCCGCAAGCGGTCGATGTCGAACCCATCGCCGAGTGCGTTCCCGAAGAGTGCTTTTACCTTCGGTTCGGGACCTGGTCGAATCAGATCTGGTTGCAACGCTTAATGGAAGAGTTTGGAGGCGACCTCAGTCGGATGGTTCAAGTCCGGGGGTTCAAGTATCGGATCCAATCCAAGTTTCTTGACCAACTGGCGATCCAATCGACCGAGTTTGACCGGCTGTTCGGGGGTCGACTGATCAACGACGTCGCGGTGGTCGGGATGGATACCTACTTCGATAGCGGGTCGGCGGTAGGTGTCATGCTGCATGCCAACGACGGATCGAGCAACTCGCTGCGGCAAAACCTGTTGCAAAAACGCAAAACCTTTGCCGAGCAACACCAGGCTGAAGGCGTGACGTTACGCGAGATCCAGGAAGGTGATGCCACGATTCAGTTTCTATCGACTCCGGACAACCGCTACCGATCGTTTTACGTCGAGGCCAAGGATTGTCATCTGCTGACGACCTCGCTGGTGCTGGCCAGACGATTTCTGGAGGCCGCTGATGGCAAGGGAGCGTTGGCGGATTCAGAAGAGTATCGATTCGCTCGGTACAACTTGCCGTTGGAACGTGATGATACGGTATTCATCTACTTGTCGACAAGGTTTTTCCAGAACCTGCTGACGCCACAATACCAGATCGAACTTCGGCGGCGCAACCGGATCGCAACCGACATGATGTTGCTGGAACTGGCGAAACTGGCCGCTGCCAACGAAAGCTATTCCAATGATTCGCTGGAAGGGTTGGTACAGGCAGGGTACTTGCCGCAAGGATTTGGTTACCGGCCCGACGGAGGCACCTTTGAAACGCGGGGTGACGTCTGGCACGATTCGATTCGCGGTCGCAGAGGATTCTTCGCCCCCATTCCCGATTTGCCGCTGACGAGGGTGAATGCGGAAGAAGCCGCCTGGTTCGCCGAACGGGCGACATTTTTCAGCGAGTCGATCAAGTCTCTGGATCCGATGTTTATTGCGATCAAGCGGTACGAGCTGAAGGAAAATGTAGAACGAATCGTATTCGATGCGCGACTGGCCCCGTTTGGAGAAGAAAAGTACGGGTGGCTGATGTCCATGCTCGGACCGCCCTTGATGCGTGAAGCGGCGACGATGCCCGATGACATCATCACGTTGCAGGCCAGCATGAAAGGTGGCAATCTGGCTCAGGATATGCCGCCACACCAGATCTTCGCCGGCGTTCAGGATCACATTGATCCCAATGTCGACATGCGGCCTGTCTCGTTTATACGGCTGCTGAAGATCTTTAAAGAGGTGCCGGGATATTTGGGAAGCTGGCCCAACCCCGGCTATACCGATTGGATGCCAGGACTGGGCGGGCAACCCGATCCCAACGGGTACACCTATTCCCGGCTGTTGAAACTGTGGCGTTTGCAATGGGATTCGTTTTCGGTGCTGTCGTTTGACCAACGACGCTTGGAGCAGCTGAAGCCGAATCTGAGAATCGTGGAATCGTCGCGGCCAGCGCAGCTAAGGCTAACGGTGGGAGATTTGTCGTCGTCCAATCTCCGTAGTTGGGCAAACTCGATCAATTACCGGCGTTCCTGGCAAACGTCGATCTCCAACATTCAACTGTTGAATTTGTTGTGTCAGCAATTTCAGGTCGAACCGGAAGTTGCCAAAGCGGTAATTGAACGGATGATGGACGTCGAATTAGTCTGTTCGCTGGGCGGCGACTACCAGCTGGTGCAATTGCCTTCCGAGCGAAATGTCTGGATTTCCAGTGCCTGGCCGTCTTTCGCCAATCCCGAGTTGCCGCCCGACCATGTTGCGCCCTTTTTGCAATGGTTCCGCGGTGTCGAGATCGAAGCGATCAAGGCAGAGACCCAATTCGCGATGCACGGTTTCCTGGATATTCAGCGGGAGGGCGATGGAAGTCCCCTTCCGTCGTTTGAGATGTTCAAGGGCTTTAGCAATTTGCTGGGTGGCGAGTAGGCAGTTCCAGGCTCAAGCCAAATCGGCGATCGGCTGGGAAACTTCTTCCAGCAGGACTTGCAACGTCCAGGCTGTGATCGGATCGTCTAGCCCTGACAACACCGTGCCAGGATTCTCTTCGGCGTCGAGCACCACTTCTTCGCCGTCAGCCGGGTAGAGGATGTAATCCAGCCCCATGGTATCGACACGCAGGATTTCACCCAGCGTAGGATGCACAATGGACGTCACTTTGGCAAACCGAATGTCGCAGTTCGCTCCCGGGGCCAGGCCGTTGAAGAACATCAAGTCACAATCGCCGGTGGCGAAGTCGGCTGGCAACTGGTCAAAGAAATAGTATTTTTGACGCAAACCAACCATCAAGCTCTGATCCAACTCGTGCCAGGCAGGAATCCAGATTGCCGTTTTCGAAGATTCAGCCGCTGGTTGATGTGACGATTCGTTGGAGCTCATGTTTTCTCGGAAAAAAGTCGGCAACTGGAACGGTTTTGAATGTAAGCCCGAACCGTAAACTTGGCAATTGGCAGTTCGCTCACAGAATTCTTCGCGGCGGCACGACCAGGTTGGAAGTCAGCAATCCACCGACCAGTGAAATCGCGATGATGGTCATTGCAAACGCCGTCTCCAAGCCTTCGATTCCCTTTTGTTCCACAAACGCGGTCAAGCTTCGGTATCCCAGACTTCCGGGAACCAGCATCAAGATGGCTGGCATTTGAGCAACCGTTGCTGGTCGGTCCCAGATTCTGGCAAACAGATTCGCCGCAACACCGACGGCCAGTGCACCAGTGAAAGCACCAAATTCGCTGCCTTGGAGTTGTGCCGCAAAGTAGGAGGTCAGGAATCCACACCAGGCGACCACTACGATTACAAACCAGTCGCGATGACGCGCCTGGAACAGGACCGCAAACGAAAATGGTGCCATCAGCACCGCACCGACGTAAACCCATTGCGGCATCCAGACTGGTTCGCCAGCCGGCGGGATGCGCCATGCGGCCCCCAACCGCCAAGCCAACGCTACCCCGCAGGTCAAGGCCAGGAAAATCACGCCAGCGCCTGCCATCCTGGCAATACCACAGCTCAAATGTCGATTGGCCAATTCCGCTAACGCAACCGTGAATGAAAATCCAGGAACGAGGATGATCAGTGATCCCAGGCAAGCCGTACTTTCCTGAAATCCGGGAATCAACATGCCCGCAATGATCGCGGTGGACGCTGAAAAGAACCCGGCGGTAAACTCCAGCATGTGTTCCTGGGGAAATTTGCTGGCCAGGAAAGCGCCCCAACTTTGGATCAGGAATCCAATCACTGCCGCAAAGGAAATTTCCGGGATTCCGCCACCCAGAAAAGCCGTCGCGCAAGCCGAGGCGAAACCACTGGCAACCAATACCACCGGTAAGCTGTGGCGGGAAGGCGATTGGTCGATCGATCGAATCGCCTGATGGGCTTCGATTAACGTCAATTCTCCCGATTCCAACTGATCCAACGTCGTGTCCAGGTCAATCAGTTTTCCCAGCTCAACGCCTTCGGGTTCAATCCGTTCCAGCCGGGTTCGATGTAAGCCCTGTTTGAAAGAAACCAGTAACGAGGTCGGCGTGTACAGAAAATCGGCGTCCACATTCAAGACGTGAGATACTCGTTTCATGACCCGTTCGAGCCGATAGGCTGGTGTTCCATAGCGATGCAGCATTTTCGCCGCTTCGACCAGGAAATCCTGCTCGATCGTCGCTTCGAAATCGGCGGTATCGGGTTGGTTGAGCGAATTCATGGGTCACAAGTTAAACCGGATGCCCCGTTGTTCAAGGTCGGTAATCAGTTGTTTGGCGGATCGGAATGGAACGGCGTCCAGGCCAGCCTGAATGGCACCGGCAACGTTTTCCTCCCGGTCATCGACAAAAAAGATCTCACCAGGTTCGCAGTCGATCAGGTTTTGGGCCAATCGAATCGCCTGTTGGTAGATCACCGCATCGGGCTTCATCGATTCGACTTCGTAGCTGAGTACGCGGGTCGGAAAACACTCGGTAAGAACCGCGTACCGTTGGCACACCCAGTTCCAGTGAGCCGCGCAGGTGTTGGACAGGATCCCCAGCGGAAAACCGACCGCCGTCAACTGGCCGATGATTGGAAAGACGGGCACGTTGGTCGCAAAAATGTCGCTGGTCGCTTCCAGGATCATTTCATCGGTACCGGTTACTCCCGCTTGCTCGCGTAGCACCTGGCAGAACTCGGCGTCACCGATGGTTCCGGTTTCCAGACGAATTTCCAGCCCTTCCCCAAACAGGACCCGTTGGACATCTTCAAAGTCCGCGTTGCCTCGATCAGCCAATTGTTGGCACGCCACATCATGGCTGAATTCAAGGATGACGTTTCCCAGATCAAAATAGACGAATTTGGTGCTCATGGCCGCCTGTTTTTCGCTTTTTTAAGGTTTGCCCAAGTGTCCAACCATCATCTTTTGAAGTTGCACACTTTTGGAAACCCGAAGCGTAAGCGAGGGAAAAACACGGATCGGCGGAGCCCTCGCTCACGCGTCGGGTTTCCATTCCCAAGCAAAAACTGCATTTGTGAAACTTCTAAACCATCATCTTGGCAGGAAATAATCAAACGGCCAAGCTGGCAAACAAATCTTTACAATTGCCGCACTGAAAAACACATTTCTCTATCGAAGCCAAGTTGCCCGGTCGCTGGCCGTGAATTCAGCTGTCGGTTCGCGGTGATCTGACTGCGCCGCCGAGTAAATTGCGGTTGGGGGCAGGTTGATGGGCCGGTTGCAATGGTCCGGCTGTTTTTGGCTTGCCTTGGCGTCGACTGTTTCCAACACTTTCCCTGGTTGCTGCGGAGCATTTTCGGTAGCGATCAGATTTTTGATTACGAATTCATACAGGATGAGTGAATGACTGCGACTGCTACTTCCACCCGCCCCAGCAATTTGAAGCAGCTGATTGACAGCGGTTGGGAATCTCGATCGGTCAAACAGGAGATTCGATCGAACTTCTTGAAGCAACTTGAATCCGGCGAAGACATGTATCCCGGGATCGTCGGATATGAGAATACGGTAATTCCGGAAATCAACATCGCCTTGATCTCCGGCCATGACTTGTTGTTCATGGGTGAAAAAGGCCAGGCCAAGTCGCGGTTAATGCGAGGGCTGGTACGATTTTTGGACGAGTACATCCCCTACCTCGACATTCCCGGCGTGCCATTTCATGAAGATCCTCTGAATCCGCTTAGCAAGACAGCTCGGGAATTTGTCGCCACCCATGAACCGGGCGAGATTCCCATCGCCTGGTGGCATCGCGACGACCGTTATGCCGAGCGACTGGCGCCGGGAACAAAGTTCGCCGACATCATTGGCGAAATCGACCCCGCCAAACTGGCCGGCGGCGTCAGTATGTCCACCGAGGACGCGTTGCATTTCGGATTGATTCCGAGGATGCACCGGGGCATTTTCGCGATCAATGAACTGCCCGAACTGGATGAACTGGTGCAGGTTGGGTTGTTTAATATTCTGGAAGAACGGGACGTCCAGATTCGTGGCTACCCGGTCCGCTTCGACATTGATGTCATGATTCTGTTTTCGGCCAACCCGTCGACCTTCAATCGCAGCGGAAAAGTGATCCCGCAATTGAAGGACCGGATTGGTAGCTTGATCCAAACCCACTACCCAGTTGATCGAGATCACGGGATCGAGATCATGGAGCAGGAGTCGGATCTGGATCTTGATGGCGAGTTCCCGGTTCGCGTGCCCTACTTCATGAAAGAGATTTGCGAACAAATTACGGTTCAGGCGAGGAAATCGAAATATGTCGATCACCAGTCTGGCGTCAGCGCACGGTTCAGTCTGGCCAATTACCGGACGATGGTTTCCAGTGCCCGACATCGCGGTGTGGTGCTGGGAGAGAAACCTGCCGTGCCCCGTATCAGCGACCTGGGCCACTTGCACACGTCGTCACTGGGCAAGCTGGAACTGGACTTGATGGGCAGCCATCAAATGTCCGAACAGCAGGTGCTTGAAAGCATTATCGCCGAAGCCATTCAGGCTGTCTTCCAGGAATACGTGACCGAACACGGCCTGGATGAGATCGCCGAGATTTTCGGCAAAGGCGTGAAGATCGAAGTCGGCGATATGATCCCATCTTCTGATTACGCGGGCCGGCTAAAACGCGTGCCGCCGGCGTGGGAAAAAGCGTTTGAAGTCAACGCCTCCGATGACGATGCCGTTCGCGCTTCCTGCGTTGAGTTCGTTCTTGCCGGGTTGTACTCAATGGATCGGATCTCGCGCAGCACCGCACATGGACAATCGAGTTACGAGGTTTAACGAGTGACTCGAAAAGAAAAAATCGGCGGCATTATTCAAACGTACATGAAGTACGATCCCGTCAAGTTTCCCAGCCCAACTCAGCCTCCTCCGGACTTCGTGTCGCCGATGATGGAGCAGATGTTGATGTACGGTTCGATGCGGGAATTGACGGATGAAGAATTAGCTCGCGCCGTGCGGCTGGATCCCGAGCAGTTCAAGAACTTCGGCCCGCCGTTGGACATGATCAAGGCGATGCTCGAAGAGCGTAAACGCAAGATCCTGGAAACGTATGAGACTCGTTCGGTCCAAAAGCAGGCTCGCAAGCATTTTCATAAGCACGCCAAAAATGCGCCGAAGATTCCTCCGCTGATTCAGCAGGAGTATCGAGAAGCCGTTAATCAGGAGCAACTGTTTGATCTGGAGCAGCTGTACTACCTCGTTGGCGACGACACCGACCCGTTGGCTCAACACCTGGCCCAGGCGATCTCCCGCTTGGCGACCAAGTACCAGATCGATGAGTTAGCGGCGAACTATGATTTTACCGGCAGCGAATCGATGACGATTCCGCTGGCGCTGGAGATCAAGGAAGAGCTGGAGAAAATCGACGAGCTGTTAAAGCAGTTGGAGGAAGCGCGGGAGTCGGCGCAGCTGGCGATTCTGGACCTCGAGTCGTTGGGTGAATTCATGGATGAAAACACCATGCAGTCGCTTGAGGAGATGCAGCGGCAGATTGAAAACTACGTCCGCGAGGCCGCCGAACGACAGGGCCTGGAACATCGTAATGGACGATTTCAATTGACACCTGAAGCGTACCGCGTGTTCCAGGGGAAGCTGTTGGAGCGAATTTTCTCCGACCTGCAGGCTTCCAAGACCGGCAGGCACGAAGGCCAGGTGACCGGTGAAGGGGCGGTGGAAATGCAGGCCACCAAGCCCTACGAATTTGGCGACTCGCTGACGCACATGGACATCCCCCAAACGTTCATTAACGCGATGTTACGGCAGGGCCGCGAAACGCCGATTCGATTGCGACCGGAAGATATTGAAATCCATAAGACGCGAAACAATCCCAAGTCTGCAACCGTCGTGATCATGGATATGAGCGGCTCGATGCGGTACGAAGGACAGTACATCAACGTCAAGCGGATGGCCTTGGCGCTGGATGGTTTGATTCGCGGCGAGTATCCCGGCGACTACTTGAATTTTATCGAGATGTACACGTTCGGAAAAATTCGGCCGCGGGGAGAGATCATCGATTTGATGCCCAAGCCGGTCACGGTCTACGACCCGATCGTCCAGCTGAAGGTCGACATGAGCCGTGAAGAAGTCAGTGAGCACATGGTGCATCAGCACTTCACCAACATTCAGCACAGCTTGCGTTTGGCGCGGCAACTGCTGGCCGCCAAGGATACTCCCAACCGCCAGGTGATTCTGATCACCGATGGTTTGCCGACGGCGCATTTCGAGGACAGCGTGTTGTACATGCTGTATCCGCCCCATCGCGCGACCGAAGAGGCGACTTTGCGGGAGGGTGCGTTGTGTGCTCAAGAAGGGATCACCATCAATACGTTTCTGGTGCCCAGTTGGTCGCAGTCAGAAGAGGACATTCGTTTCGCGCATCGATTGAGCGAGCAGACTCGCGGGCGGGTATTTTTCACCGCCGGCGGCGACCTGGACCGGTTCGTCGTGTGGGATTATCTAAAGCGTAAACGCGAGATCCTTGGGTAAGAGCGTTTCTGGTCGCTGCATTGGGATTTAAGGATAACCACAGAGACACAGAGGACACAGAGATTGGCGTCTGAAACTCTGTGTCCTCTGTGCCTCTGTGGTCAATTCAATCCGGCCAGCGATATTTAAATCTGGCAAGCCAATTTTTTCGCCAAGATACCCCACGCTCCTCCGAACCTATTTTTCGAAAACCAGCCACTGGTCATCGATCAACCGTTCATGGGGCAGAAAGCGGGACTTGTATTTCATATGCGGCGAATCGGCGACGAAATATCCCAGATACAAATGCTGCAACCCTCGATCACGGCAGTACTCAATCTGCTTGAGAATCGAATAGGTCCCGATTCCAAAATCGGAAAGTTCCGGATCGTAGAAGGTATACACCGCCGACAAGGAATTCTGCCCCAGGTCACAGATGGCAACTCCGACCAGCTTGGAATCCAGCCAATAGCTGATTTCAAACGACTCGAAACAGGATCTCACAAAACCCCACTCGTATTCTTCCCGGTCAATTTCCCGTTCGCGTTTGGAAAGTCCTCTCAACAGGCGATGCTTGTTGAACAGTTCGACTCGCGAGTCATCGCAAATCAGGGGCCCAAATCGTTGCTCCAAGCGATCGTTGCCGCGTCGCAGGTTTCGCTTGGCGTTGCGAGAAAATTGAAACTGGTCGCAGTCAATTCGGATCGGCTCGCATGCGCGGCACCCCGGGCATTGTGTTTGGTAGACAAACTCACCCGTGCGGCGATGGCCCTCGGCCAAACGTCGATCAGCTTCCGCCAGATTGATTCTCCCGACCGGCATGCGCAACGGCATCCGAGCGGTCCGGCCGGAGAGGTAAGGGCAGGACTCGGTCTGGTCAAAAATGACGATATCGTTCAGTTCCGAAGTATCGTTCATGAGTCTATTTTCGCCGACGATCACAAGGTTGGCAAGCAAAATTGGCACTGCCCACCGTTCAACCGTGACACAAAAACCACGTCTGTGTTCGCGGAGGCCTGGTGCGTCGAATATGATACCGGCTGATGAACGAGCTAACTCGTTGGTCCGTTCTACTTTTCCCGAATTAACTCGACGCCATGTTGTTTTTCTTTTTTCCGACAGCCACCGACGCACCGTGCTACCACATACCGTTCGCCGCACTGGGAATGATTGTCTTCAATATCCTGGTGCTGGTTATCCAAAGCCTGTTCCCTGAGTTCACGGAAATGTTTGTACTCAGGTTCGGCACGGTCAATCCTGTCACCTGGTTGTCGTCGGCCTGCATGCACGTGGGCGTAATGCATTTGATTGGCAACATGGTTTGCCTGGCCGTGTGCGGCTGGATCATTGAAGGCAAAGTCGGGTGGTGGCGGTTTTTGGCAATTTACTTTGGGCTGGCCGCAGCTTCCGGAATGCTGGTCCAACTAATTACGATCGGATTTGACAGTGGTGGAGCGTTAGGCGCCAGCGGCGTGATTTTCGGCATGTTCGCGATATTGTTACTATGGGCCCCCGAAAACGAAATTACGCTGGTCGTTGTCGGCGTGATCCTGTTTCGCCCTCTATTTACCACGATTACCGTTCCGCTGCTCGGTTTTGCATTTTTCATGATTGCAATCGAGTTTCTGACGGCGGCTTTCACGGGCTTTGGAATGTCGTCAGCAGTCTTGCACTTGATTGGTGTCGTGCCTGGCGTGGTGCTGGGAGTAGCCATGTTGAAACTTCGCTGGGTCGACTGTGAAGGCTTTGATTTGCTGAGCATTCAACAAGGCAAACGAGGTCAACGCACGTTGACGGTCCAGCAGGAACGGGAACAGGAAAAAGCCAAGCAGGAGCGGGCGGAAGCCAGAAAGCTGGACTATCGAACGGGCAAAGCCAAGATCGCGCAATACATCGGCAACGGACACCTGGAAATGGCAGTGTTGAAGGAGTCACAATTGAGGAAGGAGTTTCCCCAGTATCAATTCAGTGAGGCTCAATTGGTAAAACTGATCCATGATTTCTGGAAACAGCCTGACAAACGGGCACAAGCAATACCTTTAATCGATCGGTACCTGAATTCTTATGCGAGTTTGCGGGTATCAATGACATTGAAACTGGCCCGTTATCGATTGTTGGTTGATAAGCAGCCGGCGACATGCCGAGAATTGCTCAAGTCGATTCGTTTAGAAGCGATGGACGCAGATCAGAAGAATCTGTTTCGGCAACTTGCCAGCAAGTCGCAACAATTGCTCCGTGCCCAGCAGGCGTGAAGTATCTGGAGCGACGCCTGGACACCGAAGATTGCGAATAAAACGCAGCGAGCGCTTACCACCAGCGCATCGAAATTCTGCTAAAT
>CAZJEK010000121.1:0-9869 GCA_964545005.1 uncultured Pirellulaceae bacterium
CTTCATCGAGTAAAACAGCTGACCGTCCTTGTTGATCCCGAAATCATACAACGGAACAATGTTCGGGTGCTGCAACCTGGCCGTGATTTTGGCCTCATGCAAAAACTGATCGCGACGACGCTGAAGTTCGCCAGACCCGGTTCCGGTTCGCGACTGAGACTTCGAACCTCCTTTGCGTTTCGGCTTGAGCACCTTGACAGCGACAGGCCGATTCAGGGCGCGTTGGTCAGCTTCAAAGACAACCCCGTAGCCACCCTCACCCAACTTGGAAACAACCCCGTATTCAGCGGTCAACAAACCGTCCGGATCTTCCGCCTGCAGCGCCTCCAACGATGCGGTGTCGGATGGAAAGCGAATCTCGCGGACCGGGGGTACGAAGTCCGAATGCGAAAAATCATTCTTGACGCCCCGCACACTTAACGAAGGCGCTCCGTCAGGGTGTGAAGGAGTCGACTCTTCCACGTCGGCGACGGGCGCCGAACCGCCGCTACCGCTACCACTTTCAGCAGCCGGAAAAAACGATTGAATCTGCTTGTAAAAATTGTCGTCGACCATCCGGGTCTGCGCCGCATCGGTATCGTCTAACGAATCTTCCACCATCCCTTCGGCCAGTTCGCCCGGCATGGCGCCGATCGTGCCGGTGTAGTCCACAATCTGGCTCGGATCCAACGAACTGATATCGTCGGGAAGCAAGCTGCCAAACAAGCCCTCCGTTGGCTCGGCAGGGCTGCTGTCAAAATTTTCCTGGTCGTGTTTGTTCTTTTTAGCCATGGTTCATCTGGTGGTTTAAGACCACTTTAAGGGCAACGCATCCCGCCCGTGTTAATCGTTGTTGGTTTGTCTTGATGTCTGTCGTGTTCAGCGATCGTCTTCGGCACTCATCCGTTGACGCGAACGTCTCAGGAATCGAGCGGCCCGGGAAAAGATGTTTCTGGATTGTTGTTGCTGCTTCTCGGCCTGGAGTGCATCCAATTCCTGTTGCAGTTGGTGATCCGATTTGGTCGACTGGCTCAGCAAAGTCGCCAATACCGAAGCCACCCCAACGCTGGCTCCAGCGCGACCGAAATCGTCAACCTCGTTTGACTCCGGCACTGTCGCCTGGTTCACCAGATCCGAATAACTGTTCGCGTCAGCCGACGAATTCAACATCGCCGACCACCGCGCCAGGCGATCAGAACTGCGCTGACCAGGTAACTCGTGATGGGACGTTTCCGGATCGCCATTCCCCTCGGCGTCGCCAGCAGGCACCTTAAACTTGTAGTCTTGCCCACTTTCGTCACTCGGCTCGGGAACGAATCTTCGATCGACATCGTCACCCTGAATGACGGCCTTGCCGTTGTCGACTTCGATGATCTTGAACACGCCCCGCGGAACCTTGGGGCTTTCAGAATCGGGATTATCCTTCAACCATTGCTTGTACCGTTCGACCCAATCGTCATCTTCATCGCTCAAATCCAATCCGGCCCGCTCCAGGATCTCGCGAATCTGGTTGACGTCGAAGGCTTCGGATTCATCGGACGTGTCCCACTCCAGTGCGTTCAGGCCGCGTTCTTCGAGCAACTTCTGGACTTGTTGATAGTCAATCTCGCCAGTGTCGTTTTCTCCACCCAACTGCTCAAAGCTGGATTCAAACTGATCGGCGGTATATTGATCTTCGAAGTACACCACCACCACAAAGTTTTCAAATACGTTTTGAACCAGCAGCGGTTGTTCTTCGGCAATCGTGGTGACAGTGGAAACCACCTCTTCCGGTCGACTGATTTCCACGCGTTCGGGCGTCTGGAATTCGACCCGCTCGGAAATGACTTCCGGTGGAATGTTGATGTTGGCCAACCCCTGGAAGTCAGCGGTGGCCACGTTCAAGTCAATCAGATCGTTGCCGGCGTTGGCAGTCGCGTTTTCAAACAGGTTGATTTGAGCGTCATTGAACATGACCTGCACATTGCGGAACTCGGAATTCGTGCGCAAGAAGTTGACATCAAACGGCTGACTTTCAACCGTTTCCACCAGACCATCGGCCAAGCCATCAAATGGCGGCCCAAAGAAGGTCCGGAATTCGAAGTTATCTCCCCCATCAAACAACAACGTCGTCAACTGATCCAGCTCGGTCGGATTCAATGTTGGCAGGTCAAACGTGTTGTCTTCAGGCCCTTCAATTCCCCAAAATACTGAGGTGTGATAAATCTCTTCAAACGGCGTGCCGACGAGGAACTCCAACGTCTGGATGAATGTATTGGGGTCAACGATGGCATTGGCAGCTTCGTTTTGCAGCAACAGATCGTTGAACTTGTCCACGACCAGCCCGTTGTTTCCGGGATCGACACGGACAAAACTCCCATAGATGTTGTTGATCGCATCGTTCGCCATCAGCAGGTTACCGCCAGCAATCGTCAGAATCCGATTGTCACCGATGACCGCCACGGTATCATTCAAATTGACATTGCCGCCGGCCAGTGTCTGCAAATAGACATCCGAACCAGTCGCCCTTACCAGGAAGTTGGCGGCATCCCCATCATGCTGCAACGTCAAGTTACCCGAGTTGGCGATCGCCAGCCCGACGTTGGTTGTGTCAAGAAACTCGGTAAATTCCGGGTTTGGATTATACCGGTCACCGACGTCTCCCACGGCTCCTTGAATCGTGTCTTCCAGATCGACGTTCGGATCACCAAAGCTGGCGGTTTCCAGCTGATCTCCCAGATGCACCTGGATCCCGACGAAGGATTCAACGTCGCCAGCGCAGTCGACATAGTTGGCTGACGCCACCACGGCCAGGTTGCCATTGTTGACCAATTGCAACGAACCTCCTTGCAGTTCGCCCGCAATTTCGCGGATCTGGTTGGCCTGATTCAGCAAAAACAATCCGCTACCTTCGTCAACGATATCGCCACCGACAGTCAATTGGGTTGCGCTGATGATTCCGCCTTGCTGCGTCACCCCCGAATCCGACTGCAACAGCACCTGACCGCCAACACTGGTAACCGTTAGGTTCCCATCGAGCGTGATCGCTCCGGTTCCGTTGTCACCCGAACGCAGGAAGATCTGATCCGTCGCCGTGATCACGCCGGTGTTCAAGTCGTTGGCGTCAGCAATTTCGACGATCCGCGCAGCGGCAGTAACCAGTCCGACAAAATCATTGTCGTTCAATCCATCGCCAGTGCAGTCACCGTCAATCAGGCAGATGTCGCCGGTGACGACCAGATCCGTGGTGCCCTGAACAATCACGGCCGCCGTTTGCGTTAAATCTCCTGTTACCGTCAGATCAAGATTACCACCAACAGCAAGGCCACAAATGGCTTCCGTGGTTCCGCAATCGCTACTGTAGTCGAGATCGCCGATATCCAGCGAGACGCTGTTGACCAGCAGCAAACTGCCTTGCCAATTGCCAGCCAGTGAACTGACCAGGTTGTTGCCGTCAAGCACCACGTCGCCGCTGCCTTCATTGGCGTCGTCACCGCCGAGCAACAATTCGTCACTGGAAATCACGCTCGCCAATTCATCTTGAACGATCCCGCTATTGGCTTGCAGCAGGACCTGCCCAATCGCTCCCGCGCCTGGCAACGTGGTGACATGACCGTTCAATGTCAACGTTCCCGGATTGCCGTCGCCAGCCCGTAGATACACATCGGCTGGCTGTCCAGCGGCCGCCGCTACGGCACTAATATCGCCAGTCGTCAAATCATTGATGTCGACCAGTTCAACGGTCGTTCCCGATGCCGTGACCAGCCCGACAAAATCATTGTCATTCAAACCGTCTCCGCTGCAGTCACCGCCGGTCAAGCAGATCAATCCGGACGCGACCAGATCCGTCGTGCCCTGAACAATTACGGCTGCCGTCTGCGTCAAATCGCCAGCGACATTCAGATCCAGGTTTCCACCGACATTCAGGCCGCAGATCGCTTCCTGAGTGCCACAACGACTTTGATAGTCCAAGTCAGCAATATCGACGGCACGGTTATTCACCAGCAACAGGTCATTTTCCAGCTCGGCCGCGAGTTGATCGACCTCGTTTGCTCCATCCAGCACAACGTTGCCGCTACCTTCACTGATGTCGTCACCACCAAGCAATAATTCATTCGTCGAGATCACACTGCTGACAGCGTTTTGAGCGATCCCGTCGGATGCCTGCAGCAGAACTTGCCCTGTCCCGCCAGCTCCCGGTGTGGTCGTCACATTTCCATTGAGTGCCAGCGTTCCAGCAAACCCGTCGCCGGCACGCAAAAAGATGTCGGCTTGCTGACCAGCCACCGCAGTCGCAGCGGTGATGTCGCCCACGACCAGGTCATTGATATCAACCAGTTCAACGGTTTCCGCCGTCGCCGTGACTTGCCCGACGAAGTCGTTATCATTCAGACCATCGCCTGTGCAATCGCCACCGGTCAAGCAAATGTCACCACTGGCCACCAGATCGGTCGTGCCCTGCACCATCACGGCAGCGGTTTGTAACAAATCGCCGTCGACGTCCAAATCCAGATTGCCAACGACAAACAATCCACAAATCGCTTCTTGAGTCAGGCAGCGGCTTTGATAATCCAGATCGGCGACTTCCAGATCACGACCATTGACGACCAGCAAATCGTTTTGAACCCGAGCTGCGATGCGATCGACTTGATTGGTACCATCCAGCACGACATTGCCACTGCCTTCACTGGCATCATCGCCGCCCAGTAACAGTTCTTCGGTACGGATGACACTGGCCAATTCATCTTGCACAATGCCGTTATTTGCCTGCAGCAACGTCTGACCGACGGCTCCCGTTCCCGGTGTCGTTGTCAGATTGCCGGTCAGATTCAAGGTTCCCAGCCCACCATCGCCGGCCCGCAGGAAGATATTGGTTTGACGTCCCGCGATGGCGGTGGCAGCCGTCACATCGCCGACGTTCAGATCATTGATGTCAACAATTTCGACGGTCTCACCGGAGGCGTTCACGACTCCCACAAAATCGTTGTCGTTCAAACCATCGCCCGTGCAGTCACCTCCGGTCAGACAAATGTCTCCGGTCGCAATCAAATCCGTTGTCCCCGCGACAATCACAGCGGCAAACTGTGACAAGTCTCCATCAACATCCAGCGTCAGGTTGCCGGTAATATCCAGGCCGCAGATCGCTTCTGTCGTGCCACAAACGCTGCTGTAGGTCAAATCGTCAACGACCAGATCAACGGTGTTAACCAGCAGTAAATCGTTTTGCAGCTCTGCCGCAACTTGATCAACCGCATTGTTTCCATCCAGATTTACATTGCCGGAGCCTTCGGCCGCCAGGTCGCCGCCAACCAATAACTCGTTGGTTGTGATCACGCTGTTCAGTTCATCCTGAACAATGCCGTTATTGGCTTGCAACAAAACTTGTCCCACGCCGCCGACAGGAGTCGTGGTCACATCACCATTGATGGCCAGTGTCCCCAGCAGGACATCGCCGGCCCGCAAGAAGACATCGGCATCGGTTGCTCCAGCCGCCGTAATATTGCCGACGGTCAAGTCGTTGATGTCAACAATTTCTACGGTCGTACCGCTGGCATCGACGACACCCACGAAATCGTTATCGTTGATTCCATCGCCCGTGCAGTCGCCACCCGTGAAACAGATGTGCCCCGAAGCAATCAAATCAGAAGTGCCGCCCACAATCACCGCTGCCGATTGGGACAAGTTGCCATCGACATCCAGTGCCAGGTTGCCACCGATATTCAAACCGCAAATCGCTTCCGTGGTACCGCAGGAGCTGATGTAATCCAGGTCCGCGATCTCCAGATCACCAACGTTGACCAGCTGCAAATCGTTTTGCAGCAGCGCCGCAACTCGCGCGACGGCGTTGTCTCCATCCAGTACGACGTTCCCGGTGCCCTGGTCGGCCGCTACGCCACCGAGCAACAGCTCGTCCGCAGAAATCACGCTGGCCAGTTCGTCCTGGACGATTCCGTCGCTGGCCTGCAACAACACTTGCCCTGCCCCACCAGCTCCCGGAGTGGTCGTGAGGTTACCGTTGAGCGTCAAGGTACCGGGATTACCATCTCCGGCTCGCAAATAAATATTGGCATTG
The DNA here is from genome assembly GCA_964545005.1 of uncultured Pirellulaceae bacterium. Taxonomy (GTDB): domain Bacteria; phylum Planctomycetota; class Planctomycetia; order Pirellulales; family Pirellulaceae; genus Mariniblastus. The sequence goes on from CAZJEK010000121.1 coordinate 6,032, forward strand.
GTACCGGCGACGGCTGAGGCAGCAGTCACCTGACCAACATTCAAATCGTTGATATCGACGATCTCGACAGCGGCCCCACCGCTTGCGTTCACCAACCCGACAAAATCATTGTCATTCAAGCCATCGCCAGTACAGTCACCACCGGTCAAACAGATGTCACCGGTGACCAACAAGTCGGTGGTTCCCTGGACAATCACCGCCGCGACCTGAGTCAGGTCACCCGTATTGGTAATGTCCAGATTGCCGCCGATCGCCAGCCCACAAATCGCTTCGGTCGTACCGCAAACACTGCTGTAAGTCAGATCATCAACCAGCAGATCGACCCCGTTAACCAGTAACAGGTCATCTTGCAAATCGGCAGCGATGGAAATGACGAGATTGTCCCCGTCCAACACCACGTTGCCAGTTCCTTCGCTGACATCATCGCCACCGACCAGCAATTGTTCGGTCGAAATAACGCTGGCAACTTCATCCTGGACAATGCCGTTGCTGGCCTGGAGTAAAACTTGTCCGGTGCCGCCAGCAGGGGTGGTCGTCAAATTGCCGTTCAGCGTCAGGGTACCCGGGTTTCCATCTCCGGCTCGCAAAAAGATATCGGCATCGACGCCACCGATTGCCGTCACCTGACCAACCGTCAAATCGTTGATGTCCACCAGTTCAACCGTCGTCGCATTCGCCGTGACCTCACCGACAAAGTCATTGTCGTTCAGCCCATCACCGGTGCAGTCGCCACCGGTCAAACAGATAAAACCGGACGCAACCAGATCAGACGTACCCTGAACGATGACCGCCGCATTTTGAGTCAGGTTCCCGGAAACATCCAACTCCAGATTGCCACCAATATTCAAGCCGCAAATCGCTTCGGAAGTACCGCACACGCTGGCGTAGGTCAGATCATCGACGACGACCGAAACGCCGTTAACCAGCAACAGGTCGTCCTGCAAATCCGCCGCCAGTAAATCAACCTGATTGTTGCCATCCAGCACCACGTTGCCGCTACCTTCGCTGGCATCATCGCCTCCGAGCAACAGTTGGTCAGCAGCAATGACACTGGCCAATTCATTTTGGCTGATCCCGTCGCTGGCTTGCAGCAATACCTGCCCTGATCCACCGACACCCGGTGTCGTCGTCAAGTTGCCTTCCAGGGTCAAGGTGCCTGGATTTCCATCACCGGCTCGCAAATAGATATCGGCATCAGCACCAGCCAGGGGATTGGTGGCGATGATGTCGCCAACGGTCAAATCGTTGATGTCCACCAGTTCGATGGATGCGCCCGATGCGGTGACCAGCCCCACAAAATCGTTGTCGTTCAATCCGTCGCCGGTGCAGTCGCCACCGTTCAAACAAATCACCCCGGTGCCGGCATTCAGCACCGCAGCACCTTCGACGGTGACCGCCGCCGTTTGGGTCAAGTCAGCATTGACCAGGTTCACGGTCAGGTTTCCAGCAAACGGCCCACCTGCATCGACATTAACACCGCAAACATTGACGTCGCCACAATCCGAAACGAAAGTCAGGTCGGCAATCTCCAGATCGACACCATTTAACAACTGCAAATCGCCGTCGATATCGGCGGCCAGATTGTCAATCGTATTGACCGTGTCTCCCGGCAAACCGAAATCAAACAACCCTTGGCCGGTCAACAGTAAATCTGTCACGTTGATCAGTTGATTGTTGTAATCCACTCCATCACTGGCTTGCAGTAACAACTGATCGGCGTTGATCGCGGTATTGATCGTAATATGATTACCGATGAACCGAAAACTGCCGGTGCCCACCAGACTGTCGATCGTAATATCATCATTTTCTGCAATCACCACGTCACCGGTAGTGACGATCGTCAAGGTCCCCAGGAACTCGTTTTCATTGATCCCATCGTCATTGCAATCACCGCCAACCAGGCAGATATTCCCGGTGCCGGTGTCCAGCACCGTGTTGCCGCCGACAATCACTGCAGCGCTGTTTTCCGTTGGCAATCCTTCGTCGACGACCTGAAAAAGATCTCCATTGTTGGTTGTCAGATTCAGATCATTGACAATGTTCAAGCCGCAAATCGTGATCCCATCGCAATCCAATTCAGCGATCGTCAGTTGACTGTCGTCCAGATAATCCAACGTGCCATTGATATCCGCTGCAATCAAATCGACGTCGTTGGCTGCATCGTTCAGGTCGAACAACCCGTCGCCGGAGAGTAGCAGATTGTCCGCGAGAATCGTTCCGGTCACCAGCTGCGTTACCCCGGCAGTGGATTGCAAAAACACCGTCTCGGCGACAACGGCTTGATTCAGCGTAATTGCATTGCCACCTTCGGCTTGCAAACGAACCTTGGTCGTGGCCGTCAAATCACCAGCTGATTCCAACGTGCCACAGCTGGACGCGTAATTGACGGCATCGACCACAATCGGGGCAACGTTGACCAGGTGAATCGTTCCGTCCAGATTACCTGCAACCGTGCCGACGTTGTTGTTGCCGGTCAGCTCAAAATCACCTGTCCCTTCATCTGGATCATCGCCACCGACCAGCAATTCGGCGGCAGTAATGATTCCGCCGGCCTGCGTGGCTCCCGAATCAGACTGCAACAGCACTTGACCGGCGGCTGTTGTCAAATTGCCGTTCAACGTCAACGCACCGGTTCCGTTGTCTCCCGAGCGAAGGAAGATATCGTCGACGGCGGCAATCGCACCCGTCGTCAAATCGTTCGCATCAACCAATTCGATGGTGTCCGCACTGGCAGTCACTTCGCCAACAAAATCGTTATCGTTGAGGCCGTCGCCGGTACAGTCTCCACCAGTAAAACAGATGTCACCGGAGGCGGTCAGCCCGGATGTTCCGGCTACGATAACGGCAGCCGATTGAGTCAGATTGCCAGTAACATTCAGCACCAGGTTGCCGCCCACATCCAGACCGCAAACGGCCTCGACGGTGGGACAATCGCTGGAATAAGTTAAGTCCGCGACTTCCAGCGACGTCGAATTGACCAGGCTCAGATTATCCTGAAGCTCACCAGCCAGCCGGGCGACCACGTTAGCGCCTTCGAGCACGAAATCCCCGCTGCCCTCGTTAGCCGCATCACCACCGAGCACCAGGTCCTGGGCCGTGATTGTGAATGCTACGTTTTGGACGACCCCATTGGAAGCTTGCAATAGCACTTGGCCGGTCGCGGCATTGGTCACCACATCGCCGTTGAGGCTCAACAGCCCAGGGCCCCCTGCCCCGGCTCGCAAAAACACGTCGTCGACCGCAGTGATATTCCCGACATCCAAATCATTGGCGTCGACTACTTCAACCGTGTCGGCAGTAAACGTTACTTGACCGACAAAATCGTTGGTGGGATCGGTCAGGCAAACGTCCCCGACCACACTAAACAAAGTCGCGCCCTGAACCTGAATCGCTTCCGATTGGGTCGCATTGCCAGCGGTGGTTGTGACCGACAGGTTTCCGCCAACGCTGGAGGCCTTGAAATCGACCGCTGTGGCTGCAAAGTCTGCATTGCCAGCTGAATCCAATCCAACGCTGCCAGCCGCATCGATCTGGTCCAGATTGATCGCGCCGGCCACCGAATCAAAGTCGGCTTCGCCGCCCACGGTGACGGTGCCGCTGTCGGTGATATCACCGGTCGTCGCCGTCACGTCCAGATCCGTGCCAACATTCGAGGCTTTCAGATCGACGGCTGTCGTGTTTACCAGCGTGGCCGAAGTCGCCGCTTGGACGCCGATCGAACCTGTCACATCCAACTGGTCCAGATTGATCGCGCCGGCCACCGAATCAAAGTCCGCTTCGCCACCCACGGTGACGGTGCCGCTGTCGGTGATATCACCGGTCGTCGCCGTCACGTCCA
>CAZJEK010000121.1:9969-15058 GCA_964545005.1 uncultured Pirellulaceae bacterium
GCCGCCAAATCAATGGCACCGGTATTGACGATCGTTGCGTTGGTCGCTGCATTGAGTTCGATCGATCCCGCGACATCCAGTTGATCCAGATTGATCGCGGCAGCGGATGAACTGAAGGTCGCATTCCCCGCGACGGTCACGGTGCCACTATCACTGATATCACCGGTCGTCGCCGTCACATCCAGATCCGTGCCGACATTGGCCGCAGCCAGATCGACCGCGGTCGTGTTTACCAACGTCGTTGAGGTCGTCGATTCGACATCGATCGTACCGGCAACATCCAGGTCGTCCAACAGGATCGAACTGGTTCCGCCATTGGCCGTAAAATCTGCGTTACCATCGACATCGATGGTTCCGTTGTCGGTCAGATCTCCCGCAGTAGTAACGGTCAAGTTCCCAGTCACCGCCACGTTGGCCAAGTCGACATCACCGGCGGCATTGATCGTTGCGTCGTTGGACGCTCCCAACGTCGTCAACGAAATAGCATTGGCATCAGCCAACGACACATCGGCTGCGTTATCAATCGAAACGGAACCAAAATCATTGGTCGAATTACTCAGGTCAACGTTGGCGATAGCATCCACCGTTACATTGCCTGAGTTCGCCAGCGTGGTCGCCGCCTGCTGGGTCAACGAGTCAAATGCGACTCCGCCACCGTCATCAAAAGTCAACGGACCGGCGAAAGTGAAGTCGCCAAATTCGATATCAAAACCGGCATCGTTGTCGGTGTTGGAAATCAGCAGCGCCGATAACGCGCCCAATCCGGTATCAACCTGCAACTGATTGCCGCCAACGATCGTAATGTTGGCGGGTGAGTCATCCCCGATCCAAACACCATCGCCGATTTCAAACGTATAGATCGCGCCCGACTGGGTGACATTCAATGTATTGGGATCGCCGGAGTCGTCGGTAAAGGTATCCAGCACCAACGTACCGCCGCCCAGCAAATCGAATTCGGCATTCAACAGTCGGCGCGGTTCCAATCGCGTCGGCCCAATCAGTCGTCGAACCGAATCCGCAGCCGTGTTGTGAACGTGTTTTTTCTTTTTCATTTCCGCCTCGAACAGATTCCTGTTCATTGTAGTTGGCCTACCCGCAGCACCAAGAAAATAGGCGATACAGGCAACTTGAACGGGTCAGGGCAAATGAGCCGGTCATGTCAATTGTGTTCAAGCTTGGGCGTTAACGGTTCGAAAATGTTGATAATTCCGGTTCTGCGCTTTCGCGAGCATTCCTTATTGGGTGAGATTGGCATGATTTTCGGCAATCCGTTAACAAAAACCATGATATTGCTGTCGCTGGTACTGGCGGCGGACCAAGCCGTTGCCCAGGACCTGAAACTTGAAAGTTCACGGCGCATTAAACAGTCCCCTTCTACTGTAAAAACGGCGTCCTTGCAGTTAACCACCGACGATCCGGAAACTTCGATCGCTCCCCAAACTCCCAGGCCGGATCTTAATTCCCAACCCGCAAGTTCGCGGCGAATCGGTGGTAGCACGAAAGAAAACATCGACAGGATTGCTGGAAGTGTTTTGTCTGACAAAAAAGATTCAGGTCAGCTTACCACGCCACCAGTTGCTGACCGGGCAACCGTCAAAGTCGACCTGCCTCCCCCAGTCCCAGCATCTCCGACAGCCCCTAACCAGAAACTAAAACCTTTGATGCCGCTCAAAGCGTCGAGTGTCCTGGCACCGATTCAACCTGAATCCAACCAACCCTCGGCTCGCGTGGCTACCAGACCAGAGCCCATTCAGCCCCGAAAACGGCTACCCAAACTGGCCGATCCGGAACAATTTCGTGTCACTCGGGAACATTTTGGCGATTCTTCGTTCGTGCCGGCCCAAACGCCCATCGCTTCCAGAAGCTACTCGCCTTCGATCCCATCCAGTTTTCAGGACAAAGATTCGCTGCTGGATCAGTTGCCAGTTCCCAGCCTGGACGCGAACTTGAAAGCCAATCCGTTGCAGCGAGCAACCGACAACCGACGTAGCGATCCGTTCATGACGTTCGCCAACACCGCTTCGTTGGCGCTGGATTATCGAATGCAGTGCCAGCCTGCGATCAAGACCTGGCGGTCTCCCAACCTGTCGCATCGCCCTATTTATTTTGAAGACGAAAACCTGGAGCGTTATGGAATTGGCTACGGCCACTGGCAGCCGCTGGCTTCCGGTTTCAAGTTCTTTACCGAAGCGGCGTTGTTGCCGTACCAGGTTGGTGCCCGATCGCCGATGCTATGCGAGTACGAGATGGGTTACTACCGTCCCGGTGATTGCGTCCCGGCCTACCGTCCAGGAATTCGCTACAGCAAACGCGGCATGTTCTACCAGGCAGCCACTTTTGGCGTCATCTTTGGCGGACTGTAAATCGTCAGTCTTCAAAGAAATTGTCGATTGGGAAGAACAGCTTTTTATCAGGCGGATCGGACTTGCCTGAAGATTTCCTCGCATCACGTTTCGGTTTGCGATCCGTTTCCTGTTGCTCGTCCTGGTCATCAAGATCGGGCATCGATTGAATCGTAGGCTCGGACGTATCTGCCGGAAGCTCAGGCTTGGCGGGCCGTCGCTTTTTTGATTGATCGGGCTTCGCCGGACCAGAACTGGTTGGCTGTGCGTCAATGTCACGATGTCGGGAGGAGGAGTCGTTCGCCGCATCGCGTGCAATCTGTCGCTGCACTTCACGCTCATCCAACGAATCGTCAAAACTGAATGGAGCTGGTCCTGTATCGGGCCTGGTTTCCCGCAGGCTGTTCCCGGGAGCAGGATGATGGTGAGAATCATCGACATCGCTCCACGATGACTGCGGATCAATGTCGGGAATCATTTCCTGTTCCAGCGTTTCGGCCTTTTCCAGGGTCAATACAAACCGGTGCGAGCCAGCAATGATCCGGCAGTTGTCGTACTCAACGCGGATATCGTCGACGGGCTGAAAATCGCTGGACTGGTCCGGGGCCACCAGAGTGGGATTGGTTCGGGACAGGTGCTTGATTTCAACCTGCCCGTCCACATGTCGCAACGAAAAATGACGACGAGACAGCCGTTGATCTGGCCCGAGCAACACGTCCTCGTTTTGACGTCCGACCAGCAATTCGTCGTTGTCATCAAGCACAACTCGACGCCGCTTGCTGGATTTAGCCAACGAAACATCAACGATCACCGTCACTGCAGTTGCTCCTTGATCCACTGTTCAAATGAGTTCCAGTTCGTCACGGTGGGGTCCAGCGACATGATCATGACATGGCCGGATTCCTGATCCTGAACGATCACAGCGTCCACGATCGAGAAAATCTTCTCCAACAGCAAGTCCGTTCCATTGACCAGGTGAAATTTGATGCCACCGGGTGTCAAAAACCAGGCAGCTACGAGTTTAATATCGTCTTCGCAAAGCCCGCCAGGTGTGCGCGAAAACAACATCGTCGCAGCGTGCTGCTCGGCGTATTGCAAATGCGATTTCAGCAACGGTGCAACCTCTTCAAATTGCAACCAATACAAGTCGTTGCTGGATACAACTTCTGGTGCCAGATCGGCGACCAGGTTGTCGGCCTCCGGGACCGGCTGAGCAAGCTTGCTAACCTTGTGGTTGACCAACAGTCCAAGTTGACCGGCGACGGTTGCTGGATTCAGCAAGGAGAGAATCCCGTTTTCCACCGAATCGACGTACGCGATTCGCAGACCATTGTCGGCCAATTCAAGCCGCGGCAAGTGATCTACATCATCTTCAGTCAGTTCGGGCTTGGCGGTGCTGACCGGAGCATTCGTTTTGGTTTTTACTGGAAACGATTCGGGCTGCTGCTGTTCGACGTTCCCGTCCACGACAGAAGCTCCAGCTGCGGCGGTGACCGCCACTGACTCAACAGGTGCCGATCGATCAGGTTGATTTTGCAACACGACTTTCAACCGGTTATTGCCGATCTCCACCTGGTCCCCATCGCTCAACCGTTGCCGATTGACAGGGGCACCGTTGACCCGCACGGCCTGCTTGCCGTTGGTCAGGTTTTTGATCGCCAACGTGCCACTGGCAAACGTGACTTCGCAATGCTGGGCTGCGACTTGATCGCGATCAGGCAAACGTAGATCAGAAGAATTGGAAGCACCAATCAATACGCTTTGACCGGGGCGCACCTTCAGCCGCTGAGGTTTCCCCTGGTCAGTTTCGTATTCAAGAATTGCGATTTTCATGGCTAAAACCAGAATGAATTCCGCCACCAACGCTGGATGATCCGGGCCGGAGTGGTCGGTGGTCCTAATATAAGCACTGGATGCACCGAACCAACGCGAATGTCCCGATGAGCACCGAAAACGAACTCAACCCGGAAAAAACGAAAGCCTTCCTCCTGATTGTCCTTCGATTCCGTGTTGTTTGTCAAATCCTGCTCCGTTTCCAGGGAGATCCGCGTCACCTCGGCGTCTAATGGCTGTGTTTGATGGTCCAAAAAAACTTTTACCGGCTGTCCAATTTGCACCAGTTCAATATCGCCTTCATCCACTCGGGCAATCCCCCGGCACAATTGAGGAGATGCGATGTACCCCAATCTTTGGCCACGGGTCACATGAATTCCTGTATTGGCAGATGAAAAAACGTCAGCCTCTGGTCGTTCCAGTTGAGGCGGCTGGATAGCTTCCGTATTCGCCCGGCGCGCCGCTACCAGTATTCCAGATGCCGAGGCGAAGATCTGCAATTGGGCCAACCGGTTCTGGGTTTCGGTCAAGCGATTCTGCAACGATTGCTCTCGCTGTTTCCAAAATTCAACCTGTTCCGCATTCCCAGCCTGGTCAGTGGCGACTTCCAATTCTGCCAACTTGAGACCAATCAGGCTCAGCTCACCTTCAAGCTGCAACTGTTCCAGTTCCAGTGAATCGTCGTCGACCTTGGCAATCAATTGCCCGACGGCGACCTCGGTTCCATCGGCCACGACGGCAGTCAACTTCCCGCTGGCCGGAGAAAACAGCTGCTGAGGTTGATCAAGTTCCACCTCCGCCAAACTGCGAACCCGGTGATGGACTGGAATCTGCGTCAAACACAAGTATCCGACGATTATCAAACCGACGAACACCAGCGTGTTTCCCACTCGCAAGCCGTGCTTGCGAGCGGA
>CAZJEK010000122.1:0-15035 GCA_964545005.1 uncultured Pirellulaceae bacterium
CGCCGGTCAGCTCGCGAACGATCATGATGTTCAACCCGGACACAATTTCCGGCTTGAGCGTGGACGCAGCGGCGAGTTGAGGAAACAGCATTGCCGGGCGCAGATTGGCAAACAGTTTCAATTCGCTGCGCAAGGCCAGCAACGCTTTTTCGGGCCGCAGGCTGCGTTCGATGCTTTCCCACTTTTGACCTCCGACAGCTCCCAGCAAAATTGCATCGGACTGGCGAGCCAACTCCAGCGTCGAATCGGGCAAGGGCTGGCCGGTTTGATCGTAAGCGGCACCACCAACGGGGGCTTCGCTCCACTCCAAACCAAGTTCAAAGCGATCGTTGACTGCCTGCAGAACTCGAACTGCTTCGGCCGTGACTTCGGGACCAATCCCATCACCGGGCAGGATCGCGATTGTTTTTGCGCTCATGGTAGCATTACTTCTTCAAAAAATACGGCATCAATTCCCAACCGTTGGGAAACGCCAATTCGCTGTGGCCAGCATTGACTTCGTGATATTCGTGATGCGAATCAGGTTCGATTCCAGCACCGGCGATGACAAACGGAACATCGCCGTGGGTATGCGTCTTGGTGCTCAGGTAGGTTGGGTGATCGGGCGTCACGAGGATCCGAAACGGCGAGCCGGATTGTTTCAGATGCTCATAAACGGGACCGACAATTTCGGTATCAATTGCTTCCAACGAGGCAATCTTTTTGTTCAGATCACCTTCGTGAGACGACTCGTCGGGGGCTTCGACGTGCACGCATACCAAATCGTACTGCTCCAAAGCCGCGATCGCATGTTGTCCTTTGCCAGCATAATTGGTGTCGGTGTATCCGGTGGCGCCGGGCACTTCGATTCGGTCCCAGCCGACCAGTGCTGCCAACCCGCGTAACAAATCGACCGCCGTTATCATTGCGCCGCGGACATGATGCAGGTCGGCGAACGAGGTCAGTTGTGGTCGTCTACCAATCCCCCACAACCAGACGTTGGTCGCCAACGGTTGGCCGGCTGCTTGCCGAGCTTGGTTGACGGGATGATCTTTGAACCAGCCGGTTGATCGATCCATTAGTTCGCACAGTAAACTGCTGCCCGGGCCGCGGGGAAAATCTTCAGCGACCGACTGATCGCTTAAATCATGTGGCGGTGTCGCGCGGGTGTCGTCGGAGAATGGAGCCGTGGCGCCATCGCGGGGCCGATACATCAACAGGTTGCGGTAGCTGACTCCCGGGATGAACTCCAATTGCCCATCGATCTGACCCAGCAAAGATTCGTCGTCAGCGAGTTGTTGCTGGGCGGTGGCGAGTAACTGTTTGGCTTCGTCGCTGGAAATATGCCCCGCCGTAAAACTGCGCATCACCTGATCTTCGATACAGACCAGGTTACAGCGAATGCACCAATCCTGTTCGCGGAGTTCGATTCCCTGGGCGGCGGCTTCCAGTGGCGCCCGACCGGTGTAATGTTCCAGCGGGCTGTACCCCATCAGGCTCATGTTGGCCACGCTGCTACCAGCAGGCAGGTGAGATGGAGTGTGGTTGGCGCGTCCAACCACGCCGGAGGCAGCCAAGGCATCCATGTGCGGCGTCTTGGCGGCTTGCAACGGCGTGCTGCCGTTCAATTCCGACTGCGGTTCATCGGCACAGCCGTCTGGAATGATGATGACGTATTTCATCTTGTTGGGTCGAAAGATCAATTGGCCGTTCCCATTCGCGACCGCCACGGCCGTTGGAAGCGGTTGTTAATCCAAGATTCTAAAACGCTCAGGAGACTCGGCAACGGTGGGCAAATCAGCAATTTGCCGGATTGCCGCTCTTGCCGACGATTCGCTGGTCAAATGCGTCATGATCACAATCGGTACCGTTTGCCGATGCTGGTGGATGGATTCGTGCTGGTAGACTGACGCGATTGAAACCCCATGTTGTCCCAGCCGGCCAGTGATTTGCCCCATCACTCCGGGCTGGTCCATGACTTCAAAACGCATATAAAATCGCCCCTGCAGTTCGTCTGGATTGGAAAAATCAGCACGCTGATTTCCATCGGCCCACAGTTCGAGGGTCTTAAATGTGATTCCGGTTCGGCCGACTGCCGTGTCGATCATGTCAGCGACCACCGCAGAAGCCGTCGGCATTTGGCCTGCTCCCTGCCCGTGAAAAAACACCGGGCCGACCGCGTCGCCGACGACTGAAATGGCGTTGTAGTTGGCTTGCACTTCCGCCAACGGCGTTCCCGTTCGAACCAGCATCGGCGCAACAACCAGTTGAACACCCGACCCAACCAGCTGGCCATAGGCAATCAGTTTGATACGATAGCCCAGCTGTTTGGCAAACAGCATGTCCAGTGAATCGATGGAGTCGATTCCGCGGCGAGGGATTTCTGACCAGTGGACTCGGGCTCCATAGGCCAGGTGAGCCAGGATGGCCAACTTCTGTGCAGCATCGGTGCCATCGACATCCATCGTCGGATCCGCTTCGGCCAACCCCAGCTGCTGAGCCGTTTGCAACGCATGCTGATAGTCGTCGCCGAGGTCCATTTTGGAAATGATAAAGTTGCTGGTGCCATTCAAGATCGCCCGCATCGCCGTAATCTGGTTGGCCGACAGACATTGACTGACGTTGGCAATGATCGGGATGCCGCCCGCGACGGAGGCTTCGAAAGCGATCGAGCGACCGAGTTCGCGAGCGCGATCGAACAGTTCGGGACCGTGTTCGGCCAGTAACGCCTTATTGGCAGTCACGACGTCTTTACCGCTTTCGAGCAGCTGCAGCATGATCGATCGGGCCGGTTCAATCCCGCCGATTAGCTGGGCGACGACTTTGACCGAGTCGTCCTGGATCAACCGATCCAGGTCATCGGTTAACACACCCTCGGGAAGATCGACGTCGCGTGATTTCTTCAAATCGCGAACCACAATGTGATTCAGCCACAGCGTGCGACCGGCGTGACGCGCGGTTCGGTCTCCGTGGTCCAGCAATAGTCTGGCCACTCCCTGCCCGACCGTGCCCAGCCCGACAATTCCAACTGCCGTTTTGTCCATTGAGTCTTGGTTGCCTAGGAAGATTGAGGTAAATCACAAGCCTAGCATGAACTCCGCGGCGCACCAGCCCGGACGAAAGCGTGATCACTTGAGTGAACAGGCTCGCCAGTTGGCCCCAAATTCGATTTCACCGGCAGGCAAGTTCGCTGGAGGACGCAATCCGATCCGCTATCAGTGAAGTACGTGGCTTGGGATTAGATGTCGAACGGGTTGAATTTGAGCCAATCGCAATTGTCCAAGCTTCGTGACACGAATATCCACAATAGATTAGGTGCTTATTTTTCATCACTGTCGGGCGTCGCGCGAGCGTTGTTCCAGGAATCGATCATGGAGCTCGCGAAGTTTTTCAGGTTCGCTGCTGGCCACGTTGTTCGCCTCACGGGGATCGGTTTTCAAATTGAATAGTTGCCAATCCTGCGGTGCGGAGGGAGCTCCTCGCCCATACTTGACGACCTTCCAGTCCCCTGACCGAAGGGCCCAGCGATTGATGTTGACGCTCCAGGTCCAGTACAAATCGCGAGCTGCCAGATCGCCCTCTCCACGAATAACTTTGGTCAGGTCCACTCCATCCCAGGCAGGTGGGTGGTCGATTTGAGCTTGGGTCAGTGCAGCCAACGTCGGATACCAGTCAACGATGTGAGTCGGTTGGCTGACCACCCGCGGTTTCAGTTTGCTCGGCCAATTGGCAAAACCGGGGACGTGGATTCCGCCCTCCCAGACATCAATTTTCTTGCCCCGAAACGGCAGCGGCTGGTTGAAGTCGGTCAGCTTCAGGTCGTCCGGGTAAGCGTTTCCTCCCCACGAACCCTGCGGCCCATTGTCAGATGAAAACAGAATCAGCGTGTTGTCGCGCTGGCCCGATTTCTCCAATGCCTCGACGATTTGACCAATGCAGTGATCGAAGTGATAAACGGCCGCCAGCAGCAATCGTTTTTCAGGATCCGTTTCACTCTGGATTTTTCCGTCTGGATCGTTGAACCAGCGAATCTGTTCTTCGTTCCTCCACCGTTGAGGGTTGTCCGGATCCAACTGGGTCGGTTGATCGACGAATTCGTCGCGCTCGTCCAGTGGCGTGTGAACTGCGTGGAAAGGTAAATACAAAAAGAAAGGCTTTTCGTCGGGAAGGTTGATGACGCGAATAGCTTCTTGCGTGACCAGGTCCGTGGCATGGGTTCCGTTTTCAGCCCCGTCGATCAGCTGGCCATCGCGCTGCCAGGTATCCTGGAATTTGCCTTTTCGATAGCGGTGATCGTACATGCCGACGGCACCGGTCAATGAGCCGTAGCTACTGTCGAAACCGAAAGCGTTGGGGCCATGATCGAGTTGCGACCCCAGATGCCACTTGCCAGCCAGATAGGTGCGGTACCCATTGGATTGCAACATGGCAGCGATCGTGGGCGTGCCTTTAGGAAACGCAGGAGCGTTGCTGGCCTGCATCGCCGCGCCGCCAAACCGGCTGGGGTAGCGACCCGTTGTCAAGGCGACCCGGGTCGGCGTGCACTGGGGCATCACGTAATGCTGGCCAAACACAACGCCTGATTTTGCTAATTGATCGAGGTTGGGGCTGTACACACGGTCGTTGTTATACCCGATGTCGGCCCAACCCAGGTCGTCGGCCAGAATCAAAACGATGTTAGGCTTGTCCTGGGCCGGTAAAGAGCTTGCCAGACACAGCAGCAGCATTAGTGGGGCGAATAATGCGAGGGGGCGATCACAGTTCATGAAACATGCGTTGGTTAGCGACTTGAAACGTTGGTTTGATCGACAATTTTAACAGCCCATGCGGTCAGTTCCCAATCGGGCAGTGCAACCTTTGCTCATCTGTCAATTAAGGTTACTTGGGCAGAACCCCGGAACACAGGGCTCAGTGTGGAGATTGGTTGATGAAAAACCACAGAGACACAGAGGACACGGAGTTTTATTCGCAACCCTCCGCGTGAGTCCTTTTCCAGGACAGGACTCATCGAACTTCAACAATCGATCGGTTGGGCACCGGAGGATTCAGTTTGGAAACGTTCGTTCCATTGACGCATCTTCTCAGCTGGAAAACGGCCATCGTGGCGCAATTTTTCTCGCAACAGCGGTTTTCTTTAAACCGAAATACATTGCTGGCCTCACGGGTATAGTGGAACGTGACGGCGGTGGCATTGTTGGTTGGAGCAAACGCGGACCGAACACTTGCTGTGTGCCTTGCATTGTCATCCACAAAAATCAGGTGACTGAACTTGCCCGCGTTGCCCGTGCGATGCAGCAGCATTCGCAGCATCGCGCCCTTGTGCTGGCCAGCGGTCATGTAGACGCCCTCGCGGTAGCTGACCCGGCGGGGCTTGGTATCGCCCAGCCATTGTTCCGCTTCCCTTTTGGTGATTCCGGATTCGGCCGGTTTGTCTAGTTGGTACGGCAGATAAGAATCGGGATAGCCTTCCCGCGGGGCGATCGTACTCGCTCGAAAATCATATCCGTTTGCCAATAGCTCGCGTCGTGTGGCATCGCGAAACTCAGGGCCCCGCGACGTCAACAGCAACGTGCTGAATCCTGCGTGTTGAAGTTCGCGAACGATTCGCGGCTGGTTGAGCGGGTCGGTCGCTCGCATGCTGCCGACAGAATACAAAAATCCCTGAACGTCCAAAAGATCTTCGCCCAGCAGGTTTTTCACGTTCCAGGGATCGTCAGCAGGTAGTGACTTCTGCCAGTCGAACCATTGGTCGCTGCCCAGGTCCTGGTTCATCGCCAGCAACGTGTTGTCGATGTCGAAAACCAACAACACGTTTTGACTGCCGCCATTGAGTTCGGCAAGCCGCATTGCCTCGGCTTGGACTTGCTCAAAACCAAACGCCGTGCGCTCTTGCTGGTCTTGGCCATGGGCGAGACCAGCAAGAACCAGGGTGAGGGCGAGAAAAACAACTTGCCAGTTGACTGCGTTTGTTCGTTCGAAACCAATCATGCTGTTCGGCCATTGATTGCCTGTTTGTTTTTACGACGTTTCAATGATACCAAGATCGCTACTGAGGATAAGTAGACCAGTCCACCCGGTTCGGGAACTGCCGTCACCGAATAATTCCAATGGCTCACATAACTTTGAATTGCCGCACCGGAGTTGGTTACTTCGAAAGAGTAGGTCTGCCCAGCCAGCAGCTCCAAAGGACCCCCGTTGAACAAATGCGTTTCGCCCGACGAGACGCTGGTATTGCCCGATGAGATCGCGGTGCTGCCGAGCAGGATGTCAAAGGTTGGGTCGTTCAAGAAGCTACCCGAGGATGACAGCGTGTATGACTCCAGCAAAATGTCCTCGCTGACTGAAAAGTCAAAGCTAAGCGTGCTGCCGCCGCCGCCCCCATATCGCAATCCGGTCGTCTCGGAAAGCAAAAAGCGATCGATGCCAACGAGATTGTTGGTTGGAGTCAGGCTGAAGACCGTTCCGCCACTGCCGGTCGGCTGGAATTCATTGCCCGTAATAAACCCGTCGTTGTTGGCATCGATGGTATCGGGATCGACCAGAAAACTGACCAGGTCAGCATGGGCCGAGGGCAGATCGGCGATTCCGGTCAGCCCGGCAATCGTGAAGGCGAGAGCAAAATAGAGAGCTTTTTTTGGCATAATTAAACCTACTAGTTCAGGACCTTGGTCATGCCCAACCCGATTTGCGTTGGGATCCGTCAGGTAGATAGGAAAACGATGCTCAGGCAGTCACTGAAAACCGCCGATTATTGAAAAAATTGGATCGTCGCTTAAGAGAAGCATTTTGGTAACCCTGGTTCAGACTACCGAACGTTAAGCCAAAATCTCTTTTACCGGATGATGCTCTTCGACGCCCGTTAATCGGAAATTCAGGCCCCGGTGTCGGAACGAGAGTCGTTCGTGATCCAGTCCCAGGCAGTGCAATATCGTGGCTTGGATATCGTGCACATGAACGGGGCGTTCGGCGATGTGGAAGCCCAGTTCATCGGTTGCTCCCAGGGTGACACCGGGTTTGATTCCGGCTCCGGCCAACCACATCGTGAAAGCTTGCGGATGGTGGTCGCGGCCGTTTTTTCGACCCAGAGCGACGCTGCTTTCGACCATCGGCGTCCGACCAAACTCG
The DNA here is from genome assembly GCA_964545005.1 of uncultured Pirellulaceae bacterium. Taxonomy (GTDB): domain Bacteria; phylum Planctomycetota; class Planctomycetia; order Pirellulales; family Pirellulaceae; genus Mariniblastus. Next base: position 7,105 of record CAZJEK010000122.1, read on the forward strand.
CCGCCCCAAATCACCAAAGTGTCTTCCAGCATGCCGCGTTGTTTCAGATCCTGGATCAGCGCAGCGCAGGCCTGGTCGGTTTGTTGGCACTGCTTTTTCATGCCTCCTTCGACGTCGCTGTGGTGATCCCAGCCTTCATGGTAGACCTGGACAAATCGCACGCCACGCTCGGACAGGCGTCTGGCCAATAGGCAATTGCGAGCAAACGCATCGCCTTTTCGGTCGGGTTTGACGCCGTAGAGTTCTTTGGTGGCTTGCGTTTCCTGCGAAAAATCCATCAGCTCAGGAGCACGGGATTGCATGCGGTAGGCCATCTCGTAAGCCGAAATTCGAGTTTGAATCTCCGGATCGCCGACTTGACCCAAACGTGACTGATTCAGTTTCCGGATCAAGTTCAACGAGTCCCGTTGCGCTTGCCGATCAAAACCCTGGGGGTTGGTGACATGCAAAATCGGATCGCCCTGGCTCCGAAAGCCGACCCCTTGGTGAACCGAAGGCAGGAACCCGGCGCTCCACATCGCGGATCCGCCGCTCAGGTTGCCTGCACTTTGCAGTACCACGAACGAGGGCAGGTCATTGGCTTCACTGCCCAAGCCGTAGCTTAACCAGGATCCCATGCTGGGACGGCCCGGAACGCCACTGCCGGTGTTGACAAACAGTTGTGCCGGGGCGTGGTTGAACAGATCCGTATGCACCGATTTAACGATTGCAATATCATCGACGACCTTGGCCAGATGCGGCAGGACCTCGGAAACTTCAGCGCCACATTCTCCGTGTCTGGCGAATTTGAATCTCGGTCCCAGCACGGCAGCATCGGGTTGGATGAACGCGTAACGTTGCCCCTTGATCACCGAAGGAGGAAGCGGTTTACCTTCCAGTTCGGCCAGCTTGGGTTTATGGTCGAACGTTTCCAATTGGCTGGGTGCTCCGGCCATGAACAGATAGATCACCCGTTTGGCCTTGGCAGGGAAATGGGGCGGCTGGGGAGCAAACGGAGTGTCCGGTTCCTGTGATGATTGAACAGGACGATTGGCCAGCGCATTGGTCGCCGTTCCGGTTAACAGCGATGCCAAAGCGATCTTGCCCAGGCCAACGCCGCAGTCCTGAAAAAAATGTCGTCGCGTGTTGTGTAGTAGTGGATTCATGGTTTGGTGATCGTCTCATCCAGGTTCATCAATACGCGGGCCACCATCGTCCAACCAGCCAGTTGCTGATTGGCCTGATCGTTGCCAGCAATTTGAGCCGCATTCAATTGGCCCGTATCCAACCGTTCCAGCTGCTGATGGAAGAAGGCCACAATCGATTTGAGTTCTTCCGCTGACGCCGGTCGCGTCAGCAACCGTCGAAACATGAATTGAGCGGTAGCTTCTGGTTCCAGCTTTTTCTCAACCGCCAATTTCGCTAACGCTCGAGCCATCTCCAGGTACATCTCGTCGTTGAGCAGAGTCAATGCCTGCAATGGCGTATTGCTGCGGTCTCGCCGAGCGACACAATTTTCCCCAGTCGGCGCATCGAAGGTCGCGTAGGCGGCGAATGGAGCGGTTCGCTTGCTGAAGGTATAAATCGATCGTCGGTAGCGGTCCTCACCTTGTGATGCGTTCCAGCCTGGACGGCCATAGGCAACCGCCGTGACGGTCGATGGTTGCGGTGGGCGAACTCCGGGGCCATACATTTTCTCGGACAGCAGACCACTGCTTTTGAGCATGATGTCGCGCACCATTTCACCCTGCACGCGGAATCGAGGACCACGGGCGAGCAGCTCATTTTCGGGATCTCGAGCCAGCAAATCAGGACCAACCTGGGAGCTTTGCCGGTAAGTCGCGCTGGTCACGATCAAGCGATGTAACTGCTTGCGCGACCAGCCGCGTTTGATGAACTCGCAGGCTAACCAGTCCAGTAGTTCCGGGTGAGTTGGCGGAGCTGCCTGGGTACCGAAATCATCGCTGGTCCGTTGCAAACCGATCCCAAACAATGCTTGCCAGTCCCGGTTGACGGTGACGCGGGCGACCAGCGGATTGTCTTCACTGACCAGCCACCGGGCCAGCTGCAAGCGGTTGGTCGGGTTTTTCCCGTCCTCGGATTGCAGGAATTCCGGAATCGCCGGCGTGACTTCTTCCTTCGGGCTGAGGTATTCGCCACGATGGTGTCGAAACGTTATTCGCGGGTTGTCAGCCGGTCGCTCTGACATCACCAAGGTGATCGGGTGGCTGGGAAGCTTTTTTCGAAGTTCATCAATGGGCTGGCGGGCCTCAGCCAGCAATGGTGTGGTTCGCAAGAAATGTTGTCGAAGTTGTTGACGTTGTTGTTCGTTCAAATCGTGTTGTGGAACGCATAGCAATGTTTCGATCGCTTCCGGGTGATTGCTGGCAGATACCACTCGTTCGTCATTTGCGACCGAAAGACGAAACCTGCCCAATGAAGCCACGAAGTGTCGTTCGAACAGCATCTCGATTTCCAGTTGCCCGGTTTCGGTAATCGGTTCTTTCAGGTTGATCACCAATCGTTGTGGCTCTGGTCGCGGCCCACCAGACCAGCCGGATGAACCATCGCCGTCGATCACCGTCCCCACAACACCAGGTTTTTCAGGATCCGCAAAACGCAGCGATCGTTCCTGTCCGTTAAATCGGGTCGTCCATTCGCTGAGGAAAAAGCTGCCTTTGCGGCCCTCGTAATACGCCCGACCGGGACCGGAATCAGGCAGCCGGTCATCCTGTAGGGCCTCCAACTGGATGGCAGTCACGGGCAGATCTTGTTCGTCCAAATCAAATTTCAATTGAAACACGTCGCGTTTGGTCACGTCTCCAGTGGATAGCAGTGAGCCATCTTCCAGTATTTCCAGGCGGGGCAAGTTGGTATCCCAGGTTTTCGGGACAATCGTATTCCAGGTGATCGCGGATTGCTGTTGTTCGTCCAGCCACTGGGAAAACTTGTCAGCAAGATTTTGTCTACGTCGCTCGGCTTCGTCGCCGTCACCTTCGCTGGGTGGAAACTGATCTGGCAGCTTCGATTCCAGCGTTTCGATTTGCTCCAGCAATTGCTTTCTGCGCAGATCAACCGACGCGGATCGGACAACTTGATCCGGTTCGTCCGCATTGTTCATTAGCGCCATCAAGCTGTAGTAATCGGTGTGCGTGATGGGGTCATATTTGTGGGTATGGCATTGGGCGCAACCGGTGGACATGCCCAACCAGACCGTACCGGTGGTCGCGACTCGGTCGACCATTGCGTAAAAACGGTATTCCAGTGGATCGATGCCACCCTCTTCGTTCAACATCGTATTGCGATGGAAACCGGTGGCGACCAACTGTTCCGTATTCGGAGCGGGCAGCATGTCACCGGCCAGTTGTTGGATGGAAAACTGATCAAACGGCATGTCCCGGTTGATCGCGTTAATCACCCAGTCGCGATACGGCCAGATGCTGCGGGGCCGGTCTTTTTCGTATCCGTTGGTGTCAGAATAACGAGCCAGGTCCAGCCACAATCGAGCCCAGCGTTCCCCGTATCGAGGCGAAGACAGCAGCTTGTCGACCAGTTTTTCGTAAGCCTGCGGGTCCTGGTTTTTTACGAAGTCGTCAGCTTCAAACGGGGTCGGCGGTAACCCCGTCAGGTCCAGGTAAACGCGTCGCACCAGCGAGTATTTGTCTGCTTCCGGAGAAGGCGACAACCCTTCCGCTTCCAGTTTGGCCAACACGAAGTGATCAATCGCGTTGCGAGGCCAGTCGGCATCTTTAACTTCCGGCAGCTTCGATTGCTGCGGTGGAACAAACGCCCAATGCTTGGCGTAAGGCGCCCCCGATTTTACCCAGTCAACGAAAACCTGTTTTTCATCTTCGGTCAGTGCATCGTTCAAATGGGATGGCGGCATCACTTCGTCAGCATCGTCGGACTGAATACGACGAATCAGTTCGCTTTCGTCTGAGCTGCCAGGTACGATCGCGCCGTAGTCGACGGCCTCTTCGCGGATGTCCAGACGCAAGCCCGCTTCGCGTTTGTTCTCATCGGGGCCGTGGCACGCGAAACACTTGGCAGCCAAAATTGGCCGCACGTCGCGATTGAAATCGATTTCGGGTTCATCAGCGACTGCCGCAACGCCAGCGATAAATGCAAGTGACAACGCAGCAATAAAATTTCGGAAAGCCATTCTGCAAACTGTTGAATTGGCTGGGGAAGTTGGTTCAGCGAATCCTGGTAGTGAATTCGCACTAACGAAGGCGGGACTTCATTATAGACCATCTTGATGGCTGTGAAAAACTAGGTTAGGCGGTAGGCGGTAGGGTCTCAAGCCTCAAGCCTCAAGTCTCAAGCCTCAAGCCTCAAGCTCAAGCCTCGTTGCAGCACGGCAAGCTGACGCTGATCACCAATCCAGTCTTACCGGCAATTTGAGCAGCGGCGGAAATCGTGCCGCCATGCAACCGGACAATGGATCGACATATGCTCAATCCCAGCCCATTGCCTTGTTGAAGATCTCGATTGCGGGATGATTCCAATTGGTAGAAGCGATCGAAAATGCGTTCCAGTTTTTCTGCCGGAACTCCCGAGCCGGTATCGCTGACGGTCAGCCAGGCGAAGCCGTTGCTGGTTTCCAGTTTGATTCCGACCTGGCCTCCTGCTGGCGTAAACTTGATTGCGTTATCGATCAGGTTGTTCAGCACCTGCGTCAGCTTGCTCGCGTCTCCTTCAATGATGACATTGGCTTGCAGCTTCGGTTCCAACGCGACATTCTGTTCCTCCGCGAATCCTGAAAAAAAAGAAACACAATTGGCAACTTGTTGGCTGAAGTTAATCGGCTTTCGATTCAATTTGATCCCGGCATCGGTTTCAGCCAGTTCCAGAAGTTGGTTGACCAATCGACGAAGTTGCTGACACTGTTCAATCGTCGTTTCCAGTTGTTCGCGATATTCTTCGACATCGCGGGGCTGGTTCAAACAGACTTCGGCACCCGTTTGAATCGCCGTCAGTGGAGAACGCAATTCATGAGCCGCGTTGGCGATGAACTCGCGCTGGCTGTCGTTGTAGGATTCAAGTTGCGCGATAAACGAATTGATCTCGGCTGAAATCTGGTCCAGTTCGTCTTGTGATCCACGAAGTTCCAGACGCGGGTTGTTCAAGCCACTTGGATTCAATGCCCGGGTCGAAGCGATGATCTCGCGGACGGGAAGCAGAGCTTGGTAGGCCAGCAGGTATCCGCCGAAGGGGGCGATCAGCAGCACCAGGCATCCGACCCAGAACAGAACTTGCGTCAGGTTAGCGGCTTCACGTTGAATGAATGTCGTCGGTTCACCTAGCATCAACACAAATTGTTGACCGTCGCTGGTGGCCACTGGGTGATAGCAGACGATGTGGTTCTCGAACTGCCGATATTGAAACGGCTTGGTAAATGGTTCGGTGGTTTCGAATTGTTCCGGGAAGTTATCGCTTCGCCACAAGGGAACTCCTGCGCTGGACTGAATTTCGGCGTACCAGCGGTGAACCTGGTGGCCCAGTACTTTGCGTTCCAACTCCTGGAATATCGCTTGCTGATCGGGGTGCAACTGTTGGACTGCCAATTCCAGTTCCGTCAGTTCTTCTGCCAGCAGCTGGCGGGTTTCTCCTTCCAGGGTATAGACCATGCCCTGTCGAGCGACCAGCAGGGCAATGGAGGTCACGAGCAGAACTACCAGCGAGTTCCAGATTGTCAGGCGGAATCGAATCGATCGAAAACGGTTCACAATTGTTCCGGCTCGCTGGAAGGGGCAGGATTGGGCGACTTGACCGAATAGCCTCGGCCTCGAACCGTGTTGATCATGGACGTGTCGCTGTGTTTCAGTTTACGCCGTAATCGCGTGATGTGGACCTCGATCACGTTTGTTGGTCCATCCCATTCAAATCCCCAGACATGTTCGCAAAGCATTTTGCGGGTCACAACCTGCCCGGCATGACGCATCAGCAATTCCAGAATACTGAACTCGGTGGGGGTCAGGTCAATCTCCTGTTGGGCCTGGATAACTCGACGTGTGGTCAGGTCCAGTTCCAGATTCCCGGCAGTCAACGTTGACGGCGGTCGGATCGAGGCTCGACGCGCGACCGCTTCGACCCGCGCCCGGAGTTCGGGAAACGCGAATGGTTTGACCAGGTAGTCGTCGGCTCCGGCTTCGAGACCTTCGACACGTTCGTTGACAGATCCTTTGGCGGTCAAAATCACGACTGGAGTTTGGACTCCCTGTTCTCGAAGTCGGCGGAGGATCTCCATGCCGGGAATTTCAGGCAACATCAGGTCCAGCACGATCACGTCGTTTTTCTGCGACAGCGCGTGGTCCAGGCCGGTTCCGCCCTGCACCGCCCAAGTGCACTCATATCCCGATTCGCGAAAACCCTGCAACAGCGTTTTGCCGATTGTGCGGTCGTCTTCGATGATCAGAACGTTCATGGATGATTCGGGGCTCGGGTTTTTGCCTGGAAAAACGTGGGCAAAAAATGACTGGATTGGGATCGCCTGGTCGCCATTAGATTGACTTTGTGGGATCAATTCGCCGCCAATCTGTTTCCCTTACAGGATTGTAAGGATATGCAATGCTACGAATTTTGATCGTGACCGATAGAGTATCGACGTTGTCAACAGGAACTTTGCATCGCAGAAAAATGGTATCAGCTTCGGCCGTCGAATCGAACTCACATTCCGATGAATTGCAGAGTCTGGCTGACCGGATTGAACAAGCTGCCCACTTGTTGCCGTCACAAGGGCCGATCACAGCCTTTGTGCACCACAATACCCTGCACGCATTTGAGGACCTCGAGTTTGATGCGGCTGTTCGCAGGGGCGCGGAGTTGTTTGGGTGTCATCCTTATTTGCCGGAAGCCGACTATCGCAAAGCCATGCTGGCCGGCCGAATCCAGAAATCGGACATTGATGCCGCCCTGCACGAATGGCTGGAAAACCAGGAACCGATGCCGACCGGGTGGTATGGCAGTTCGTTCGAGCTGTTTCGAGCGATTCTCCAGCATGATTTGCACGATGGTCCGACAGTCGACGTCCGATGGGTGTTAGGCGAAACCGACGGCTTGAACCGGTTTCGGGCAGACGGTTCGCCAGAAGTTCGCGAACAAATGGTCAAGGCGACTCAGCAATGGGTCATGCGAGATCTGAGGATTACCGAGTCACCGGACTTACTTCTCCAGGCTGAAGGGATTTCGGAGTCATTGGCCGAACGGCTGCAAACCTTGTTCGGCCGAGTCAAATTTTCATCAGTGGAATCATGGCCCGAATCGCGCTGGGAATCGTTGACGCTCAATCTGTTGTGGGAGATTTGCCAGTTCGGCGTTCATCAAGCTGGCGGAACCGAGAGTTCGCCGATCAAGTTCGTCCGGCAGCGAGATGGACTGTTGCGGTTGACCGGCGAAGATTGCGACGAGCGCGTCAATGAAATTCTGGTTCCGTTTTGCGCTGCATTCATGGATCAGGGATTCTCCGATTGGCCGTTGCCGGAGCGGGATCTGGGTTTGGCCTCCGCTTTTGCCGCCTTGTATGGTTGCGATCAACGATGGAACGCGGATTGGTTGCGAGCGGCAGCAGACGAAGTTTCCGCCGTCGGGCGTGGCGATGTCGCTCCGCTGGAATCCATCCAGCAGTCGTTGTTGGCACTCGGCACACCGATTGACGATTGCGATCAGCTTATCACCCAAGCGCTACTAGCCCTGCGAGGGTTTGCGGGCATGATTCGGCAACTGGAGACTCGTGGTGATCGTGCCAGCCGTTCCGTGCCGACCGGCTCACTCGTTGAGTTTCTTGCCATCCGATTGATTCTGGATCGGTTCGTTGCCATCTCCGTGGCCAGCGAAGCAGGGTTCGATTCGGATGCTGAGCAGTTGAACTCATGGATTCAACAGCGTCTCGATCAGACTCAGCGTCCGGTTGATCAGGAATTGAAAAAGACGTTTCGCCTGTTTGAGCTGGC
>CAZJEK010000123.1:0-3178 GCA_964545005.1 uncultured Pirellulaceae bacterium
GAAGTCAGCGGTCATCGAGTCCTCTTGGGATTTGCTGGCGAAGCCAGCGTTTTTTTCGCGCTGGATTCGCCAACGGCAATAGTCCATTTTCATTTCCGAAAGGGTTTGAAAGCGACTGTTTCGCCACCATGCCGCATAGCTTCCAAACCTCGATCGCACGAATTGCTCGAAGGAAACCTCGTGCCCCGACATCGTTCCGGTGGCCGTCTCCCTCACTTTGTAACCCGGCCCGCTGGGTGACAGTTGTTCGCTGATCAATGCTTCGCAAGCATCTCCGACCGATAGAGAAACGAACGTCGAATACGATTTTTCGTGCGAATACCGATTGTCATCCAGGTACTTGATCAAAAAGGGGAATGCTGTTTTCCCCAGCGACTTCAATTCGTAGTAAGCGTGGGAGACCGGTCTTTGAGCTTCGGGATTCCAGGATTGGTTGTTGGCAAGAAAATCGTCAATAGAAAAACCAGCCGGGTCGCCAGGGATCACTGGCGGCGAGTTGGACGACGCCAGTTGGTTGATAAGTGCTTCGATGCATTGGTTCGATCCGACAAAATGAACCGGCAGGTACCAATACGACAGCAAACTCAATGACAGCAGTAAACCGAGGACGGCCAGCCCGTGTTTGACGAACCGTTTGGTCCAACGACGTTCTCCGCGATTCATCGGGGGCCTTTCAAAAGCGAATTGGCCGTAGGCCATGTTCAACGTAGCCTGGGGCATCGCCAGGTCTGAAAGTTCAAGTGTTCATTTGGCTGAAGACCATATTCATCGATGTTAGCTTTAATCGCCAGATGAGAATGGCCTTGTTGGCCTAATCCCAGGTCGGCTGTCGGTCGAGTTCTTCCAGGTTGCGCAACGTTTGCAGGTGGTTCAACAGCAATGACTCTGCTCCAGGAAACTCCTGCTCAACGGCTGCTGAGATATCAAATCCCTGGCCTGTTTTTATCTGTTGCTGGAGGTGCGCCTGAATCACGGGCTTGGAATTCACTTCGGGGTGAGTCAACAATAAATGCACCCACAACCACGATTCGGCGTAGTCGATTTGCTTCAATAAAGCCGGATCCTGCAATTGTTCCAGACGCTTCAGGTCTGGTTGCCAGCGGCCCTTTTCCAGCTCATTGCTTAACAGGTACACGTGGGCGGCGTTCAATCCCCGCAGCCCGCGACGGACTTCCAGGAACTCAGCCAGCCCCTCGTCCAGCCACAGTGGCAGGTTATCCACGACGCTGTGGAGATACGCGTGGGTGATTTCGTGACGAAGATCTTCATCCAGCCGTCGCGTGCGGACGGCATAAACATGCATCTTGTCATCTTGTTTGACAAACAAAGCCCGACGATAGGGGAAATCGGGATGATGCTTGGCGAGATAGTCGCGGAAATCGTTTTCGCTGGAGAAAATGTAAACTTCGACCGGTTTCAAGTCGGGTTGAATACCCAGCAAATTGGAAACTTCGCGCCGGCGGAGTTCCAGGTCATCGGCCAATGTTTCCGACTCAGGCAACGGAGAATTCGACCGAATCGTCACCGGGCCGCGGGATTCCGCATGTTGCGATGGCAGTCCGTTGCGGACCGCGGTTGAGCTACATCCCAACAGAAACAGCCCAGCCAACAGGCTGATCAGGAACAACATCCATTGAATTGGCACAGTTAAGTCCTTCATGGCCGGAGATTATCAATCGACCCGGTCAAAGGGAAGACCGTTTGCTGGCACCAGTAAATCGACCTTGACCGCAGATCGGATTTGCTCAAAATCTCGTCCGACAAAGCGCTTGCGCTGTTGTGCGTACCCGTCCAAGGAAGGATTAATCATGTCAGCAAGTTTTCGGACTTCGATGTTGCTCGCAATCTGCGCGATTGCCATTTCGGCGGTCGGTTGCAAAAAAGACGAAATAGCCAAACCGATCAACTCATCGCCCGACGAGTCGACTTCGGCCGTTGCCGCCAAACCCGAAACCAACACGGTTTCGCCAACCGGATCAGGCTCGCCATCACCAGCTGCAGCCGACGAAACCGTGTTTGACCAGACTCCGGATGGCGTTTGCAATAAATTCATGGAATTCCTGCAGGCCGATGACTGGCTGAGTGCCGAAAATCTGCTCACGCGCACCGCGACTCACTATATCTCTGAAGCTGGCGTCAAGCTGCAATCGCTGGGTGGACCGGATTCCACCTATCAGCTGGGAGAAGTGATGTACGCGACCAACTTGAAAAAGCTCGCTCAGGTATCGTGCAAAATCATCGATGACCAGAATCCCGAAGCAGCAACGGATGTGACCTGGCAGCTGCGACGACGCGGTAAGGCGTGGCGAATTTCCGGTGTCGTCCTGGAGCTTGAGCCGGGAGCGGGGCCGGATTTGCTGAGTTTTGAATATCCGGTCGATGTCGCTCAGATCCAGTCGCTGGCTGGTGGCGACGTCATTGAAGGAGATGAACCGACACGGCAGGCAAGCTTGCCGGATCAGGAGTCGCTGAAATAGGTTGTCCGTTGATCTTGGGTTAGGCACTATCCCTTAATCGGGTTTTCGGATCAGAAGATAACTCGTCCGCGGTCGGAGGCTCGGTAAAAACCGGGACCCGCCTGTTTCACGGAGTTCGGTATACCAAGAACCGTCCCCTCAAAGTCCAGGGCCTACGCCGTTCGATGTGCGGAAATCAGGCTGGTTAACTGAGGGATGAACTGGCGGTACGCGCGGGCACGATGACTGAGGACGGCTTTGACAGCATCTCCCATTTCGCCGAAGGTGCGGTGATATTCGGTAAGTTCAAATAGTGGATCGTAACCGAAGCCACCGCTGCCTCGTTCGGTCATGGTAATTACTCCGTGGCATTGAGCCTGGCAGCTGATCTTGATCTCCCCCAGCGGATCTGAAAGTGCGATGTGCGAGGTGTACCAGGCGTTGCGTTTTTCTGGCGGCACGCCTTCGAGTTTCTCCAGCAACAAACGGTTGTTGCTTTCGTCGCTGGCGTCTGGTCCCGAAAACCGGGCCGAATAAACGCCCGGAGCTCCGTCCAGTGCCGCGACGCTGAGTCCACTGTCTTCTCCCAAAACCCACTGCCGCAAATGTTTCGCTTGCTCAGATGCTTTTAATTCGGCGTTTTCGCGAAACGTCGTACCGGTCTCGTCAACTTCGATCACGTCCGGGATTTCAGCCAGGCTGGCCAGCTGAATGGTCGGGTA
>CAZJEK010000123.1:3188-15015 GCA_964545005.1 uncultured Pirellulaceae bacterium
TCAGCAGAATCTTTAATTCTCGCAGTTTCCTGGGATTGTGGGTTCCCAGAACCAGTCGGAAAGAATGTTGAGGCATGGTCGATGCTAGCGTTGAATCAAAAAATGGGCGGATCAATCTTGCAGCGAATCTATCAGGTCTGTATTTCTTCCCCATCGATTCGGGGTTAACACAGCTTTCGAATTGGAACACCTTGAGTTCAGTCGCAGGTACAGGAGACGCGGGTATCCTGTACTCCCTCCCTCCTGGGGGCGAGCAACAAACACTTTTTGCAACCTGGTTTCTGGGTCAACCACTGCAGAAAGAGCTCACGACTGAGCCTCGACTGTGCACTCGGATAGTTTCGGCTGTCCGAGTGCCAGGACTCATGAAAGCGTTGGTCAGCTTGGCCAACGCTTTCTTTTTTGCGCTCGTCCAACGTTGTTGACTGACAGCATCAACCTGGCACTGAAAACGATTCATGCTGGGCGGCGCAGGCCATCGCCGGCTGGCTGATTTCGGCACCCATGGATCCATACCGTTCCTCAAGTCGCTTGTTGTAGGTTCCGAGATCGCATCCGGAAATCAGGAATAACGTGGAAGCCATCAGTAATGTCCAGTAGCGCCAGTGATGGCGCATCGTAAAACAAGTTTTCATTTGAGTCAGATCGGTCGGTCGTGTTGAAAATTATCGACAACTGAAAGTTGCTAGTTGAGCGGTTGATGCCCAATCGCCAATCCTATTGTATTTTGTCGCTCCCGAAATCGATAGCGAACTGGCATTCAGTTTCACTTGGACTTTCGGCTAGGATGGCGGCAATTCGAAGGAACGAAGATGTCGCCATTTGAAAAATCAAACTTGCCGTCGCTGGCTGTCGGGATCGCATTGCTGTCAGCGCTGCTGGCGATTGCCGCCAAGAACATGGTGGTTGATCTGGATCTGTTCCATGAAATGGCCCTGTATCGTCAGGCTGAATCTGAGGGGGCGATGCCAACGACGGATTCGTTCGCCTACACGCCGACGAACAATCCGGTGGTGCATCACGAATGGGCGACTGGAGCGGTTCTGTATCTGATTTGCGTCAAACTGGGGTGGGGGGCCGCTGGGCTTGTCCTGACCAAGTACGTTTTAACGTTTGGTGTCGGAGCGGGTTGTTTCTGGTATGCCAGGCGCCGAGGTGTACCACTGGCCGTGTTTGCAGTGTTGGCCCCGATCGCGCTCAATTTGGGTGGCTGGATGGCATTCACCAACATCCGCGCCCAGTTGTTTACGTTGTTCTTCCTGGTTGTCATGTTGCTATTGATTGACGTCGACCGCCGCGGCAAGCGGTGGTGGATTGCGGTCTGGCTGCCGCTGGTTGTCGCTTGGGGGAATATTCACGGCGGCGTGGTGTCGGGTATTGGCCTGATGGGCTGCTATGGAATTGCCCGAGTGCTCGAAAGCTGGCTGGCGACCAGATCACTGGCCCAGACGTTGCGGCAGGTTGCTCATTTGATCGCCACCGGAATTGCGACCAGCCTGTTGCTGTTGGTCAATCCGTATGGTTGGAGCTATATCCCGTATCTGTTTCGCGCGATTCGAATGCCACGACCTTTGATTCCCGAGTGGAATCCGATTTGGCGATTGGAAACCAACGATGCCTTGGTGTTCTGGCTGGTGTCGGTGGGAATCGCGTTGCTGGCCTTCATCTTAAGCATGAATCGTCGGGCTGGAGTTCAGGATACGAATGAGGTCGGTGACAATAGCGAGACTGCAGCTGGTGAAGGTTGGCAGCGCGATTGGTTTACCCCCTTGGCATTGATGCTAACCGCCTGGATGGCGGCGAAACACTATCGGCATGGCTCGTTGTATGCGGTGACCTGGTTGTGCCTGGTGCCACCGCTGTTGAATCGCACGTCACTGGCGCTGGCAGTTGAAAACTTGTGGCAGCAACATCAAAAGACAATTGCTGTGGTGGCAACCGGAATTGCCGTGGTGGCGCTGGGATTTGCGGTTCAAGCCAAATTCTGGCAGCTGCGAGTCCCCGGGCAGCGGGACTATCCTGGTGAAGCTGTGTTGTTGTACCCGGTTGGCCCGGTGCAATTTCTGGCTGAGCAACAGTTCGAAGGGAACCTGTTTGTGCCCTTCAATGTGGGAGCTTTTGTGTCCTGGAAGCTGGCTCCGCGAGTCAAAGTCAGTATCGATAGCCGCTACGAAGTGGCTTACCCCCAAGGGGCCCTGGAGTCCAACCTCGCGTTTTATCATGCGATCGATCAATGGCAAGAAACCGTTAAACAGCACGGTACTGACGCGATTTTGATTCCTGCGGATCAACCCGTCGCCGAGCAGATTGATCAGTTAACTTGCTCCGATGGAGATTGGTCGATCTGGTATCAGGATCCGGAATTCTATTTATTGATTCGTCGCGATTTGGCGTTCCCTTGCCGTTTCCACGATCGTCGCCGGGGTTCAATAAAAGGTGTCTTCCCTTAGGCGATAGGGCTAGAATTGTGCTATCGATTTTTAGTTGGTATTGCAAACACGTTTCCAGGAGATGCCAATGTTGCTCCGCCCCAGTTTTCGATCGCTGGCAATCGTGCTGGCTGGACTCACGGCCCTTACTCTGTTGGATGCTGCTCCAGTGGTCGGGCAATCGACCAGCGATGCGTTTAAACAAGACCTGCAGTATCTGGCCCAAGAGCTTCCCCGTCGGCACAAAAATCTGTTCTTTGAACTTAGCGAAGCTGAGTTCCGCCGCCAGGTTCAGGCGATTGAAAAACGGATTGAAGAGTTGGATTCCAGGACCTTTCAGCTGGAATTGTCGCGTCTGATTGCGTCCGTTGGCGACGGACACACTCGACTGGCAATGGACTTGTCGCAGATGCACTACTATCCCTTCAATGCTCGGTGGTTCGATGATCAAGTTGCCATCGTGGCAGCTAACGCTGGGGACGATTCGATTTTAGGGGCCAGCCTGGAGGCCATTAATGGCATGTCGATCACGACGGTGCTGGAAAAGCTGCGTCCGTTTTATTCTGTCGACAACGAATACAGTTTCAGGAACTCCATTGACAAGTCACTCAACCACGCCGAAATGCTGGCTTATGCCTGCGGTTTTGACGAGCTGACCAAGGCCGAATTTACGTTCAAAAAAGACGGCCAGGAATTCAAGCGGACATTGGAGGCAGTGCCACAATCGAAAGCTCGGCAATTGAGTTGGAAGTTTGCGAACACCAAGTTTCCATTGTACGCCCAGAAGTCTCGACTCAATTTCTGGAATGACTGGCTGGCCGATTCGGGAACGTTGTATTTCAAATACAATCGATGCCAGGATTCGGCTGGATTCTTGAAACTGGTCAATGGAACCATCGGGTTTGCAGAACAAAACGATGTTCAGCGGTTTGTGGTCGACTTGCGTGATAATGGCGGCGGTAATTCCGCGATTTTCAAACCATTGGCTTTCTATCTGAGCAGTCAGCAGAAGTATCGCCAACCTGGCCGCTTGTTCGTGATAGTCGGCCGCGGCACGTTTTCTTCGGGGTTGTTTGCCGCGTACGATTTGAAGCGGTTGGGAGCGGTGGTTGTGGGTGAGCCGACTGGTGGCAAACCGAATCATTATGGCGAGGTCAAGCCCTTGAAGTTGCCAGCAACGGGGCTGGCTGTTTATTACTCGACCCGGTTTTGGACTTTCCTGGAAGACGAAGACCCTGATTCGTTGGTGCCCGATGTACCGGTTGAATTTACAGCCGAAGCGGCGCTACAGGGAAAAGATCCGGCGCTGGAGGCGATTTTAGAGTATGAATTAAAAGACAAATAAACAGGCCGTAAGCCGTTCCACGGAAGTTGCTGGCCGCCCGGGTGCTGGGGGGGGTAACAGCCGTTGGCGGCCCATTTCTTGAAAACTGGGCTTGGAGCAATCAATTTGCCACGCCAAAATCAGGAAATGGCCGATCAATTCAATTACAATTGTGCCCGTTGGCATTCGTGAAACACGTAGTAACGTGGTTTTGGTTCCACGGTCGGCTGCCAATCTGATGCTGCATCGCCATCCCGCCACCAACCCTCTCAAGTCAATGCGGCCCAATTCCATCGATTCCGCAGCGAGCTTCAGGATCGCCGTCACCACTGGGGGGGCGACAGGCAGCCAAACGGTTGGTTCCATCCTGGTTTCTCTGGAACGCGATTTTCGAGAACGACTGGGTTGCGAATTGGAAACGGTGCTGCTGTTGGATGCCAACAGTGCGATCCCGGATTGGGTCGATCAGCTGGACAACGTTTCCTGCAAATCAATTCGAAAGCGTTGGTGGCATCGTTTTTTTGCCAGTGCTCAACCGACCCGGGATACGATTTCACAGACGCGTCCGGATGTGTTGCTGGCGATTGATGGTTTTGTTCCTGGCGTCGAATGTCCTCAGATCGTTTTTCATTTCAACACCACACGTACGAAAAGTAGCGATGCGAACCGCTTGCAGGCGCTGCAGCAGGCCACGGCCAATGTGTTCGACTCCGAGGCGTTACGTCAGCAGTTGCTGGATCGATTCTCGGTAATTCGTCCAGACCAGTATCACGTCGTGCATTTTAATGGGCAAATTCGATTGTCTCCCCACATGCTCACGGCCGATCCGGTTCAGACCACATCGGCACTAAGGTCGTCGAATGATGATCAAGGCTTTCGATCGGCGTCCGTTGAACCGCAAGTTGTGATGATACTGGGCACCAACCCAGTCGGTCAGCTGGCGTGGTTAAACGATTTGATGAATCGGCTGGGAGACCAAGTATCCGCGGTGGATTGGACCGCCTGTGTGGTAGGCGATGTCGGCGCCCTCGAGCAAGGGCAGTATCAGCAGGGTGCGAGTTGGGAATTGCATTGCTGCAGCGGTGACGAATCGGCTGTTGTCAATCAGCAGCTCGAGAACAGCACGTGTCTGATCGTATGTCCTGCGGACGATGCCGGGATTGATCATGCATTTTTGGCCATGCAGCATCAGTGTCCCGTTGTTGCTTGGGATGGAGAGCAGTTGCAAGCTCGACTTCAGGATGCCGCGGTGATGTGTCGCGCTGATGATTTAGGCGGGTGGGTGGACGCGATTGCCACACTGTTTGAGGATGCCGATGTCCGCCGGGATTTCATAGAATTTGGGTTGGCTCACTGTCAGCAGCTGGATTCTCAACAAGGCAGTGTCCCATTTTCTGAAATTCTGTATGGCGCTACTGGGCGGTCAGTGACTTAGTTCCTCGATGGACTGTTCCCTGCCGTCGACCTGCCCGAACCGGTTGCGTTATAAGAATTGCCGTTAAAACTGGCCTGCGACGGAGATCGAGTTTCCGAGAGCTTGGTTCCATTCGTTTTGGGGGCGTTGGTTTTGGCTGACTCGGTGGAAACGATCACGATTACATCCATCGCCCCAAATTTTGAGTCGGAACACCGCACTAATGGGACTGCTAAAAATTGGCATCATCAACGAAAAACGGCTCGTCAGAATCGGCTTAATGATCAAAATAGAGGCTTTCCCGCAAAACTTTTTCCCGCTCTTGCTCGATGAAAAACCAGCCACCAAGAATTTTCCTTTCGGCCCCCCATATGTCGGGTCGGGAATTGGAATATGTCAAACAGGCTTTTGAATCGAACTATATTGCACCGGCCGGTCCTCAGCTGCAGCGATTTGAACAGCTGTTTTGCGAGTTGACCGGGTTCCAGCATTGCGTTGCCGTCGCCAGTGGAACGGCTGGAATCCACGTCGCGTTGCGAAGCCTGGGGGTTCATGCGGGCGATATCGTGCTGGCATCGACCTTGACGTTTATCGGCAGCGTCGCAGCTCCCCATCACTTAGGAGCCGAGTTGATTCTGGTCGATTCCGATCCTGATACCTGGAACCTCGATCCAGATTTGTTGGCGGCTGAAATTGAACGCTTAACGTCGCTTGGAAAAAAAATCGGCGCCGTGTTGCCGACCGAGCTGTACGGCCAGTGCTGTGATCTGGATCGAATCAACTCGATTTGCAAGCCGTTTGGAATTCCTGTGCTTTGCGACAGTGCAGAATCGTTGGGCGCGCGATTTCGAGACTTGCCTGCCGGTCGAACCGCCGATGCGGCGGTATTTTCGTTTAACGGAAATAAGATCTTGACGACGTCTGGGGGCGGCATGGTCGCCAGCAACGATGCGCAGTTGGTTGACCAGTGTCGTTACCTCGCAACGCAAGCTCGACAACCGGTGTTGCACTACGAACATGTTGACGTGGGATACAACTACCGCATGAGCAATGTGGTCGCGGCAATTGGAATCGGCCAATTGGAAGTGCTGGATGAACGGGTTGCCCAGAAGCGTCAGGTTAATCAGTGGTACCGTCAACGTCTGGAGGAAGTACCCGGGATCAAGTTCATGCCGCAGGCGAACTACGGTGAACCCAATTGTTGGTTGACCGTCGTTTGTGTCGATCCAGCGGAGTTCGGAGCAACGAACCAGCAAATCATTGACTCCCTGGAAGCAGAAAATATCGAGTCGCGACCCGTTTGGAAACCAATGCACATGCAACCGGCGTTTGCTGGAGTGCGGTGCGTGGGCGGAGGCGTGGCCGAGTCATTGTTCGCAACTGGATTGTGTTTGCCCAGCGGTACCGTGATGCAGGAGAGTGACGTTGACCGCGTTTGTTCGATTATCTTGGCCCAATCCGGGGGGCCCTGATGATCGTGGATACAGGTGCTGCGTCCCACCTAAGACCATTGATTATCATTGGCGCCGGACGGTCGGGGACCAAAATGGTGCGCGACTTGTTGGTTGCCCATCCTCACTTTGCAACCTGGCCATGTGATGAGATTAATTACATCTGGCGGCACGGTAATCGAGGCTTTGAGAGCGACGAATTCACTCGTGAAATGGCCGATGATGTGACCAAAGGCTACATTCGTGGCCAGTTCCGCAGGTTCCAGCAGCGTCATGTTGGACGCACAATCGTTGAAAAAACCTGTGCCAACTCGCTGCGTTGCGGTTTTGTGCACGAGGTCTTTCCGCTGGCGAAGTTCATTCACATTGTTCGTGACGGTCGCGATGTCGCGGCATCTGCCGCATTGCGATGGAATGCTCCTTTAGACCTCCCTTATCTGGCTCGAAAAGCTCGCTACGTACCCTTGTCGGATCTACCTTTCTACGCAGCTTCCTATCTGAACGCCCGACTGTTTCGAACGTTTTCGGGAAAGTCCAGGTTGTCGACATGGGGACCCCGGTTTGCAGAAATGGACTCTGTGTTTGCAAGCCACAATTTGGCTGTGGGTTGTGCCTTGCAATGGCAAGCTTGTGTGAGGTCGGCGCTGGACCAGCTGGAATTGGTGCCGGACAACCAGGTGTTGACGATCAATTACGAGCATTTTGCTGCGCATGCGAGCGAAGGTTTAAGGCAGTTGTTTCAGTTCGCAGGTGTTACAACAGACGGATTGAATCTGGAAGAACTTGCGGCCAGAGTAAGTCGGCAGAGCGTCGGAAATTGGAAGTCTCAGCTTTCAGACCAGGATTTGGAACAGATCGAAACGCAAGTCGGCCCACTATTGCATCAACTCGGGTATGTGGAGTGAGTGATGCCGATCGGGCAAACCACACAATCATTCCTAACCACTTCCGCCGAGGGGCTCACGCTGTCACAACGGATGGTCAAACGCGGGTTTGATATCATTGCGTCGATCCTGGGACTGTTGGTGTTGTGGCCGGTGATACTGGTTGGCTGGATTGCAGCGACAATCAGTACCGGAGCCAACGGGTTTTTTGTTCAACTTCGCATTGGCCGTTACGGCAAATTGATTCCGGTAATTAAACTCCGATCCATGCGTCCGATTCCGGGCGTTGATTCGTCGGTGACCTCCGATCAAGACATTCGAGTTACTCGCATCGGTCGTTGGTTGCGGAAATCGAAGTTGGATGAATTGCCGCAGTTGATTAATGTGCTGGTTGGGCAGATGAGTCTGGTTGGCCCACGACCCGACGTGCCTGGCTTCGCCGATAAACTCCGTGGTGATGATCGAATCATCTTGTCGGTTCGCCCTGGAATCACGGGGCCGGCAACGTTGGCGTTTCGAGAAGAAGAAGATATTTTGGCTCGGGTCGATGATCCGGAAACTTATAATCGGGAAATTATCTGGCCGGAGAAAGTCCGTTTGAATCGACAGTACATTGCCCACTATTCCTTCACAGCTGATTTGAACGCAATCTGGCAAACTGTAACCGGCCGCTGAGTTAACGTGAAACTGCTACTGGTCCATCGCTACCTTCGTCCCGATACCCCCGGCTACGCCCACATGTTATATCTCATGGGCAAGCATTTTGCCGCGGCGGGTCACGAAGTTACGATCTTCTCAGCCCAACCAGGTTACAACGATGCCTATGCCGGCCCCAAGTTGCCGCGCAAGCAATTCGTTGACGGCATGACGGTGATTCGAACGCCGCTGTTGAGGGAGAACAAACGGAACGCGGCCCTTCGATCGCTGAACTTTCTGCTGTTTTCAATCAGTCTGCTGTGGCACGCGGTTTTTCGCTGGAAACCATACGAAGTGATGTTTGTTTCCACCTTTCCGCCAATGCTGATGGGATCACTGGCTCGAAAAATCAAGTTCATTCGCGATACGCGTTACGTTTACCATTGCATGGACCTGTATCCCGAAATTGCCCTGGCAACGGGGATGGCTAAAAACGGGTGGTTGAAAAAACTGGCAGCTGGAATCGATCGACGAAATTGTCAGTCGGCCGATCGTGTGATCGTGCTGAGTGACGATATGGCCGATAGCGTGCGCGATCGGGGGTTAATTGGAGAAAATCTTGTTGTGCTAAACAACTTCATTATCGATCAGGTCGATCCAGAGTTTACTTTGCCGTCAACCTTGCAAACTCAACCGAATCGATTTCGAGTCCTGTTTGCTGGCAATCTGGGGCGTTTCCAAAGTCTCGATACGGTGATGGAGGCAGCCCAACAGTTAAGCCTCAACGAAGAGATTGAGTTTCTGTTTGTCGGCTCTGGCGTGATGGCTGACCGGTTGAAACAACAGGCCGGATCGATGCTGGGAACGACTGTTCACTTTCATCCTTACATGCCAATCAACGAAGTCATGTCATTGATTGCTGAGTCTCATTTAGGCATCGTTTCGCTCGCTCCTGGCATTATTGAAGCGGCTTATCCCAGCAAGACGATGAGCTATCTGGAGGCCGGTTGCAAAATTTTGGCGCTCGTCGAATCGGAAAGCGAATTGGCCCAGCTGATCGAGTTTGAACAATTGGGCGTCGTTTGCCCGAATCGTACCGGAGAAGACTTGGCGGCCGCTATTGAAGAACAATTCGACGCCTGGAAACGAGGTCAGTACGATCGCGAGAGGATTCAGGCGGTCGGCCGAAAGCATTTCAGCCAGCAAGTTATCCTTGCCCGATGGATTGGTTTGCTGGAGGAAATCGAATCCGAAGCAGCAGCTCAACTTTAGCAGTTTGTGCCCCTTAACTACTTGGTAGCCAACTCAATGAGCAACGATAAAGCAACCCAAACTGTTCTGATCACCGGCGGAACCGGTTCGTTCGGCAAGACGATGGTCAAGCACCTGCTTGATCAAGGTTACGGTGAAATCCGGATTTTCTCGCGCGATGAGTGGAAGCAGGAAGATATGCGGGTCCGGATGTCCGAACCCAGGTTGAGGTTTTACATCGGCGACGTCCGCAACCGGGCCAGTGTGGACGCGGCGATGCTGGGTGTCAACCTGGTGTTCCATGCAGCCGCGTTGAAACAGGTGCCTTCCTGCGAGTTCTTTCCGATGCAAGCGGTGGAAACCAACGTCATTGGAAGTAACAACGTGATCGAATCTGCTGTTGCCAACCATGTCAATTGTGTGGTGGTGCTGGGAACCGACAAAGCTGTTTATCCGATCAATGCGATGGGTATGACCAAGGCGGTGATGGAAAAAGTGGCCCAGTCCGTGGCGCGTCGATTGGATGATCGTGCGACCCGTATCTGTTCGGTACGCTATGGCAATGTGATGTACTCTCGCGGTTCGGTGATCCCGCTGTTTGTTCGTCAAATTCGGGACGGTCAACCGGTTACTGTGACGTCTTCGACGATGTCGCGATTCATGTTGCCATTACGCGACTCCGTTCGGCTGGTTGAATTTGCATTTCAACATGCTCGGCAAGGCGACATCTTTATTAAGAAAGCGGCAGCCTGTACGATCGGTATGTTGGCCGAAACGTTGATTGAGTTGTTCCAGGCTGATGTGCCGGTCAAGTCAATTGGGATTCGACATGGTGAAAAGATGTTTGAAGCATTGGCCACTGCCGCCGAAATGCAACGCGCCGAAGACATGGGGGATTTCCTGCGGATTCCAATGGACGATCGGGACTTGAATTACAGCAAGTACTTTACGGAAGGCGAAGCAACGCAACAGCCGCTTGACTACGATTCCCACACGACCAAACAATTGAGCAAACAGGAAGTCAAACAGCTGTTGGTTAGTTTGCCTGAGATTCAACACGAACTGGCCGAAGCTGGTATCCCGATTCCCGCTGACTTGAAATAGTGTTTCAGAAATTCCAATGTCACGATCAAAACTCAAAGTGATCACCATTCTCGGGACCCGTCCCGAGATCATTCGGCTGGCCCGGGTGATGGCTGCCCTTGACCGGGATACCGATCATCAGATCGTACACACCGGGCAAAACTACGACTACGAGCTGAACCAGATTTTTTTTGATGAATTAAAGATCCGCAAGCCCGATTATTTCCTGGGCGTGGACACTTCGTCCCTGGGAGCAGTGTTAGGGGGCATCTTGCTTGAGAGTGAGAAAGTCCTGCGGGCCGAGCAGCCGGACGCGGTGCTGATTCTGGGTGACACCAACAGTGCCATTGCCGGCATCATGGCCCGACGATTGAAGATCCCGCTGTACCATATGGAAGCCGGAAACCGTTGTTTCGATTTCAATGTCCCCGAAGAAACAAATCGACGCATCGTGGACCACATCAGCGATTTCAACCTGGTCTATACCGAACACGCTCGTCGACACCTGTTGAGCGAAGGGATTCCTCATCGGCGAATTTACTTGACCGGTTCACCCATGCGTGAAGTGCTGGATTTTTACCGCGACACAATCAATGCGTCCGATGTTCTTGACAAGCTGCAGTTGGAGCCACGCGAGTACATCCTGGTCAGTATGCACCGCGAGGAAAATGTCGATTTCCAAAAACCATTGCGTGAATTATTGCAGGCCTTGGAACGATTGGCGCAAGAATACAATTTTCCGATTATCGTTTCCACTCACCCGCGAACTCGCAAACGGATCGACTCGCTGGGTTACCAGGATCCAACTGGCAAGATTCGGTTTCTCAAACCGTTTGGGTTTGGTGACTATAATCGTCTGCAGCAGCAATCGTTTTGTACCGTTTCTGATTCGGGTACGATCAGCGAAGAATCAGCGATTCTTGGATTCCCAGCGGTGACGATTCGGAAGGCGATTGAACGGCCCGAATCGCTGGATTGCGGTTGCATCACGATGACGGGTACCGACCCGGATCGGATCCAGGATTGTGTTGCCGCGATCACGCGGCAACTCTCGGATCAGGCATCGATCGAGTGTCCGGCCGATTACCAGATCACTAACACCTCGCAACGGGTCGTGCGGCTGATTCTGGGAACCGCCAAATTGGCCCACCGCTGGCAAGGGATTGAAGATATCGAACGCGCTTGACTTTTGCACAGAGGCTGACCAGAGGAAGTAGCTTGTGCCATTGGCCCGAGTCGGCAAGGTTTCGACCCAACTTTGGGTATTCTGCGAGGTTCACGGCCGAATCGGCCATGCTACGAAGATATCGAACGCGCTTGACTTTTGCACAGAGGCTGACCAGAGGAAGTAGCTT
>CAZJEK010000124.1:0-14985 GCA_964545005.1 uncultured Pirellulaceae bacterium
ACCAATCTGACAATTCTCCGCAACCTGCGAGCTATCATGAGCACTCCAATGAACAGGTTGACGAAGAAATTTCGCGCCAAGCCGATGCGATCCTGGAACGACTGACACGAGCACGGTCGGTTTCACATGGAACCGATGTCAATAGCGATTTTGAGAATTCTGAAAATGCTATCAGTGATGATAGCGAACAGACGCTCGACGCTTCCAAAGACATATTGGATGAAATTCGTGAGCAACGTGAGCAGTTGACTTCCTCGTTTGCCCAGACTCAAGCCAACTTCGCATCGGCCCCCGAACCAACCGCGGCTGCACCGGAACACGAACTGCTTCCGGACAGGGTTTCCAAAGCTGAGAATGCGGCGGAAGATTCTTCCGAGCATATTCCGCTGGAGTATCCTTTGCGATCCGAACAGGATGCTCAACAAGTGCATCAGGATGATTCGGAGATGATCATCGTCAACCGAATGAATCAGCAAGAATCACCGAAGGAAGACAAACAGAATTCGATACCATTGCCCAGCACACCGATCTCCACCGGTCGCGCTCAACGCATGGACTATCAACAACTGTTCGACCAGCTGCGCAATCCTCAATCGAACGACCAAGGCTAACTCCCCCCAAGCCGCACCACGATCAGATGAATCACTGGAAAGATCCTCATACACCCGTCAGCTCCCAGACTGGACGGAGTTGGTTGCACAGTACGAAAGCGCTTGCAGCTGCGACCGGCCACCGCGACGACAAACCGGTCGCGGTTTTGCTGGAGACTCAACAATTGCCGCCTGCCAGTGGATCACGACCACGCGCTTCGGGCCGCAATCGAGTCAAAATCATGTCCGTCACTATTCCGGACGTTTCGGCGTTACCCGCTGGAGCACCTGAGGTTGAACGGCTGGGAGAATCGGACAAACGGGCGATCGCAATGTCTCTGGCCGAAGCCTCGGACCAGCGTTTGGATTCGTTAGGGCAACCCTTCCAGGCCTCACCTGACGTTCCTTCAACGTTGACCGAAACGACAACCCTCAACGAGCAGGACGAAGGTAGCGAAACCTGGCTGGACCCCACTCCGGCTCGTGAACCAACGCGGCAAACACCGCCTCAGCCCTTTCCGCCAGCCTCCCAACCGGCCGCGCCTGATACCTCACAACAAAGCGTCGCCAACCGGGTCAGGCCTGTGCAATCGCTGGTTGCCGCCGCGGAACTTCAAGGCGTCGTGGATTCAATTCTGGAACGCTACACCGGCACCGAATCACTGGTCCTGCTGTTCGTCGGTTCTCAACTGAACGCCCACGTCAACGCCACGACCGCTTCGGTGGCCGCAATGTTGGCCGAGCGTAAACTAGGATCGGTGTTGTTGATCGACAGCAATTCTGCATCCCGTCAACTGACGAACCAAACGGGTAGCGAGCAGTTTGATGGCCTGGGAGAGGCAGTGATCGAATCCCGCTCGTGGCAGCCAATGATCTGTTCGGGCGCGATTCCCGGGGTCAGCTTTTTGCCCTGCGGAACTCGCCGACTGGACGGCACCCTTTTTCAGCAGGGGGTTCGATGGGTGGTTTCGGAAATGCGAAAGTCGTTTGACCTGATTTGTGTCTCTGCTGGTCAAAGCGACTCCATCGATGCCAAAATCTGGTCCGACATTTCAGATGGATGCTACTTGATTGTCAGCCAAAAGCATTCCAACCCAGCACTGGCTCAGTCGGCGGTGGCTGAGCTGCAAACCTGCGGAGCACGATTGCTTGGCTGCATCGTGACCGACGCGGAGGCAGAATAATGCACGTGCTGGTCACCGGCGGGGCGGGTTACATCGGCAGCCACACCTGCCTGGAATTGTTACAAGCCAACCACCAGGTCACGGTCGTTGATAACCTCTGTAACTCGTCACAGGAATCACTACGTCGCGTGGTAAACATCACCGGCAAGGAACTTGAGTTTATCGAAGCCGATCTACGCCAGGGTGAGGTCCTGCTGGACATTTTTCAGCGGTTTCGATTTGATGCAGTGATTCATTTCGCTGCCCTGAAGGCGGTCGGCGAAAGCGTTGCGAAGCCGCTGGACTATTACGAGAACAATCTGGTGGGAACGTTGAATCTTTGCCGCGCGATGGAACAGTCGGGTGTTCGTCACCTGGTATTCAGTTCCAGCGCGACGGTCTATGGGATCCCCAAAGCCCTTCCGCTGACAGAGGATTCTGAAACGCTGATCCACGAAGTGACCAACCCCTACGGTCGCACAAAATTGATGCTGGAGTTTGTGCTCCGGGATTGGCAAACCGCCAATCAGGACTTGAACATTGCTCTGCTGCGGTACTTTAATCCCGTCGGCGCCCACCCATCAGGTCAAATCGGTGAAGATCCCAACGGCCTGCCTAACAACTTGCTGCCCTACGTTTCTCAAGTTGCGGTGGGCAAGCTGGATCGCTTGGGTGTGTTTGGCGGTGATTATGACACGCGTGATGGAACGGGCGTACGCGACTATATCCATGTTGTCGATCTGGCGGCAGGGCATGTCCTGGCACTGGAAAAGCTGGCCCAGAATCCGGGCGTCGTGACATACAATCTGGGCACTGGCATCGGTTACAGCGTACTGGAAATCGTTGACGCTTTTGAACGAGCCAGCGAACGAAAAATACCTTATGAGATCGTCGACCGCCGACCAGGCGACATCGCGGCATGTTGGGCTGACCCGTCATTGGCCAAGCAGGAATTGGGCTGGGTTGCCAAGCGTGGACTCGACGAAATGTGTGCCGACTCCTGGCGTTGGCAGTCGAAAAATCCAGCAGGATTTGCTGCCGAATAAAGCCTCCTCATTCGGGTTCTGACAGCGGAGCAACTCGATCGATGAAGGCCTTCAATCTCGGCCAATATTCGTCTGGCAATGGGTCCCAATGTGACATCCCGGCCACCTCGAAGAACTCCTTTTCCCTGGCTGGGGACGTTTCGAACAGCTGTTTGGCCAGCCGTATTGGAATCAGCTGATCGGCCGAACCATGGGATTGAAACAGCGGCTGCGGACAGTCTCCAATCTTGTCGATGGAAGCAAACTGGTTTTGCATCAACCACCGCACTGGAAACATCGGGTAGTTGATTGCGGCAGCGTCTGGCAACGACGAATAAGTCCGCTGCAGAATCAAGGCTTGGGCACCACGTTGTTGGGCGAGTTCGACAGCCGGACCACCACCCAACGAATGGCCAACCAGCAGAATCTGGTTCGGGCTTTTTCCGCTTCGTTCACAGATCCAGTCCAGGGCCGCATTGCTGTCCTGCATCACCCCCAGTTCATTGGGCCTTCCATCGCTTTTGCCAAACCCCCGATAATCAACGGTAAACACTTCCGCTTGCAGCAGTTGGCGGAATCGTTGACCCGCGTAAGCGCTGACTTCAGCTACGTTTTCGGCATTACCATGAAGGATCAGGATCGTTCGGCATCGAGTCGCTTGCTTGGAAGCCGGTGGCGGCAGATACCAGCCGATCAACTCCGTTCCATCGGCTGCCTGCAAGTTGACTTCTTCAAATTCGAATTCGGGATCCCAGTCCCCCTTGGGATACCGAGACCCGGGATAAACCAGGTCGTTTTCGTTGAATAACAACAATGCCAACATCAACAGGTAGATCCCAACCACCACGATCAAAATGCGTGAGATCCAGAATCCCGGGCGTCGCCAATTCGCTGTTTCCAGTTTGGATGGCATGGCCTGATCTGATTCAAGTTCTTTCATAACGATTGACGACGTTGACACCTGATTTCGATAATGTACCGTGAAACCGGTAGATGATAACCGAATTCCCCTGCGACGACCGGCGGTAGCACCCAAGTGACAACTGGCAACGGACTTCTGGTCGTTATTGCGACATACAACGAAATCGATTGCCTGCCTCGATTGGTCGAACGCATTGGCCAACGCTTACCCGCGGCCGACGTGCTGGTCATCGACGACAACTCTCCCGACGGCACCGGTGACTGGTGCGATCAGGCGGTTACCGAAAACCCTCGCCTGTCGGTCATTCATCGGTCTGGGAAACTGGGTTTGGGCTCGGCCACGGTCACCGGTTTTGCCCGGGGCCTGACCGGGAAATACGAATTAATTGCGACGATGGATGCCGACTTGAGCCACGATCCCGCGGCCCTGGCGTCCATGGTTGACCTGATGCAACGCCAGCCCGGTTGCGACGTGATGATCGGCAGCCGATACATTGCCGGGGGGAGTACTGAGGGCTGGCCCTGGACGCGGGTCATGGCTTCGAGAACGGTCAATGCTTACGCCAGATGGATGCTGGGTTTAGCCACTCGCGACAACAGCGGTGCATTTCGAATTTATCGAAGTTTGGCACTGCGGACGTTGATGCAACAGCCGTTGAAAAGCCCCGACTATGCCTATCTGGAAGAAATCCTCTGGAGACTGAAACTTCAGGGTGCCAATTTGCGGGAATTCCCTATCACCTTTCGGAACCGGGAACTGGGAACCAGCAAAACAAATCCGCTGCTGGGCGTGAAAGTGTTTTGGCAAATCACCCGGATGGCAATTGGCTGGTGGTAGCGTTAGCTGCGAAATGATGTCCGGTCGGTCACTGATTTCATCAACCGCAACGGGGCCATGGCGTCATCGCGCAGACGAGGAGCCGTCGCCGTGAACTGACCGATCACGAGCGTCGCGTCGTCGCCTTGCAGAGCTGTCGGTGACAACTGTTTGAGTCTTTCTTGCAAGCACTCAGCAATCACCGCCGGCGACCGGATCGGAAATTTCGCTTCTTGTTCGAGCTCATTAAGCAGTTCGACCAATCCATCGACGCCCAACATTGATCCGTCACTGCGCTCGGTTTCGATGAAAGCATCGGAATACATCAACAGCATGTCACCGGGGACCACGTCCAATTTGCCGCTGCGGTAGGCAACGCTATCATTGACGCCCAGCGGAAGGTTACCGACTTCTCGACCCTTACGGTCGATTGGCACCAAACGCTTCCACTGCCCTGACGCCTGGTCGTATCCCAGCGGATTGGGATGGCCTGCGATGGCGATTGTGAGCGAGCGTGAAGGATGAAAGTAGGTCGCCACAACAGCGGTAGCGAATGCCGAGTCCTTGGCGGCTTCGGCGAACTCCCGATTCATTTGCTCAACGAATGCTTGTTGATCGATCGAATTCACCTGGTTCCGCATCAGGTCTCGCAAGGTAATTGCCAAACCGGAAGCCGAAGCACCATGTCCGCTGACATCAGCCAGCAGCAGGCGCGTGATTCGGGCCGAAGCGCAGGAGGTTACGTAATAAATATCACCTCCACCGACATCACTGGATTGATAGGGTGAACTACTAACAAACAGGTCCAAACCAACGGTCTGAAACAAGTCTTCTACCGCCGTATTTCCTCCCCAGATTTCCATGCAGCTCATGCGCCGGCTGGGTTCAGAAAGTGTCATCATGGGGAGCTCAAGGGGAACGGTTATTTTGAAGTTGGACTTTCCAGAGTAACCGAAAATTGAATGCAGGGTTCAACCGGGTTGTTGCTGAATTCCCAAAGAAAACGGGTTTGGCATGACGAATCAATCACCGTCTAACATGTTACCCAGGGCCCCCAGAACCGACCCTTCCCCGGTACGGCTGCTTCCCGCTGGCGAATTTGCCAGAATCCGACCGGCCAGACGCGTA
Organism: uncultured Pirellulaceae bacterium; assembly: GCA_964545005.1. GTDB lineage: Bacteria > Planctomycetota > Planctomycetia > Pirellulales > Pirellulaceae > Mariniblastus. Next base: position 5,645 of record CAZJEK010000124.1, read on the forward strand.
AACGGCAGGCTTTGCAGCCAAACCCTCCCGTGACCGCGAAGCGTTGCCAAAAACAAACCTTCGCCGCCAAAGAACATGCTTTTCAAATTGCCAGCACGCTCGATGCTGTAATCGATATGGGGTTCGAACGCCACCAGGCAGCCTGTGTCGACGCGTAACGTCTCACCCTGCAATTCACGTTCCACGATCGTGCCGCCGGCATGAATGCAGACCAAACCATCGCCCACCAGTTTTTGCATGATAAAGCCTTCCCCGCCAAACAAACCGACACCGATCTTTTTGTTGAACGCGATCGACACCTGCGTCCCGAAAGCGGCACACAGGAACGCGTCCTTCTGGCAAATCAGATCGTTGCCCGGAATCGTGGCCAAGTCGATTGGAATAATCTTACCTGGGTACGGGGCGGCAAATGCAACGTGACTCTTGCCCGCGCCGCGATGGGAAAAATGAGTCATGAAGATCGACTCGCCCGTCAATACCCGCTTACCAACGGACAACAATTTCCCCATGAAACCTTGGTCAGGCTGGGAGCCGTCTCCCATCTTGGTTTCAAATTGGATCCCTTCCTCCATATAGTTCATGGCACCGGCTTCGGCGATTACCGTTTCGCCGGGGTCCAGTTCCACGATCACCATCTGCATGTCATCGCCGACAATCTGGTAATCCAACTCGTGGCAACGACGTTTGGAATGAGTGGGGCCAGTCGCAATCGGAGCAGCAGGACTGGCAGGCCGGGGCGCTGACGAAGCCGCGGACGGCTGAGCGACGCTCGATTGCCCTCCGGGGACCATCACCGCTTGCTTGCAGGACGGGCATTGGATTTTCTGTCCGCCATATTCGGCAGGCACAGCCAACGTTTGGCCACATGAACACGGAACCTGAATTTTCACCACGCTACCTCAGTTGTAACTTCGCATCGTTTGTAGGAGAGCCCTAAGCAAAGGACTCGGTAATTCGGCTTTGAAGTTGCACTATTGGAGTTTTTCCCTGGAAATGGAAACTCGACGCGTGAGCGAGGGCTACACCGACGCGTGTTTTTCCCTCGCTTAACTGTCGGGTTTCCAAAACGTTGCAACTCGTACGTATTCGGCCGAGCGAAGCCAGCCTTGTCCCAATTATGACAGATTTCGATTTCTTTGCTGTGCCGATTGAACGAGCCATTGAGATTTTCGAAATCTGTTTGTGCGATTAAACTGCAGCTACAACTTTCCCCTTTGGAACAGCTGGATGGCGAAAAGCAAAAAACTTTCGGATCTTGAAGTCGCTTACGAAATCTTGCGGTCGATTCGCAGGGTGCTGAGAAAGACGTCAGAACATTCCCGCCAAATTTCCCAACAGTCGGGTTTAAGCGTGCCCCAGCTGCTGGTACTGAAAGCAATCTCGGAAGCCAAGGCTGACGACAACCTCACGGCGGCTACGATCGCCAAGACCGTTCATTTATCCGCCCCAACGGTAACGCGGATTATCGACCGCCTGGAATTGGCCAAATATGTCAAACGCCAACGACTCGCTTCGGATCGTCGCAAAGTTCGCCTGACGCTAACCGACCTGGGAGTGAAACGGCTGGAATCGCTCCCCACACCGCTGCACGAACAGTTTCTGGCCAAACTGAAACGGCTCAAGCGTGCGGAGAAGGACGCGTTACTGGCCTGCCTGAGCCAAATTTGCGAAATGATGGATGCCGATGAACTGGACGCTTCACCCGTCTTGTCGCCGGAATTGAACTTCCGCTCCAACGACTGATTATTCGATTGGTTTTGGGCTTCGCTCCGCCAGATAGTCGGGGCGGGCAGCCAATCCACCAAATGGTTCAACCAAGGCGTTTTCAACGCTGTTGAATACCAGGAACAAGTTGGTGCGGGGCATTGGACTGATATTTCCAGCCGAACCGTGCATCGTGTTGCATTCAAAAAACAACACAGACCCGGGAACACCGGTCGGTGCCACCATACCCCCTTGCTCGACCAGCATCGACATCGCCTCGCGGGAGGGAACGCCGATTTCCTGTTTCCGCAGGGATTCTTCAAAATGGTTTTCTGGCGTCTCCCCGGCACAGCGAATGTAAGTTTTATGCGAACCAGGCACCAGAATTAGCGGCCCATTGAAGTCGTTGGTTTCGGTCAGGCTAATCGAAACGCTGACCGCCCGCATTCGAGGCATGCCATCCTCAATGTGCCAGGTTTCAAAATCGGAATGCCAGAAAAATTCCTTACCTTCAAACGCTGGCTTGTAGTTGATCCGCGATTGGTGGATGTAAACATCGCCACCAAGCAGTTTCCGAGCTGCTTCGACCAACTGCGGATGGTGGCACAACTTGCGAAACATGTCGTTGGTCTGGTGCAGCCTGAAAATCGACCGGACTACCTGGCTTTCAGGTTCGGCAATCACCTCCGGCGAATCAGGATCCGCCAAGACGGCTAATTGGTTGGCTTCGGCCAGCAGTTGACTGGCGGTTTCCTGACTGAACAATCCTGGCAACGATAGAAAACCGTCCTGTTCGTACGTCGCCAGTTGGCCGTCATCCCACGGTCCGCAGGATCGATCGTCGCTCCAGATAACAGGATCAACTCGAGCCGCTACCTGCCAATTGTCAACACGCGAGTAGTAGGGATCCTGCAACTCGTTAGTAATCGTTTGACTCATCAATTCCACGAATCCTTGTTTTCAAACTGGATACCCAAGGTGAAACAACACTAAACCGATTTGGTGACCGAGACTGAGGACGCGGCCTGCCCCAAAACAACTTCAATGCTGTCGGCCAGAATCTTCAAGCCTTTCTTCAATTGGTCTTCAGCAATCGTCAATGGAGGCAGGCACTTGATCACTTCATCATCAGGGCCGCAAGTTTCGATGATCAAACCACGCTTGAATGCGGCCTGCGAAACGCGGCCAGCCAATGAGCGATCCTCGAACCGAATCCCTTGAATCAAACCTCGGCCACTCACTTCGCCATCGTATTCATCAGCCAAATCGAGCAGGGCATTTTTCATGATTTGCCCTTTGGCGGCGACATCGCGTGTCAACGATTCATCCGTCCAATATTCCTGCAGGGCGGCGGTCGCCGTGACGAACGCCAGGTTGTGGCCTCGAAACGTTCCGTTGTGTTCGCCGGGACTCCACTGATCATGTTCCGGCTTGAACAACGTCAACGCGAATGGCAGGCCATAACCGGACAGGGATTTGGACAGACAAATGATGTCCGGCTCAATTCCGTAGGGTTCGAAACTGAAAAACGTCCCGGTTCGACCGCAACCAACCTGGATATCGTCGACGATCAGCATGATCTTGTGTTTTTTGGGTAGCGCCGCAATTCGAGTCAACCATTTTTTCGAGGCAACGTTGACGCCACCCTCGGCTTGCACAGTTTCAAAAATGAACGCCGCGGGATGGTCCAAGCCGCTGGAGTTATCTTCCAGGTATTGCTCCAGGAGTTCAATGGAATCGACATCCGCGCCCATGTAATCGCAATAGGGCATATGAGTCACATTGTTCAGCGACACACCAGCGCCAGCTCGCTTGCCAGCGTTGCCAGTCAGCGCCAACGCCCCCAACGTCATCCCGTGAAAACCATTGGTAAACGAAACGATGTTTTGCCTCCCCGTCACTTTACGAGCCAACTTGATCGCGGCCTCGACTGAGTTAGTACCGGTTGGACCGGTAAACATCAGCTTGTAATTCATCTCTCGCGGACGAAGGATCAGGCGTTCAAACGTTTGTAACAGCTCTCGCTTGGCAGTCGTCGCCATGTCCAGCGAATGCGTGATTCCATCAGAAGACAGGTAACGCAGCAAATGCTGCTGCAGAACATCAGGATTATGTCCGTAGTTCAATACGCCAGCACCTGCGAAAAAGTCGACGTACTCAGCCCCCGATTCGTCCGTCAGACAAGCACCTTTGGCAGATTGAAAAACAGTAGGAAAGCTACGGCAATATCCGCGAACTTCGGATTCCAGGCGGGCAAACGTTTTCATGGTATATCCAGAGTAAATGTCAAATATCAGTAAAGCTCTAAAAGACGGCGACACCTTGCCCGATCCAGGAGCAGTTGGCATGCCGACTTGCAGCGAGCAAAGAAAATTCAGCGTTAACGAGCGATCAATTCAATCACGCGTGATTGGACCGATCCGGATCTGCGGCTCTTCTTCATGAGCAGCACCTCCGAAATCGAGAGCTCGAAAGCATTCGGTGTATTCGAAATCAGTCTCGCACCGCTTGGCAAACCGTTCGAACATCTTGCGCGATGGCACATTGGAGGGAGCAATGGTGGCCTCGAGAAAGCGAAGCTGCTCATTGCCTTCGCGTTCAAACAATTCCGTTAGCATGCGGTTTGCCAGGCCCTGACGACGCGCGGCGGCGTCGACTCCAATTTGCCACACAAACAACGTGTCTGGTTTGGCAGGGGGTACATAGCCGATTACAAAACCAGCCAGATCCGGCCCCAGCTCCGCCACCACACACGTGTGGGAGAAATCCCGGCACATTAACAGATACGCGTAACAGGAATTGGGCTCAAGCACTCCCGAACTTCTGACCAGTTCATCAATGGAAGCAGCGTCGGCAAGCCTGGGAGTCCGGAGAATAATTGAGTCGGCAACCTTGGGTGTCGAAGCAGTTGTCACGGTTGAGAAACTTACAAAGTTAAATTTACGGCGACAGGAAAGTGAACAAGGCAGACCATTCCGTTTTATACGCAATCGTTCCGCCTGCAATCATTTTCCTCGAAAGAGTTTAGCTGCTAACGTTAGCGAATCAACCCTGATTCGGCTTGAAACGGGGATTTCACCTTCTTTAACGCAAAAAATGAATCAAAACTAGCGACCACCAAACCTGAGAGGTAACCGGGCATTAGGAGTTGGCTTCCACGAACTGGGAGGTTGAGCGGACCTCGCCAGGCTGACAAACGCCGACCACGAGCTCGTCGTGGATTTTTTGGACAATGCCCTCGATTCTCTTGGTTTCCCGCTTTTGGTCTCCGGCTCGGTTTCGCGGCACCGTTGACGTAACGACTTTCGTACCAATCTGAAACGTGGACAGCGTTAGCGCCCCAAACTGTCGCATGAATTCGTTGAATGTGGCCGACAAGTCTTCGGTGACATTTCCGATCACTCGCAAATACCAGGTATAATGGGCTTGAGACTGTAAGCCGCGGGCATTCAGGTCACTGACCAGGGCGGTAATTTCGTCTTCCTTGCCGCAGACGATACAATCGGTGCCACTCCGCTGGTGGCGAATCTCCTCAACGTTCAATCCGCGATCGGCGAACATTTTCAGAAAGTCCAGCAGCGATCCAGGTTCGTTGCGAATCGTTCGGGTATTGATATTAACTGCCTCAATCGGCCGTTCGAGAATAAACAAACCTTCTGGCAGCTCAACGTCCGAGATGATCGTCCTGGAACCAGGCTGGGCAGGATCGAAAATATGGACCGGTACGTTGCCGTGACGAACAGGCTCCACGGCCTTGGCATAGATATTTCCAGCCTCAGTCGCCAAGTCGTAATTCAGCTCAGGTACCGTTTTGGCTGCTTCACCAACCAGCATGTCGTCGGCGGTTAGCACCCCCCGTGTTTCCTTGCAAAAACCCACATATTCGGCGTCTAAAGCCAACCCCAGGAACGTCGCTGTTAAATCAGAACCACCGCGTCCCAGGCTGGTTCGATAGACATCGGCATAGCGTTGATCCAGATCCGTTTGCTGATCCTGAGCGGTTCGCATGATTTCCTTGAACCCGTCGCTGGGGTCATAAATGCCATCAAACCCAGTCACAATCGGGACGAGATTACGTTCCAGGTACTGACCGACAATGACTTCTCGTGAATGGTCAATCGCTCGCAGCCAATCAATGTTCGCCGATCCAAACTGGTTGTCCGTGTAGATCCCCAGCTCCATCGCCGTCAGGGGCACAGTCTGCTGTGGAAACTTGCCCTCTCGCAATTGCTCGTTGAAATAGGCTGACAGAATCTTAACCGCCAGACGTTCACCAGCGGTAATGATCAAATCATTCAAGCTGGGCGAGTTTTCGTATGCCGAGCAAGACATCCGCACCATTGTCCGCAGTGCCTTGATTTCGCGGAGGACGTCCTCACTTAATGACTCAACGTCCGATAGCTGCAGGTCCTCAATTAAGCCAAAATGAGCCTTTCGTAAACGATCATAAACGTGCTGCACGCCGGCTTCAAAAGAAGACTCCTGGGCAACGTATCGCTTGTGATTCTCAAGGATGTCCGTCACGCTCGTTTTCTCAGCGGCTCCACTTCGCCCCCGTCGAAAAGCGGAAAACACGGCGACAACTGACTTTCCCTGATCGATCAGTGACGCGATGGTGTCTCGCGCCAATCGAATTCGCTGCTGCTCTTTGGTGGCCCCAACGGTGGTTCCTCCAAATTTCAGCACCACGATCCCTTTCTGGCTGCGGCGGTGAGGAATACTGGCCAGGGCGGCTTCGTTAATCGGTGATCTCAAGGTGATTGTCCCCAGGATTGAGGTTTCGAACACAATATTTGCTGCTAAAATCGTTGCAGCTGCAATGAATATCGCCCAAGAGTGCTCATTTGCAAGGCGAATTTATCGCTTTATCACCCTCCACCGCAAAAAATCTGCCTGAATATTCTCTCCCGATGCTTGATTCGATCCTATTGATGCTGGTGCTGTTCAATCCGCTACTGATGGCCGCTTTTCTGCACGATGTGATGAATCGCCTGAACTTCACGTCCTTTCTGTCCGTCATTACGCGTGCCTTTTTGATCAGCGGAACCGTCTTCGCGATGTTCGCAATCTTCGGTGAACTACTGTTTACCCGTGTGCTTCAGGTCCGATTTTCGGCGTTCCTGGTATTCGGCGGCATCGTGTTCGTCGTTATCGGGATCCGGGCGATTGTGATGGGTGCTGACATGATTGGCGAGATTCGCGGGGAACAGGAAGAAATGGTTGGTTCGATCGCGATGCCGTTCATGATTGGACCCGGCACGATCAGCGCCAGCGTATTGGTAGGCACGAAACTATCGCCGCTCATGGCAGTCACCTCGATTGCGATTGCACTAGCTACCAGCTGCCTGTTTCTATTGCTGACGAAGCTTGCCTATGACTTTGCCCAAAAGCGCAACGAGCGGCTGATTGAACGTTACATGGAAATCATCGGCCGCGCTTCGGCGCTGATCATCGGCACCATTGCGGTTGAAATGATCATGAAAGGAATCGACCAATGGCAGGCTTGAGCCACCTGCCGCTGCGATTGAATGCTTGTTTTCATTTTTCCCCTCGGAGCCTCTCTTGATCGTCATCATCAGCTTCATTGCCTGCTTACTGGTGATCACCGCAATCGGTGTCTGGGCGTCGGTCGCCCAACACCACACGACCTCGGAAGACTACCTGATTGCCAGTCGGGAGATCCCGCCCTGGCTGGCAGCGCTATCAGCGGTCGCGACGAACAACAGCGGTTTCATGTTCGTTGCCTTGATTGCCCTGACCTTTCGATTTGGAGTTGAATCGTGCTGGATGATGGTCGGCTGGATTCTCGGGGACCTGGCTGCCTGGTACCTGGTCCATCCCAAGTTGCGTTCTGTTTCGGGCCAAATTCACGCCCATACCATTCCCGGTTTAATCGGGACCGCGGACTTTCTCAAACGAGGAGCAATCCTGACGAAGCTGGGCGGAGCATTTACGTTTTTCTTCCTGGGGATCTACGCGGCCGGTCAACTTAAAGCCGGCAGCTATGCACTGGAAACCCTGTTCGGCTGGGACCAGAGCGTTGGGATTCTGCTGGGCACGGCCATCGTCGTGGTGTACTGTTTTTCCGGCGGTATCCGGGCTTCGATCTGGACCGACGCGGCTCAATCACTGGTGATGATCGTTTCGATGCTGTGCCTGGTCGTGTTCGCCTATCTCGAAATCGGCGGTCCCGCTGCGCTGTTAAGCAACCTGGAAGCGCAGGATCCGAAGCTGGTTAACTGGATGCCGGCGGCTGCAACGCTGGGCTTCTTGCCATTTTTCCTGGGCATGGTTTCGGGCGGATTTGGGGCGATCGGACAACCCCATATCCTCGTTCGCTTCATGGCGATCGATTCCGTCGATCACATCCGTCAGGCCCGTCGCGTCTACTTTGCCTGGTTTGTTCCGTTCTTTTTTCTGGCGATTGCAGTCGGGCTGTATTCGAGGGCCATCCTGCCGGACTTGACGTCCATGGATTTTGTGGCCGACAAAACCGAAGCCGTGGCGGCCGAATACGCGATGCCGATCCTGGCCGACACCTTACTGCCGAGAGTTCTCGTTGGGCTTCTGCTGGCGGGATTATTCTCTGCCACGATGTCGACCGCCGACTCGCAAATCCTGGTCTGTTCGGGATCGGTCACCCAAGACGTTTTTCCTCGATTCAAAGACAGCTACCTGGCTTCCAAGGTCGCCACGCTCATCGTCGCCGGGTTGGCCATGTGGATTGCCCTGGCGGGAAACCAGGCCGTCTTCGACCTGGTGCTGGACGCGTGGGCATTGCTGGCCTGTACCCTGGGACCGCTGGTAATTTTGAGAATCTACAACATTCGCTACAGCACCGTCCAAGCCATCCTGATGATGGTCACCGCGGTAGCCACCTTGTACGTTTGGGACGTTTTTCTGCAGCTCGACGGCGCAGTTTACAAACTGTTGCCAGGGCTGATCATGCCGTTCGTGATCTACCTGCTGACGCGACGGGCGGTATCGGGGGATTGATACGCATTGTTGGCGGGCAAAACCATGTTGGCGAGCTAAATACAATTACAAGTTATTTAGGCCGACTACTGACTAATCACGATTGCCTCGCTATCATCCCCAATGGCAGAACTCAAATCCAGCTATTCCTATCACGCAAATCCAAAACATCTTTGGCTGTACGCCGTTTTATTGTTTGGGTTTGGCGTATACTCGCTGATCGTGCTCGCGAACTTTCATACAGCTGAGCGTCAATTTCAGTGGCTTTACAACGTCATCACGATTAACAGCTTTTTGCTTTCGTGCGTGCCAGCGTTTTATGCGATGCAAATTTTGCGTAATCCGCCTCAACTGAACCTATATGACATCGGTTTCTCAATTCCCCGCGGTTCAGGATTCGGTAATCCCAAAACCGTTCGATACGCTCATATCTCGCGGGTTTCGATTCGTCACGATGGATTCGAGAGCATCATCGAGGTCAAACACCGGGCAGCGAAAAAGCCCGCGCAGATCAAGAAATCGATGATGAATAAAAGATCTTTCGGTGAGCTGTTTACGATTCTGGACTACATCGCCCAAAATCCGGATTCCCAATTACTCCGGCCATTGGAAAATCAGCTTCGCGTATTGTGCGAGATCTGCGATAAAGCGATCGTGATTCC
>CAZJEK010000125.1:0-14965 GCA_964545005.1 uncultured Pirellulaceae bacterium
GGGAAGCAACGATCCAGCCGCGCTGGGATGCCGGGAACTATACGTTTCAGTTGCGCCAGGGGTCGCTATTTCCCTACCGAAATGCCACTGTGGCCCAACGAGCCATGGAAACCCCTGGCCGGTTGTGGTCGGCGGTGGTTGACGGGGCGTAAACTGTACCGATTGCACGGATCAGTCAGTCCAGTGAAACCTTGTCAAACGAGCAACGCGTACAACTTGCAGCGATTCGACGTAAGAATTTCCGATTCCAAGGACGATAACGAAGATCAGTTTCAGACTGATTTTTCATGCAGTTCGGTACCAATATGTGGTCCTACTGCCGTTGCTCGCGAGGAACTTTGACGTGAAACCCTTTTCAAAGCTTGGTTTTCTTCATCTGACTCGACTTTCCAAACCAGTTGCTGATCGAGCCATCTATCGCATGGTCCGAAAGCAATCGTTTCGTAGCATTGTCGAGGTTGGCTTGGGTGACGGTACTCGTTGCCTTAACTTGATCCGGTTGGCGAATCAGTTTTGCGGCCAGCCGGTTCGGTACACTGGGATTGACTTGTTCGAAGCCCGGGATCCCAGTCAGCCGCCGCTGAAGTTGATCGAAATGCACAAAGTGCTCAAAGCGACGCCAGCAAAAGTTCAGCTCGTGCCGGGAGAACTGGGCTCGGCATTGGTCCGAATTGCCAATTCGCACTTGCGAACGGATCTGGTGATCGTATCGTTCGGCTACGACAGCGAAGCACTGGATCAGTCGATACGGTTTGTACCCCGCATGTTGCATTCAGGTTCGCAGTTTCTGATTCAACGAGCCCCTGAGCAGGAATTTGAATCGTTAAACCGATTGGAGATTGAACGCTGGGCCGAAGAAAGCACCGATTCGGTGGCCAAAGCAGCGTAGTTGGAATTTCGTCAATCGCGATTAGCTAACCGCAGAGTCGCAGAGTTCGCGGAGGACGCGCAGAGTTCCGTTTTGATTTCAGAAGCTCCCCGTTCTCTGCGCCTCTGCGGTTTCTTCTTTATGACTCTCCTAAGAGCGTTGTTGCGGACTCGGGCCAATGGTCCAAGCTACCTACTTACCACGTAATTCCAAGATCACGCTCTTCCAGTCCAGCCCCGGAACGTCGTATTCATGGGCGACGCGGATGTGAACTTTGTCCAGGCAACCAATCGCATCGGCGTCAGCTTTTTCCTCGACCCACTTCGGGCCCTTGATCGCCAGTAGCCTGCCCACCGAAGGCCAGACTTTCTCAAACCAGATCCCGAATTTCTTTAGCGGACCGACCGCGCGAGCCACGGTGTAGTCGTAGCGAAAATCCTCCAGCAGGTGTTCGGCGCGGCATTGGTAGATTTCAATGTTGAGCCCCAAGGCTTCGGCAATTTCGCCCATTGCGTGCGCTTTTTTGCCGACCGAGTCGGTCAAAGCCACGCTGAGGTCGGGTCTCAAGATCGCCAAAATCATCCCCGGGACGCCCCCGCCAGATCCGACATCCAGCACTTCACAGTTTTCAGGAATCAAACTGGATAGTTCCATCGTGTCAACCAGGTCCCGCGTCACAAATTTTTCATAACTGGTGTGGCGCGTCAGGTTGATCTGTTTGTTCATCTCCCACAATGCAGCGCAATAATGCTTGAGCATGGGGTAGGCTGCATCTGGGACTTCGATTTCGTATTGGTCCAGAGTTTTCTTGAGGCTGGCCACAGGCTATCTGATGGTTGAGGAATTCATCCGGTAATGATTATTTTCGTGTGGGGATTTCGATCCCCATGGCTTGCATGAGCATTTGCATGTCATCCCAGGCATGCTTTTTGGCTGACGAGGTTCGCAACAGATAGGCCGGGTGATAGGTCACCAGGACCTTGCTGCCTCGGTAGTCGTGGAATCTTTTTCGCAGTCGCCCGACGGAGATATCCGTTTGCAACAGCGTGCGGGCGGCAACGCTGCCCAGACAACAAATAAACTCCGGCTGCAAAATGTCCAGTTGGGTTTGCGCGTATTGCCAACAGTTGCTCAATTCTTCCGATTTTGGATTTCGGTTTTGAGGCGGGCGGCATTTGACGGCGTTGAGAATGTAAACGTCGTCGCGACGATTTAATCCGCAAGCAGCCAAAATCTTGTCCAGCAACTGGCCCGCTGCGCCGACAAACGGTTCGCCCAACCGATCTTCGCGTTCACCGGGGGCCTCGCCGACTAACACCAGCCTGGCGTTCGGATTGCCGGTTCCAAACACGGTTTGCGTTCGCTGAGCCGCGAGTTCCGAACACAGCGTGCATCCGGAAACGGAATCTTGCAGCACCCGCAGCGCCGCCGCCTTGTCAGCAGTGGGTTCTGGATAGGGCGTGGCCAGCGAAGCAGGGGCGGTGAGAACCTGTGGCGGCGCGGGGGAGTCACTGGAAGAAACTGGGGCCTCGGTCGTTAACGGCGCGGCTGGTTCTCGAACGCGGGCCGCCGGCGGTGGGGCTGCAGCAGCAGGACTTGCATCGCCGGACTGAACTCCCGGGAATTCCTGCCCGGATCCGGCAGGCGCGATGGTGATTCCAAAGTCGCGCAGACTGCTAAGATGTTGGCGAGTCAATCGAGCAAGATTGTCGGCTTTTGTCATCGCGGATAAAGTTTGGTCATCGGTGCAAATCGATCTATCGGTTATGATGGACATTGGATCGAGGCGAACAAGAATGAAAATATCAGATCCCGCCCGTTCCTGCTACCAAGCCAGGATCCCTGGCTGTCCAATAATCCAACTGTTTCGGATAAAACCGTTTCGCTGTCATGTCGTTACCCCAAGTCTCCATCGTCGGTCGCCCCAACGTCGGAAAATCCAGTATTTTCAACTGGTTGGCCGGTCGTCGTTTGGCAATCGTCGACAATATGGCCGGCGTTACACGCGACCGCATGACATTTATGCTGGAACAGGATGATCGATATTTTGAAATCGTCGATACCGGTGGAATCGGGATCAATGACGTCGACGAGCTGGACGAAGAAATCGAACAACAGATCGAAATCGGGATCCAGGGTGCCGATGTATTGATGTTCGTGGTCGACGCACGTGACGGTGTGACGTCGCTGGATCAGCGAGTGGCGGCCCGACTGCGGTCACTGGACAAGCCTATATTGCTGGTTGCCAACAAGTGTGACGGGGAAAACTGGGAGTTGGCGGCCAACGATTTTTTCTCGTTAGGCTTCGGCCAACCTGTGGCTTGTAGCGCCAAAAATAATCGCCACAAGCAGGAGTTGATCGACGCTCTGGTCGCGCAGTTACCTTCTCAGGCGGAGGTTGACCAACGGGAGCTGGTGACGCCCGAAATGAAGTTCGCGCTCGTAGGTCGACGCAACGTCGGCAAAAGTACCTTCATCAATACATTGGTTCAGTCGGATCGCATGATCGTCAGCGAGGTTGCTGGAACGACCCGCGACAGCGTCGACGTTCGTTTTGAACTGGACGGCAAGACGATGGTCGCGATCGACACTCCCGGGTTGCGTCGCGGCAAAAGTGTTCGCACGGATATCGACTTTTATGGGACCCATCGTGCTCACCGATCGATCCGTTACGCCGACGTGGTGCTGATGATGTTCGATTGCAGCCGACGTATTTCCAAAGTCGATCGGCAGTTGGTGGGCTATATCGAGCAAGCGTACAAACCTTGTATCTTTGTGGTCAACAAGTGGGACTTGATGGCCGAACACATGGTAACCCAACGGTGGGGCGACTATATCCGGGACAATTTCACCACCATGTGGAACGCGCCGATTGCTTTTACCACTGGACAAACGGGCCAGAACTGCAAACGGTTGCTCAACCACGCAATGATGTTGTACAAGCAGTCCCGATCACGGATTTCGACTCCACAGTTGAATCGAATCATCAAAGAGGCGTTGATCAATCACCCGCCGCCGTTGGCGTCCAACAAGCGTCGGCCGAAAATCTACTACGCAGCACAAATTGGCATTGAGCCGCCGACGATCATGCTCAAGTGCAATAACCCGGACGCGTTTTCCAAGACGTACCAGCGATACTTGTTGGGCGTGCTGCGGGATACGTTGGATTTTGGTGAGGTGCCGATTCGACTGGTCCTGGAGAAGCGAAGCTCCACCGATCCCAATCAGCCTTTGGAGGAGTCGCGGAATTGAGCGTCCCACACTTGGTCCAGGTTGGCTTGATGGGCACGGTTGGTCCATTTATCTCTGCCGATTCGAGTTCTTATCCGCGTGATACCCGCGTCATCTGCCGGACCGAACGAGGACTCGAGCAAGGGACCGTGATCTGCACGCTTAGCGAATCGGAATTGGCTCAACTGGGCCCAGATTCTGATGCCAGTTGCGACAGAAAAATCCTCCGCCGCGTGACTCCGGATGATCAGCTGATTCTGGATCGACTGGAAAAGCATCGCGATCGCGCTTTCACCGCCTGTCAGCAGTTGTTGGCTGAAAATGGTCTGCCGGGTGTGCTGGTGGATGTCGAGCACTTGTTTGATGGCGAGTCCGTGTATTTCTATTTTCTGGGCGACGTCGATCCAGCAACTGAATCCGTTACCGCGCAATTGGCGGCCACTTACGAACAGAAAGTGCGTTTCAAGAAGTTCGCCGAAACCCTGGCAGCCGGTTGTGGTCCCGACTGCGGCACCAAGGAAGGAAGTTGCGGTTCCAGCGGTTGCGGTAGTTGTGCGTTGGCTGGCAAGTGCCGGTAAGCCTTGGCATGCTGTCTTCAACACGGGATTTTGGTCGGTCACTAACCAGCTGGGGAGTGCTTCAAAATACGACAGGATGAACAGGATTTACATGATCAACAGGATGATCACAGTTTCAGGCGGTGCTTACGAACCCAGAGGATTTGTTCCCGATGGTGCTCGCCATGCCAAGCGTAATAACTCACTGCTTGATTCAGTGAAACCTGAGATTGGGTCTCGGGGTGAATAAACGCTCGTTCAAAGTCGCCGGCCGAAAGTGAACTTAGCAACTGGCACCAGCGCAAATGGAGACCTTCCAGCAATCGAAGCGATGGCTCGATGTCGCCGGATTGAGATTCACTCAGTTTAGACCACCGACCTTCGTCATACGCCTTGATGGTCGGAGTCTCTTCGGTCAGGGCCCACTTGAATCGGATGTAGCTGTTGACGTGGCTGTCAGCGATATGATGTACGATCTGCCGAAGGGACCAGTTGCGGTAACGAGTATCCAGTTGAGTATCGTTCAGGTTTTCGACGGCAACTCGAAGAAGTGTCGGGCAGGCAGCAATTCGTTCGATGCAGGCACGCCGTTGGTCGTCATTTAGATCAATCGTTTCGGACCACGGTCCAGTTGGGAATTCGGGTGGTTGCAGTTCGGGCATGGAGATTCCGTTTCGGGGCGAGCGAACAAGAAAAATTGCTGCTGATAAATCAACTTTGTTTGTCAGTGCTTTTGTTTTCCGATCGATTTAATTTTAAACGATGTACAAAACTGTCGTCTTGAATTCCAATGATTCGGTCTTCTTCTCAATCGGCAGCATAAGCCAAGCGGAGAAAAATTTGGCTAATCATCCGAACAAAGAGATCCGTGAAGCCCTTAAAGAGGCTGCTTCGGCAGGTTGGACCGTTAAGAAAAGTGGCCCTCGGGCTCACGCCTGGGGTACAATAAAGTGTGGTTTTAGGCATCGGAGCTGTTGGATGGCCATTTATTCGACTCCCAGGAGTCCACGTAACCACGCTAGTGCCGCGTCAAGCATTGATTTTGGGGTTGGCACTTCAATTTAGCGATTGGTTTTTCGAGCAAGATTGACTCGCCAACCCCAATTTTTAAGTTAGACGCTGCACTAGGCAGATCAAACGGAAAGTTTCTGCATGCCCTGAGGGCGATGAGTTGTTGAAAGACGCTGAATGAAAGAATATCGATTCAGAGTAGTAATTGATCATCAAATCACGCGTGATTTGGAGATTTTGGAATTGGCGGAAAAGCTGGTAGCAGTCGGTTGCGATGATGGGCACTTCGGTGGACACGTCGACGGTTGTGAAGTGGTTTTCGACCGTGTCGCCGAATCGCTCGATAGCGCGATGCAATCAGCTGTTCGTCAAATCGAAAGCTGTGGCTTGTTGGTCAAACGGGTTGAGTTGGATCGCGAATCAATTGTTGCATAGCCAAACAGCCTGGTTGCGAATTTCAAAGCACCTCACTCAATCGTCACGGTCTGCCCGTCGTCAAGATCAATCATTCGTTCCCAGACACCGTAATCCGATTTTTGGCTGGGGCGGTCGAGTGTGTTGTTCCGTAGATAGAAACTGTCGACGTCGTCGGACATGGCTTTGATGGATCCGTCGGCCACGCCAACCACGACGACCCCAGCGTGCCCACTGGAAACACCATGCCGAGCCAATTCGGGGTACTGGGTGTTTTCAAATTGATTGACGCCGCCGGCAGCGGCAAACGTGAAATCCTGAATGCCGGGGGACTCGTAAAGTGACGGATTGCCGATCCCTCGACAACCGTACAGCGTCGCCGCTGCGGCCACGTTTTGATCCGATCGGTGGGCCCCGTAAATTCGTTCCGAAATCAGGATCGTATGGCTGGTTCCGTCGGCAAACGCGTCCAGGCTTTCCGCCCCAATTCCATGAAAAGTGCCGTTAGGAGCTTGTCGAGTCATCGCGTTGCGCAGTGCATGGCAAACACCAACATTGTTGGCCGCGACATAACTCGTCGCCGCCAGCGCTGGTATCAACGAACCGCCCGTTCGTCGCAAATTGGTTTCGGGTAACTCACTATCGGATGGGCAGACAAAGACCGGCGGACGCGTCAACAATGCCGATTTAATCTCGCCATCGCTGTCAGACTGCAAGCGGTCAACAATCGTATCACCGCCCATTACCAATTGATCATGCAGCGGTTCCTGTTCCAGGTTGGGCAGCAAGTCGACCGACCAGCCGAACATTTCTTCTTCGGTAAACGATGTCGGTCCCGCTGGAATCTTGACGCCGCGAGGAAACACACCCCTTACCGACTCATAATTGATCGCCGCCAGCACCAGTTGTCGTTGGTTGTTGGTGCAGGATGCCAGCCGAGCCGAGGCGCGAATCGCCTGAATCGCCGGCAGCAAAATAGCCAACAGCACGCCGATGATAACGATCACGACCAGCAATTCGACAATCGTAAATCCGGCGAATCGTTTCATGATGAGTGAATTCCTGACAGCATACGAACTAAACCGTGACGGACATGACCGCCGCGATCGCATCACACAGTCGATCCAGGTTGCTGGCGTTGATTCCGGCTACGTTGATCCTGCCGCTTCCCAACGCGTAAATGGAATAGTCTTCCTTTAGCCGCTTAACTTGTTCCGCGGTCAGCCCGGAATAGCTGAACATGCCGCGCTGCCGAACGATATACTCAAAGTCCAGGTCTGGTAATCGTTGCTTCATTGCAGTGACAAAATTTTGCCGCAGTTGAGCAATCCGGTTGCGTATTTCGGCCAGTTCCTCAACCCATTGGGCTCGCAGTTGGGAGTCCTGTAACACTTGGGCGACAATCGCGCCGCCGTGCATCGGCGGATTGGAATACATCATCCGGATCACTCGCTTCAGCTGGCTTTGCATCGCTTCGCAGGCGTCCGGATTGGAGCAAATGGCGGTCACACCGCCAACCCGTTCGGCAAACAGGACAAAGTTTTTCGAGAACGAATTGCACACAATCGCATCGAAACCGGAAGACACAAATTCACGGATCGGAAACGCGTCGTCATCCAGTGATTCGCCAAACCCCTGGTAAGCGAAGTCGAAGACTGGGATCAAGCCCTTGACGCGAATCAATTCGAACAGCGTCCGCCATTGTTTCTGGTCCGGATCCACGCCCGTCGGATTGTGACACACCGTGTGCAGCAACACGGCTTGACCGGATTCCGCGTTCCCCAACGAATCGATTAGCCGCTTGAAACCCAAACCCGTTCCAGCGTCGTCGAGATACTTGTACTCAACGGTATCCATCCCGGCGCCGGCAAAGATGTTTTGATGATTAGCCCAGGTCGGATTGCTGACCCAGATTGTTTTAATTTTGAAAACTCGCCTGAGTACCTCCCCGGCAATCCTTAACGCTCCCGTCCCGCCGGGTGTTTGGGCTGTAGCGGCATGGCAATCGGGGGAATCGTACAGAGCATCACCGAGTATCAATCGTCCGATCGCCTCACGATATGTTGGGGAGCCATCGATGGGCAGGTAGGATTTGGAGGGGCAATCGGCCAACATCCGACGTTCCGCTTCCTGGACGACCTGCATCACCGGCGTCTTGCCTTGCTCATCCTGATAAACACCAACGGTCAAGTTGATTTTATCCGGGTTGGGGTCCCGCTTGAATTCTTCCGACAGGCCGAAAATTGCGTCAGGTGGATTGAGTGGTGCTTTTTCAAACATGGAAGACTATTGAATTGACGGTGTGTCGTAAGGCAGGGATCACGGTATTGATTTCCCGCTATCAATGTATCATCCTGGAACGCTATCACGCAATCAGTAGCGGGGTGGAGCGATTGGCGGCAAGGGTGACATCGGAGGTAGCTTGGGCCATTGGCCCGAGATGTGATGGGTTAGCTCAAATATCAATCACCCATTGCGATCACGGCCGGATCGGCCATGCTACAAACTTGGCTGCCCCTAAAACCCCAACTCCTCAGGTTGCTTGGCAAGGTCCTCGGCTTTCAGGCCCACGGCATTGGTGGCATTTCGATCGGCACCTTGTTCCAGCAACCACCTGGTTATTGCGGCGTGGCCCTGGTGAGCGGCTTTATGGAGTGGCGTCCAACCATCGGAATCGGCGGCATCCAATTGAGCGCCCTTGGCCTGTAACGCTGTTGCGATCTTCAAATCGCCTCGCCAGGCCGCGGCATGCAATGGTGTATAACCCGTCGACGTGGTCGCGGTGGCATCACCACCGGCTGACAGGATTGTTTCCACGGTTGCCGAGTCCCCTGACCACGCCGCCAGATGCAATGCGGTTTGCCCGGTCTGATCCTTGGCCAGCAAATCGGCGCCAGCTTTGATCAGTTTATCGACGACCGCGGCATGCCCCTGAGCCGCAGCTGACAAAAGCGGCGTCATTCCTGATTGATCGTGAAGCTCCAATACTGCTTTCGACTTGGGCAGCAACCATTCGACCAGATCCTGATGCCCCATCCCCGCAGCCAGGTTGAGTGGCGTTCGCCCGTCCGAATTTTGTCGCGCAAAACTGAACTTGCCGTCCGCAGCGAATCGTTTGGCTAACTCGACCGTCCCTCGCTCGGCGACCCAATGCTCAGCCGTGGTGTCAGTCGACAGAGTCAAGTTTCGGGTATGTTTCGCCAGCCATTCGACGGCCGCTAGTTTGTTGGCCGCGGCGGCAACCTGGAAGGGAGTTTCGCCTGCATTGTTTTCTTGATTCGGATCAGCACCTGCCTTCAGCAACCCGTCGGCCAGTTGTTCGAACTGTTTGGACGAATCACTCGAGCTGAGACTGGAGGGATTACTGGGCCCACCGATCTCGAACGATTCAAAGACAGCAAAATGAAGCGGCGTGTTCCCGGCTGCATCGACTGCGTTCGGGTTGGCATTCGCATCCAACAGGGCGTTGACCAACTTCGGTTGATTCATCGTCGCCGCTTGACAAATCGCCGGAACCGGATTGCCCTGGGAAGCGACGACGTTGGGGTTGGCGCCGGCCTTCAGCAATTCAATTGCCGCTTCAATGCGACGGTTCTGCACAGCGTAGGCCAACGGCGTCATCCCCCGTTTATCCACTGGATCCAATGTCGGTTGGCTCTTCAATACTTCCTTGACCAGGTCAACGTTGCCTGATTGCGCGGCCAGATGCAGCGGAACCTGATTCTGGCCATTCACGATCCTCAAACTCGCGCCCCGACCAAGCAACGTTTGGGCAAACTCAGGGCTGGCCAGGCACGCGGCCATCAGCGGTGAGTTTCCGGCACCATCGATCAGGCTGATGTCGGCTCCCGCTTCCAGTAGCGCCGTCGCCAGTTGCGGCCGGTTGTAATAGCAGGCCATGTGGAGCGCCGTTTGTTGGCTGCGATTGACCGTATTTAGTTCTGCTCCACCGTCGACCATGGACTTGATCCATGCGGGTTGGCCTTGATACCGCACGACGTACATCAACGGCGTTTCCCCATTTCGATCGGCGCTGTTGAAATCGCCACCATGTTCCAAAACCTTGACAACAACGACTGGATTGCGACGAATGATCGCCAGCATGATTGCCGAACGACTTGCCGCGTCGTTGCCAATGGTGGCATTGTTGCGTAACAACACTTCGACCACTTCGGCCTGGCCCTGGGAAATTGCTCGGGCCAGTGGTGTTTCATTTTTGCCAGACAATGTCTTATTTAACCGGACAGGATCGGCGTCGATCAGCCGCGCGACTTCTTTAGCGTCGCCACGGTCGATCGCCTTGCTCAAATCCTGGGCCGACTGCGCAGCGACGAAGGAGGTGAAACACAGCGCCGGGAACAACAGAAGATAAGCGGAGCGGGTTGGGAGCATCGGGCATTCCCCTGGTTGGGCCGTTGATTCAACGATTGTCGGGATTTTGCGTTCGCCTCAAGCTTACCAGTTTTCGCTCAAATCCATAACAGAAATGAAACGGGAGCGGCAAACACCAGCGAGTCAACGACGTCCAGAATTCCGCCCATACCGGGTAACCAGCTGCTGGAATCTTTCGTATTGGAATCTCGCTTGATCAATGATTCGGCCAAGTCACCACACATCCCGGCCAGCGTGACCAAAACCCCGTACAGCGAAACCCACCACCAAGATTTTTCTACAGTGACTCCGAAAATCCAGGGTGCGACCAGGTACACGCAAATCAGGGCACCCACGCAGCCGCCCAGTAATCCGCCCACCGAGCCCTGAATGGTCTTGCCAGGACTGAGGTTGGGTGCCAACTTGATGGTGCCCAGACTTTTGCCGGCAAAGTAGGCCGCTGAATCGGATAACTTGACTGTCGCGATCAACGTCACGATTGCTAATAAACCGACCGAATTGCTGATCAGAAATCGGTGATTAAACAAGAAACCAATCAGCATGGCGGAATAAGTAATCGCCAGTACGGATCGTCCTAAACGATCGATCACCTGACCGTGGCTGGTTTCTTGAGGCGCGCGATAGGCGGCCATTTCAAACAGGACCAGGATGACAAACCCGGCGACCACTCCCGAAAATACGAATCCAAACCGACCCAGGGCGCAATTGGCCGGATAGGCTGTCCAGAAGACCGGGACGATCGAGATCAACGTCGATACCAGCGTCGCCAGCAACAACGCAGGTTTGTTGATTGGGCAAGCTGCGTTGGCGAACAGCTGACCGAATTCGCCGGCGATCACAAAGCCAACCGCCACGGCCAGACCAGCTAATACCAGTCCGGGGCGCTGCAATTGCGATTCCCGTCCCAGCCAGTGGTCGAAAAACAAGATCAGCAGCATCGATGAAATCAAAATCGCTGCGGAAAACAGACGGCGGCCTAACACCCAGCACCTCGTGGAATTTCTACTTCGTTCAGGCTCAAGATGTCAGTCCACCAAATCGCCGATTGCGTCTGGAGAAGTCCCGAATGGCCTGATGAAATTCGGCAATGTCGAATTCAGGCCACATCTTTTCGGTTACCCAGATTTCGGCGTAACTGATTTGCCACAACAGATAATTGCTGACCCGCATTTCGCTGGCTGTCCGAATCAGCAAGTCGGGATCGGTCATTCCGGCCGTGTACAGATTATCGGTAACCAGTTGTTCGTTGACGTCATCCAGTGAAATCTTCTGGTCCAGCAGTTGTTGTCCAATCTTGCGCACGGCGTCAACGATTTCGGCTCGGCCACCATAGTTGATCGCCAGGCATAAACAGGTGCCCGTATTGCCAGCGGTCATTTCCAGCGAGCGGTCCATTTCTGCTTGAACATTGTCCGGGATCCGATCACGCTGGCCGATAATCTGCAGCCGGATGTTGTTTTGCATCATCGTCTCGCGTTCCTGGACCAGGTATTCTGACAACAGGAACATCAGGAATTCAAGTTCGTCGGCCGGCCGTTTCCAGTTTTCGCTGGACAGGCAATACAACGTCAGTTGGCCGATCCCGAGGCGAGCACATTCTTCGGTGATTGACCGGACGGTTTTGGCCCCCTGCTGATGGCCATGCACGCGCGGTTTGCCTTGCGCTTGCGCCCAGCGTCCATTGCCATCCATGATGATGGCCACATGTCGAGGGAACCGCTCGCGGGGAACGTCGTCCAATTCAAATTGGCTTTCAGCAGTAACCATGACAACAAGTCGGTAGAACATTCGAACTGCGATCCCAGTTTACACGGCACACGGCATCGAAGGCAGGGGGCCACAGCGGTTGGAATATCAAACCAGGATCGCGACCAAACAACAGGCGACTGCCAGGGCCACCGCCAGGAAAGCCAACCCTGTGCGGGTTTTGTCAGCAGTCAGGAAAATCGCAGGGAGCAATGCCCACTGCAACATGGCAAACCGAACCCCGATCACCGCAGGCATGCGGAAGCCGACAGCATCGTAGAATAGTGGTTCCAGGGGCAACCAGATCGCGCCGGCTGCGATGGCAAATAGCACGATCGTGAACGGATAGTGGTTCGGTGCAAGATTATCGAACGTTGCGGAAACGAGATTTCGCACGCGAAAAACCACGGTTTCCAGCAGGCAGGAGGCGACGCCGATGGCGGCTGGCAATTGAAACAGATAGCTGGCACCGGCGCCCGTCCAAGCGACCATTAAATTCATCAGACACCATCCGCCGAGGACCCCAAACAGCATGTGGCTGCGATCGGCCGCGGCGGGCACCAGCCCAATTGCTGCCGCCGTCGCAATCGAAACCGCTCCGGTCGCCAGCAAGACCCATTCGGCTTGGGCAGGCCAGGGGTGGGCCAGATCCGGGTGTTGCCTGATCAGCCAGAAAAACACCAAGCCAGCCAAGGTGCTGCTGACAACAGCCAATAATGACCAGGCCGTCGACTTGATCGTCTCCCAGCGGACCGCTTTCGCTGTCAAGCCGCAGCACAGCCACAGCAACAACCAGGCAATCGCCGCGATTCGTCCGAATGATTCCGGCCACCAGAACAAACGGTAGCCGCACCAGTCAAAATAAACCGCCCGGTTGGCCACCGTATCATCGCCAGCCAGCTGATCCCAGGAATCCATGGCATCCAGGGTCGTCATGGTGGCCCACATCGTTTCGCCTTGATGTTGCAGGCAATCCGGATTCGCGTTTGCCAGGTTGTCGGCAGGTGTGTGATAGTTGTCGACGTCACCAATCAAGGCAAAATTTAGTCCGGGCAGTTTCGCATTTTTGAATACGGAAAAGTCGGTGTCTCTGGGAAGGCGTTTGTAGACTTCATAAAACAGCGACGATGCAAATGGCTTGTCGGAGGCGGCGGCCAATGCGGGGATCAGTTGATTCGTGTTGCCCTGTGTTTCAAACATCAGCGTGGGCCCGGCTGTTCCGCGGGCGTCAAAGTTCAGGACAACGCCGACTCGCTTGAGCATCGGATGTTCCTCGGCGAACAGCTTGGCGCCCAGCAAGCCCAGTTCTTCGCCGTCGCTGAACAAAATCGTGACGTTGTGCTGGGGAGGAAACTGAGCCAGCATGTTGCCAATTTCCATCGCGGCAGCAACGGACAAACCATCGTCGGAGGCACCGGGACCGAAGGGAACCGAATCATGGTGAACGGCCAGTAACAGAACTTCTTCGGAGCTGCGCTCGCCAGGCACCGTAACGATCAGATTTTTGATCGGCACCTCGTCAATCCCGGGCAAGCGATCTTTCGCGCCCGGGTGAATCTCGCGGATGCCGGTTTGAACTTCGACATCAAAGCCGAGACCGCTAAAGTGCTGCTCAATGACGCCGGCAACTCGCTCGTTTTCCTTCGAACCGGCTGGGTGAGGCAAATTGTTTCCAACCAACCGCTCCAGGTACTTCCACGCTCGATCGGCTGAGAACACGTTACTCGGAACCGAGGCTGGTTTAGCCGATGCCGGCTGATAGCGATGGACCGACCAGCCACCAATCGCAATCCAACCCAACAGGATGACTGCGAGCACTGCCCAGGAATTCTTCTGCGTAAGCGAGTCAGTAGGCCCTGGTTTCATTCAGCCATTCGCGTCTTGGGTTGTTCGCTTGCGGAAATTTGATGTTGCAAGCAGGCGGTCTAATTGCCATCTGCTTTTGGTTCGGCCGGAGTTGGGGTGTCTTTGCCTTCGATCCGGTTGACTACGATCGTTTTCAGTTCCGGCTGCAAACGCATCGCTTGAGCAAACTCAAACTGGCTCATCAGGACTTTGCCCTGCTTGTCGATCATCCAGTACGAAGGTACTCCGCGGACGCCGAAATGTCGCAGCGTGGGGTGGTCAAATCCGGCAGTAAACCCGTGGCTACCGTCGCGCAGATTATTTTCCAGCAAAAACTGAACAGCCTGTTTCTGGTCTTCGTCGATGTTGATGCAAAGTAAATGCAAGTCGTGCGAATCTTTTAACTGGTTGTAGACCTGTTGGAGATTGGCTTGCTCGGTTTTGGCTGTAGGAGTCTGCGAAGTCCAGAACGAAATCAGCAAGACTTTGTCCTTGAACATGTCGTCGGACAACGGCTTGCCATCGTAAGACTCGACCTTGATCGGTGGTGCCTGGTCGCCGCGCTTCAGGATCGGGGTGATTTCCAGTTGCATTGGAGCCAGGGCAACTTCGTCAACGTCTGCTTTAACTTCCAGCTGTCCAAATACCTCGTAGGCAAAGGTCGTACCATCGACCTCCTTGTCCAGACGCCCTTGAATTCCATAGGCTCCCGCCGGGACATCGTAGACTACGAAGGAACCATCGGATTCAAACTTGATGTCGAACGAGTTGGCCTCTTCGAGCAGTTTCTTGTTGCGCTCGATGATGGCCTTGCCCTGTTCTGTTTGAGCGAACTCAATCTGCCATTTCTGTTTTTGTTGGGGAGTCCATTGAGCGTATTGGGGAGGGAATGGCGGTGGCG
>CAZJEK010000126.1:0-10636 GCA_964545005.1 uncultured Pirellulaceae bacterium
TTGGGTGATGCTGACCCGCAATCATAACTTTGTCGATCTGCCCGGAATTCAGAGTGCCATCTGTCCGCTCCCTGAACAGGTGGAGTTGGTGCGGTGGACGGATGATTATTCCAGCGTCGCGGCTCAGCTGAATTGGTCGGCGACGGTCGACTGGCAATCCGTAAAACAGGCCGCAAGCGAGGCCGCGAGCGACGTTCCCGCCAAAGACTCCAAGCCCAGCGTGAAACCGTGAGCACCCCCGCCGACCAGGATCAGCCAACCCGGCGGGTGCAGGTAAGCCGCGTTCGCGTTGGAGGTCAACGCAAAACTGAGGACGATGTTGTCGCGACCGAAGAACCGCTGGAAATCCGGATCGTGACTGGCCCGCGCGGAAATCGTCGCAGCAAAAGTCTGGCGATCACGATGCGAACTCCCGGTCACGATCACGAACTGGCAATGGGCTTTTTGTGTTCCGAGGGATTGATCGAACGGCCCGCCGACGTACTGAGCTGGGAGTTTGCTGGCCCTCCTCCGGAGGTAACTCAAACGTCCGGCCAAACCCAGGCCCATGGTAATACTTTGATGGTTGAGCTGGCGGTGCATGTGGAGTTTCGGCCAGAAGAATTGCAGCGAAATTTTTACCTCACGTCCAGTTGCGGGATTTGCGGCAAAGCGTCGTTGGCCGCAGTCCGTGCCCAGGGATTCGCCGCGATTGATGATCGATTGCAGGTCAGCGAGCAAATTGTTTTGGGGCTGGCAAACCGACTACGAGAGTCGCAATCGGTGTTTGAATCCACGGGCGGAATCCATGCCGCCGGGTTATTCGATGCGGCGGGAACGCTGATAGTTTTGCGGGAAGACGTGGGGCGGCACAATGCGGTCGACAAACTGATCGGCGCCAGCATGCTCAACGATCGCGATCGGTTTCCTGAACCTGACCGCATTCTGGTCGTTAGCGGACGCGCCAGTTTCGAGCTGGTCCAAAAAGCCATTTCTGCGTCCCTGGGGATGCTGGTCGCTGTCGGAGCACCATCCAGCCTGGCGGTCGAGTTGGCCGAGGAGATGGGCGTAACGTTGATAGGATTTGCGTCTGATAAGCGGTTCAATATCTACACGCACGGGCAGCGGGTTGTTTGAGATAGCTGTCGTTCGCGTTGCAAAAGCTAGTAGTTCGACACCCTCCCGCTCGCGGGAGGGTCGAGCCACAGCGAGGGGAGGGTTTTTCCAAACCCCTCTCCGGCCCTGACAGGCCGACTCGGCCCAGGGAGAGTATCTTTTCTGGCCGTCAAAAAAACGCCAGACTCGCCAAGCTATGACTTACCGTTTGCCGCAGCTTTCCATCCTCTGATTAACAATTTCTTCCAGTGTATCGACGACTTCTTCCAGCGTTTGGTGATCAGTATTGACCTCAACAGCGTCTTTGGCTTTTTGCAACCGGCCGACGGGGCGCGATGAATCCTGGCGATCACGAATCTGCTGTTCCTTGACCACCTGGTCAAAGTCTACGTATTGACCAGCTTGCTGCATTTGATCCGCGCGGCGCAATGCGCGGGCTTGTGGCGAAGCGGTTAAAAAGATTTTGCAAAACGCGTCTGGAAATGCGACGGTGCCCTGATCGCGGCCTTCGCAGACAAAATTCCCCGTCGAAGCGATTCGGCGTTGCAAGTCGACCAGGTATTCGCGAATCACCGGATCGTCGGCGACCTTGACGACCAGCCGAGTGACATGCGGTTCTCGAATTTCTCGAGAAACATCAACGCCGTCAATAAAAACGAGGTCATCCTTAAAGCCCAGATTGATGTCGCGGGCGACGCGAATCAGAGCAGCCGGGTCGTCCATGTCGACCCCCAGCTTCATCGCTGACAGCGTTACGGCACGATACATTGCCCCGGTGTCGAGGAACTGGAAACCAATTCGTTCCGCCAATAATCGAGTAACGGTACTTTTGCCCGCTCCTGCGGGGCCATCTATTGCGACGATCATGACTCAAATTGGAGTTTTAACTGCACGAATGCGAAAGGGGACAGCGTGATTTCAACCTGATCAGTATTATCCGATTTTACTTCCAACGGCTGTATCATCTCACCCCCAAAATTGACTTGGCTGGCGGTTGACAGTTTGCGGCGGCTGCGAAGCACCAGCTTGGCCGTGCGGCCTTCGGTTTCTTTCAATCGTAGCATCGTGCCTGGCTGTTCGCAGTCAAAAACTGGCTGGCAATTTGTCACTGTGACGTTCTTGCAATTCAAATGAAACCACCACTGTGATCCCGGTTCAACGACTGCTTCAGAACTTGCCTGCAACTCCGGCGGGCTCAGGGAATTTCGATTCGCAGCCAGCCCGTATCGTTGATCGACATCGATTGCGAATTGAAAACGTCGTTGTGATTCTCCATGGCAGACCAAGAGGCTGTCCAGCATGCGACGGTTTGCGCGTCGATGATAGGGAAGTCCCTGAGTCAACAAACTGATCACCGGCGAATCGCCGATGGAAATATATTGCGTGCCGTGAAACCATTGCGTCGTGACTGGTTGCCGTCCATCGATCGAATTCGCGGAAATCTTGGCCGATTCGTCTTTCCAGGCAAAACGACTGCAGACGTAATGATTCAAGTCCGGCTCAAGATCCTGCTTCAAATCCAATTCAACCAGAAACTGAATTCTGGAAATCGCGCGGGCAACCGAAATCGTTTGCTGAAAACTGGCAACGACCTGATCACCATCGATCAGATCGCCAGAGGTTACGATCGAAGCGGACAGCTTTTGCTGGTTGATCGATTCGGCTTGGCGACAAACCATCTTGCTATAACGAGCCGGTTGTTTTCGATCGCTACCGGGCGAGGGAATTCGAACCGCCAATTGTTGGCCCAGCAAACTCACCCGTTGACCGTGCAGACCGATATTCCTCAGCCCACCTGTGGAGGAATCGACTTCAACAAAAAAGTATTCGTTCTGCAACCGGAGTTCCTCGGCGACTGGCGGGTCGCGTTCAAACAGGAGCTTGGATTGAAGGTTGGCTTGTGAAATGGAAGCCGAACCGAACGCAGGTAGCTCGACAACCCACTCGGATCCGGTCGCGTCCTGGTTGGCCAGCCAGGTGGGCGGCTGATTTTTCAGCGAACCATTCCGCTGGCCGGGTCGTTGTGTGAGTAGTAATCGTTGCCGGGCGGGAGTCGAGTTGATCAGCCGGATGGTTTCAACCGAGTTTGCAGGTTGGCTTGAAGACTGCAGCCGATCCGGCCAAACAGCGGCGTCGGCAGCAGTCAGGCTCGAGCCGTCTGACCGTTGAGCGTTTTGAATTTCGAGGTTCGACCAGCGATTGTTAAATTCTTGCAGTTGGTCCAGCAGTGGGGCCGATTCGGATGGCTGGCCAGATTCACTGACCACCGCCGCGTCGATCGCTTGCTGGCATTGGGTGGCCAGTTGTTGCCACTGTTTTGCTTCCCCTGGAGAAATTGCGGCAGGATGAGCCGCGATCGTTTGCAACGTTCGATGTTGAATCGCCTGCAATTGAAATTGCTGGTGCCAATAATCGACCCAGCGAGAAACCGGATTCTGCTGTCGGTGGGCGATCGCCTGTTTCAAGTACGGTGACCGATACTCGTCGGCGGCAAATTGATCGCCGAAACCAGGGTCATACGCGGATTCAAAAAACTGATCCAGCGTAAAAAAGTTGCCCAGCAACGACGTGTAACGAGCGATCCGTTTCAGGTCTTCAAACGCCTCGCAAGTTTGCCCGGGCCAATGAACCAGTAGTGCCGACGCCATGTGAGCCGAGTCGATCATCTCGCCCAACTTGATGCCCAGCCCAACGAAACAGTGAGGATCCGAAGCATCCATTGGCGTGTCGGCGAGCGTCAAGATGTTTTGATCATCGTCGCCGGTCCAACGCATCACGCCATTCGGTGAACGCGGAAAGACGCCACCGTCAAAGGTCGCGTGGATGGCGCCGGCAAAGCCGCAGTGGCTTAACAGATTTGGCAGGGCAGGGTGCAAGCCAAACGTTCGCCGCACAAATACCGTGGGGCGTTTCCCAAAAACATGTTCGATCGCCGTACAACCCGCTTGCAACTGTCCAACCATCGACTCGGTGGACATCAACAGAGCTGGCAGTTCCTGCTGCAAACCACCCACGATCGACAGCGAATCGTCCGCAACTCGTTGACGGATGAGCTCAGACGTCTCGGGGAAATCCAGGTTCATCCGTTCGGCGAGTTCACCGGAAATCAGTAAGCTCTGGGCGTGCGATTGAGAGAGTTGCTCGGGCAACCTGTTGATGGTCGAGTTGGCGATCAGTGACAGGTCGAGTAGTTGGGGTTCAACTGGATAGTAGGCGTTTTTCTCTTCCAGTAATAAATCGTAGGCGTCAAACAGCCGGTCTTTCGCAGCTTCTACGTCGGCTTGAAAGGCAGCCTCAGCCGCGGCCAGAACGCGGCG
Organism: uncultured Pirellulaceae bacterium; assembly: GCA_964545005.1. GTDB lineage: Bacteria > Planctomycetota > Planctomycetia > Pirellulales > Pirellulaceae > Mariniblastus. The sequence goes on from CAZJEK010000126.1 coordinate 4,413, forward strand.
AGCGAATTCCGGTTCGTCAAGGTTACTGGAGTAGCGTAGCTGCCGGGTCATCAGTTGAATTTGCAAAAACGCGTAACCCAACGCCATGAAGTCCTGGGCTAATTCAGGATCGATCTGACGGCAGGAAGCTTCCAGTGCCGGGCTGTTCGCGACTGCCTGATTGACCAGCGAATTTCGGTCGGAGGGGTTTTCGATGATCAAGGCGTCGGTGCCCAGCTTGATCAGGAACTCCGATTCGACCAGCGTCTGGGCCACTTCCGGGATCACGACCAGGGAGCTGGGGCGTTGGGCGGTTTCCGACTCGGAGACCTGAGTTTCATCGGAGTCCGTCCCGTGCAACCAGTCGGGCACGGTGAAGCTGGCGGGATGATAGACCGGCAATCGTTGGGCGTCGCGTAGCAGAGCGGGGTGCCAGAGCCCGGTCCAGCAGGTCAGCAAATTGGCCGCAGCTCGGTCTCGGTGGTGGATCGGAAAGTCTTCCAGCGAGTGGCAAGGCAAGACAATCACCAAATGGCGGAAGCATTGACTCATCGCAGCAGGGTCGGGCAGGCGGAATGGTGACTGGCAATCGTCATGTTCAATTTAATCGTTAGTGTCCTTGAAAAAATTTGGTCAGAGCAGTCCGGAGCGTAGCAAGAACGTGTGTCAGGGTAAAACTGATTGTTCGGGCAAAAATTTGACTTTTTTCTAATGAACCCAATAGACTACCGTTATCTGAATGGGCTCGAGTCGAAGCAATCCCTGTTCGTCTCGACAATCAACGCTTCCCCAGCGGAAACTCGGCCCAAAACAACCTAACCAATCATGCGATTTGAATCTATAATCAGTGTGATTTGTAGCGACTTACGACGTTTGGGCAATTAGATTGTCTGTTGTGACGAGTTTCAATCTGAAATGGATGTTCCCTACCAATAGGCGGAGAAGATGGCAAACAAGAATGCCGTATGGGGTATTGATATTGGCCAATGTGCCCTCAAAGCGCTGCGCTGTACGCTCGGTGACGATGGGCAGTCCGTGGTCGCTGACAAATATGACTACATCGAATATCCCAAAATTCTCAGTTCCAATGATGCTGATCCCGAGGAACTGGTACAGGACGCGTTGAAGCAGTTTCTGTCGCGGAATGAAGTTGTCGGTGATAAAGTCGCCATCAGTGTATCAGGCCAGGCCGGCCTTTCGCGATTTTTCAAGCCGCCACCGGTAGAAGTCAAGACGCTGCCCGATATCGTCAAATTTGAAGTCAAGCAGCAGATCCCGTTTCCGATTGAAGACGTGATCTGGGATTGGCAGCAATTGGGCGGCACGGTCGTCGATGGACGGACCGTGGACGCCGAAGTCGGTTTGTTCGCGATGAAGCGGGAAGCCGTCTTTTCAGCGCTGCACCCGTTTGATGAAGTCGACGTGGACGTTGACCTGGTTCAACTTTCTCCGTTGGCGATCTTCAACGTTGTCTGTCACGACATCATCGGTGAATTGCCGGATCCGGAAGATTTTGATCCGGAAAACCCACCGCCTTCGATCGTGGTCATGTCGATGGGAACCGACACGACTGACTTGATCGTGACCAACGGCGTCAAGCTGTGGCTGCGAAATATTCCGATTGGTGGTAACCACTTTACCAAACAGCTTTCGCGTGAATTGAAACTGACCCAAGCCAAAGCGGAACACCTGAAGCGGAATGCGCGGGCATCGGAAAACCCGAAAGCCATCTTTAAAGCCATGCGACCGGTCTTCAATGACTTTGTCAATGAAGTTCAACGGTCGTTAACGTTCTTTGAAAGTATGGAAAAGAACGCTGAGCTGTCCAAAATCGTGCTGTTGGGCAACGCGGCTCGGCTCCCGGGTTTGCGACAGTACCTGGCCAAGCAATTGGATATGGGCATTGCCAAGGTCCAGGAGTTCCAGCGGCTTGAGGGCAGTGATGTGACTTCGCAAAAAACGTTTTCCGAAAACGTGCTGTCCTTTGCACCGAGTTACGGATTGTGTTTGCAAGGTTTGAAGCAGGGGGCGATCAAGACCAACCTGCTGCCTCGCGAGATCGTTGTCGAGCGAATCATTGAAGCCAAAAAACCATGGGTGTTGACGGCGGTTTCCGCGGCCATGCTGGGTTTGACGGTTGGCTGGTGGATGAGCGCTGCGGCTTGGCATCGCACCACGCCAGACTATACCGATGCCAGTGGAACAGATTGGTCGAAAGCGTTTCGGGAGGTTGATGCCAAGAACCAGTTGAGCACAACCTACTTGACCAAGGACCAGGAACAAAAAGAGACGCTGGACAAGTTGAATCGATTATCGCGTGAGATCACTTCCGCCTCCGAACAGAAGTCAGCGTGGCTGGATTTGCAGGCGGCCCTGGCCCAGGCGTTTCCCAAGGATCCTGAAATCGAAGCAGCCAAGGCCGAGGGAGGGACCCGCGTCGATCCTGCAAAAGTTGAATTCATGGGGCGTGGTGAACTCTACGTCGATCACATTGAATCGGTTTACCTCGAAGATCTGGCAAAGTTCGAAGAAGCGATCAAACCGTTCTACGAACAAATGTGTACCGATTTTGAAGAGGCGGTGAAAAAGACTCAGGAATCCGCTCCTGCTCAGGCAGCGGCAGGGGGTGGGCTGATGGGAGGCGCGACCGGTGCGACTTCAGGAGGTTTAACGTCCGCGACTTCGACGACCGCAGCCCCGACTGATGGTGGCTGGGTGATTGAGATCAAGGGTCATCACTTCCATAATAGCGACGAACAGATCAACGCACTGGATGCTGAAAAGATGTACCTGATGCGAACCTTGATCGCTGCGCTGCGGGCAAAAGACGACATCGTGTTACCCTCGATGCCCGACAAGCAACTGACGTTCAGTGATATCGGGATCAGTTATCCAACGATTGTGCAGGCTTCGTCTGCGGCGACGCCGAAGACGATCAAATTTGATCCAACCAATACAGGTGGTCCGACCAGCGGATCGTCTGGCGGTGGTCGAGGCCCAGGCGGAATCGGTGGTGCCGGAATGGGTGCCGGTGGTTTAGGTATCGGCGGCCGAGGTGGTGGATTGGGGGCTCCTGGCAGCGGTGATTCCCCGGCCGACCAGGACGATCCAAATTCGTTTGAAGTTCGTGAATACCAATTTGTTATTCAAATGGCCTGGCGTCCACGATCCGAGGAAGAAATTCTGGAAGCCTACCAGGAAAGAATTGAAAGTGAGCAGGCTGCGGCCCAGCAAGCCGCTGCTGAGGCTGGCGAAGCAGGTGCCGAACCTGCTGTTGAATGACGTTGCACTTTCTTCAAATTATCAACAATTCCCGTTCCGATGACGGAATCGTAAGGAGTTAAAAAAGTATGGATCAGTTAGCCCCAGCCATTGCCTGGATCAAAAAGAACATCTTCTGGCTCGCTTGCGGCCTGTTGTTGGTCACCATGGTTGCCTTGTGGTTTGTCACCACCAACAGCCTGGCGTCGGCACAAAAGAAGAATGAGCAAGACGTCAAAAGCAAGATCACGCTGGCTGAAGGCATTCGCAAGAAAAAGCCGGCCGGTGTGGAAGACGCAACCGACGTTTCTCATCCCAATGACGCTACTCAACAAGGGATGCAGGAAGAGTTGGAGGAAACGTTTGACGCGATCGTAGCTGCCTGGCGGCAACGCGTGGCGGATCAAAAAGAAATCCTGGTTTGGCCAGATGTCATTGGTAACAAGCAATTCCAGGAGATCTTTGCCGGTTTCAACCCGCCGGAAAAGTTTCCTGAAGGTGCTGGTACCGAAGTCGATGCGTTGCTGGGTTTGTACCGGCTGCGAATTCTCGACCACATGAATAATCTGGCCGGTCCCGATTTGCTGCGTTCGAATTGGAAAGATCCTCGCGAGGAAGCCGAGGAAACGGGTTCTGATGATGACCGAGGCCCCGGCGGTGGACGTGGTGGTGCCGCCCCTGGCGGCGGTCGAGGCGGAGCCCTGGGAGGAGCTGGCGGACTTGGTGCCGGTGGATTGGGCGCTGGTGGACTGGGCGCCGGCGGAGTCGGTTCCGGTGGCACTGGCGGCGATGGACAAGAAACTGTCGCCGAAAATCTGAACAAGTACGCGGTGATCTGGAAAGACGTCAACCAGACCATGTGGGCCAGCAAATTGACCGTGTTTCAAGGCCGCGATGATCACACCAAAGAATCGCTGAACCCCACGCCACTCCAATGCTATATGCTCCAACAGGACTTGTGGTTGCTGGAAGCAATGTTCAAGATCATTCGCGAAGTCAACGGCGATTCCAATGCCAATGACTTGTCGGTGATCAAGGAAATTCACCACATCGCGTTGGGGCGTGAAGCCCAGGGCGGCGCCGCAACGGCTCAGTTGTCTGAATGGGATCCACGCTTGGCTCCCAAAGGAACCGAAATCGATGGTTCTGCCATCGCAGGTGGCGGCGGGGGTGAAGAAGAGGGCGGTGCACCGGGGCCAGGAAGTGGCTCGGGTGGTCGCGGAATGCAGGCGCCCAGTGGTGGCGGTGGGCGTGGAATGTCAGCCCCTGGCGGTGGTGCCGGTATGGGGCGCGGTGGCGGTGGCATGGGCCGCGGTGGCGCGGGAGGTGGTTACAACCCCGATGCCGCTGGTTTCCCACCATTCCATCGACGCTACGTTGATCTTGACTTCAACCCGCTGACCTCGGAAAAGATTCTGGAAGTAATCAATGCCAACAGCCTGTCGGAAGTACCGGAACAGGAATTGGAATTGGTGATTGCCAAGCGAGTCCCCTTCCGAATCGCAGTCAAAATGGATGAACGGCGGATTGCCGATTTCATGGCGGCTTGTGCAAATTCACCTTTCGCGTTTGAAATCAACCAGGTCAGAATTAACAAGCATGACCCCAACGGCGAAGAAATTCCAATTGGTGGAGTCAATAGCGACGATGGCGGAATTGGTGCCGCAGGTTTCAGTGCCGGTTCCGGGGGCGGCGGAATCGGAATCGGCGATGGCCCCGGCGGCGGTGGGGGCGGTTCGTCCAGCCAACCGGTTGAAGTCCGAACGAACTTCGACGTCAACGTCGAGTTTTATGGAATTGTGAAAATCTACAACCCCGTTCGTGAAGACTTGCTTCGCCAAGCAATCGGGCTGCAGCCCGAGAACACTCCCGAAAATCAGCCTAACGCAAATGATGCGGCTTCTGTCGAAGCGGCACGTGAACCCAAAGCGTAATCCATTTCCGACAACGGCCCTGCCAATCAAAATCAACTTGAAGGACGACCTCGCGAAAGCGGAGTAAACAGTATGAAAAAACCAGATTTAAGCAAAGAAGGAATGCAGGAGTTCTTCCTGCTCCATGCCGAAAAAGTCGTGCTCGGCGTCTGTCTGGTATTGTCCGGATTGTTCCTCTGGATGGGAATGAAGAAGGAGCCGTTTACGGAGAAAACGCCTTCGGAACTGACCAATTTGGCGCAGCAGGTTGATACCTACATTCGCCAACCAACGGCCTGGGAAAAGCTTAGCGAATACCGTAAAGGCCGAACCAATGCCGACGAGATTGTTTCGTCCAATGAGGTGGTGAAAGGCTCCGATTATGCCTTCGGTTCCTTTCGCGGAACGCCAGCTGCCACCGCAGCATTGCGAACGGATCCGGAAATTTTTCCGCCAGTTAAACCGGTTGCCGATGTGTTTACCGCGCCGTTATTGATCCAGAGTAGTAAACCCACGCCCTTGGATCGCTTGACGATGGCTCCAGGCAAGGAGAGCGACGACCAGGCTGGCGGCCTGGGAGGTTTGGGCGGATTGGGTGGCGGCGAATTGGGTGAAGGCCCCGAAGGTGGGGGCCTGGCAGGGATTGGCGGCGGTCGAGGTGGAGCTGGTCGCGGTGGTTTGGGTGGCAGCAGCAGCGATCCGACCGAATCAGACTTGCCCAAACTGGATATCAACAATCGGGTTTCGCAAGTCAATGCGGCGACCTTGCCAGGTGTCCGCGGTCCCGATCGAGGCCTGGGCGCTGATTCGACTAAACCCTTGCTGGTCGATGTCGTTGCGGTTCGCGCTCTGGTTCCGTATCAGCAACAAGCCAAAGCATTTGAGAATGCGTTTTCCAATGCGATTGGCTACTTTCCTGATCGTGACAAACCCATCTACCAGTTTCTCGAAGTTCAACGACGGGAAGTCGATAGCGATGGCAACCCCGTCAAGCAAGACGATGAAAACGATGGTTGGGAGGATATCTCCCAAATCGTGGCTTACAACGTGCCACGCGTTTATCCAGGTGCA
>CAZJEK010000126.1:10685-14836 GCA_964545005.1 uncultured Pirellulaceae bacterium
GCTCCTGAGAATTTCGATCCGGTGGTGACCCAACCGATTCCTCCTATCGCCTTGTTCGATTACCGTCCATTCGCGTTGCACCCGGAACTCGAAAAGAAGCGTAGCTTTCCAGAATACGAAGAGCCGAGCACTGAAGTCGAGGACCTGGACAGCGACATCTTCAATGAAGGGCCACAAGGCGGATTCCAACCCGGTGGAGGCCAACTGGGAGGCGGCGGCCTTCGTGGAGGTGTTCCCGGCGGCGCCGGCGGACTGCGTGGCGGCGGCGGTGCTCCCAGTGGCGGTGCCTTGCAAGGCGGCGGCGTCCGCGGTGGCGGCGGTGTTCGTGGTGGCGGCGGTGTTCGCGGTGGCGGCGGGGTCCGAGGCGGAGGCGTTCGCGGTGGCGGAGGCAACCCGGACGGGAATGACAATGAAAACTGGCTTCGCCGTGGTTCCGAAATTTCGCCTTACGTTGAAGCGCTGACCGATGACGAGATTATCGGAAATTCACGAGTTGTCCGATTCTTCGACGTGTTAACCGGAAAAGAAGCCGGCAAGTTTTACGAGTATCGGTTCCGAGTCTGGTTGGCAGACCCCAACAATACCGACCCCAGTAGCTCTTTTGCGCAAGAACGACCCGCATTGGGAGGCCCCGGTTCTCCTGCCGGTGGGCTGGGAATGGGCGGCCTGGGAGCCGGCGGTATCGGAATGGGCGGCTTGGGTGCCGGTGGAGGAGACCAACCCGGCGGCAATCCTCCCGGTGGATCTGGAGATGACGACGAGGAAGGTGAAGACGATGAACCAACTTACGTCGAAATGCGGATCCGACCGACGATGCTCAGCCCTGAGGTTCGTCAACGAATTACGGCCAACAAGGAAGAGGACGATAGTTACTTTGTTTCGACCAGTCCTGATCCGGACGCCGAAAGTTTCGTCAAAGTCCCCAAGCCTCAAAAAGACTCGGGGTTGTTGTACGGCGAATATCTGAAGTACGCGCGACCCTCCGATTGGTGCGAACCGATTACGGTTAAAATTGAAACCCGCGACACTGATGTGTTCGCTGGTAAAGCTGAAAAGCCTCGGACAGTCAAAGTCAACTCCAGCGAATTTGAAGTTGGTGAGTCGACGATTGATCTGGTGACGTCGAAGATGAGTGGTGAGTTGGCAACGCGAGTCCCCGCCAAACGCCAGGTTTATCGTGGTGATGCTCTGGACTTCTTCGCTCCGGCTTACGTCCAGCACCCAGTTAACTGGCAGGTCCTGGTTGCCGAAAACCAGAACCGTAATCTGGAAGGCGCGGCCAAGTACCAGTTTGAATTCTTGACCAATCATGTCGTGGTTGATGCGATTGAGTCGGAAGAACTGGAGCTGAAATCAAGTTCCGACAAGAAAGATTTCTTTACTCCGACCGAAGTCCTGGTCATGGACATCGATGGAAACTTTCGCGTTTCCAATCAGCAGGACGATCAATCCTGGTATCGAAATTCGTTGTTCATGGAAGATGAAACCAATACGATTGGTAAGCGGAAAAAGAAAGAAGAAGACGAAGACTCTGGATTCCCAGGAGGACGCGGAGGCGCACCGGGAGGATTGGGTGGCGGTGAACTCGGATCTGGTGGCTTTGGTCGCTAGTGTTCGGTTGACATCGACTCTGCTTTAAAAACTGACGCGGCGGTTGGTCCATCCAACCGCCGCGTTTTTGTTGCCGTGACAAGACCAGATCGTCCCGAAGCGGGTGAAGCTAACCTTTCACCCAATACCATCGTCTGTCAAAAAAAAATGTGTGTAAGGACAAGCCATACCGGCGATGCCAGGAAAGAACGGCTAAAACAATTTCAGCTGTTCCGGGTCCGGATCAGGCTTGCGAAATTCGTTACAATTGTATGCTGGTAGCGGACGGTCGAGTCCCAGCCGGGACTGAAACAGCTTGAAAATCTTCTTGATCTGATCGGCAATAGGACCTGTGCCAACCTGCCGCTCGCCCCAGTTCGAGCTGTTCAGTTTTCCATCTCGAACCTGCTTGAGCCGGCCGAGAACTTTTTCGGACTGATCGGGATGGGTTCGGGCGAGCCATTCTTTGAATACGGGCTCGACCGTTTGTGGCAGCCGCAACAGGATGTAACCGGCAGTCGACGCTCCCGCGTTTCGGGCGGCCTTGAGGATCTCCGGGATCTCGGAGTCGTTCAGACCGGGGATGATCGGCGCGGCCATGACACCGACGGGTATTTGATGTTCAGCCAACGTCTTCACGGCTCTCAACCGCGCCGCAGGGATGCTGGTACGCGGCTCCATATCCCGAGCCAGCTCCGGATTTAGTGTTGTGATCGAAAAATAAACATGAACCAGGTCGTGCTTGGCAAGTTTTTCAAGCAGATCCAGATCGCGCAGAACCAACGCGTTTTTGGTGATGATGCCGATTGGTTGACGGCATTGCCAGGCAATCTCCAGGCACTGACGGGTTAGCCGAAATTCTCGTTCGGCTGGCTGATAACAGTCGGTGACACCGGAAAAAATGATTGGCTCCGGCGTCCAGCTTTTCCGGCTAAGAAACTTCTTCAATAGCTGCGGGGCGTCGCGTTTGACCACGATCCTGGTTTCAAAATCCAAGCCTGCGTTGAATCCCAGAAACTCATGGCCAGGAAGGGCATAACAGTAGGCGCAGGCGTGGACGCAGCCCCGATACGGATTTACGCTGTAATTGAACGGTATGTCAGGCGAGTTGTTCTGGGCAACAATCGTTTGCGACGAATCCTCGACGTATTCGATTTTTCGATGGTTCAGTTCTCGAAGGTGTTCCTGGTCCCATTCAAGATGCTCGAGGTCATGCTCCCGTCGGATCGATTCAAATCGATTGGGAGGGTCGAGATTGGATCCATGTCGCATCAGCGGCTGACTCGTGCAAATGGGGGGCCATCGAATATTTTGAAGTTGCACATAGTCGCCAGCCTCTCCGCGAAAGTTGCGTAGCATGGCCGATTCGGCCGTGACCGAAGCGGAATACTCAAAGTTGGGCGAAAGCCTTGCCGACTCGGGCCAATGGCCCAAGCTACCCGCGCTCGCCAAAAAATGTCAACCTCTTCGCGAAAGTTGCAACGTCGACACCCTCCCGCTCGCGGGAGGGTCGAGCCATGGCGAGGGGAGGGGTTCTGAGTCCCCTCTCCGGCCCTGATAGGCCGACTCTCCCGAGGGAGAGTACCTGCCTTCCAGCGGTTTTGGCGCTAGCCACCGACCATCCGAGCGATACGCGTCAACTAGCTTTCGTTTGGGGCTAGGTAGCGTTGATTTAATCCGAATCGATGTTTATGCGCGTAGAAAAATCAGCTAACTCCTTGTTACGAAAACAACCCAATGGTTACAAGGAGGTAACTGATGCTTCGACATGGTGTCACAGATTGCGAGTGGAATGCAATAGTAAAATTTTTGCCACCGGCTCGAACCGGCAAACGTGGGCGACCTTGGGCCGATCACCGTCTGGTGATTAATGGCATATTCTGGATTCTAGCAACCGGCGCTCCCTGGCGGGATTTGCCGGCTGAATTTGGGAACTGGTCGACGGTTTATAAGCGGTTCCGCCAGTGGTGTGTTTCGGGGTTGTGGAAAAAGATATGGAATAAGCTTGTCAACCACTTTCGTAGAAATGACCAACTTGGGATGGAGCTTTGGATGGTCGATGGCAGTATTGTTCGGGCCCACCATTCATCGGTCGGTGGTTCGCGAAAAACCCCAGTAAATGCGAGGGAAAACGCACTTGGTAAGTCGAGGGGAGGATTTTCAAGCAAGCTACATATCGTATGCGATGACAACGGAATCCCGATTGGCATTGTTGTCACCGCTGGACAAATCAACGAGCCGACTGTTTTTCTCTCGTTGATGGAGGCGATCCCGTTCAGTCTGCATCGAACAGTCAATCGCCCCGATGCCCTGGCTGGAGACAAAGCTTACGTTGCGGGCTACATTTTCGACTGGCTCGACAAATACCAAATCCAAAATGTGGTTCCCAATCGAAAGAACGAAAACAAAAACCCCAACTTCTGCAAGCAGACCTACCGAAAACGAAATGTGGTCGAAAGGCTAATCGGAAAGCTGAAGCAACTACGAAGACTCGCGACCCGATTCGAGAAAACGATCGAAAGCTACCTCGGAATGATCTACCTGGCATTCATGAGAATTTC
>CAZJEK010000127.1:0-1911 GCA_964545005.1 uncultured Pirellulaceae bacterium
GACAGGATGTTCAGGATCAACAAGATTGACGAGATGCTCCCTGGTGGTGGGGCCCTGAGATTGAGAATCGGGTGAACGAATAATCTTTCGCGGTGCGAAAGAGAACAATGTGCGTGGATTGATCGTGATTGCATCGAGGGATTTCGCTATTGTCTGGCGATTTGTTAACTGGAAACAGGCCTTCGTTGAATCATAAAACCGTCGAGCTGAGTGACGTTGCGACGCGCAACTGACCTGGCGGATTAACAATCCGGAACGAAATTTGGAACAGCCGAACGAACCATTGCCGGACCAGCTGGTGATTGTTGTCCACGGTGTGGGGGATCCCCAGCCGGGTGAAACGATCAGCCTGTTTGCGCGCTCATTGGCTGATCAGGCCACGCCACTGGTGGAACGGGATGCCACGATTTGGTTGGAAGAAAAATCTGCGGACCACAAAAAGGTCAAAACATTTCCGGCTCACCGACGTCTGATCAAGCTGCAGGATCGCAACGTTGAATTGTGCGAAGTCTTCTGGGGAGACCTTTCCAGAGTTCGGCGTGGATGGCTGGGGTTAATTCAGGGGATTTTCCAGATCCTGTTTGGCTTGCGTTACGTGGCCTATGTCGCTGGCGATCAGCCGGGACGCGCGGCGTTGTATTTGAAATCGTTGGGGATGATCAGTTCCCGAATTCTGCATGGCCCGGTGGCCGCAGTTACCTGTTTTCTGGGGCTGTTGATCGCTGCCGTTTGTGGCACCCACATGGTTTGGGAGGGGTCGCACAAACTTGCGATCTGGACCAAGATCGTGATGTTCGGCTGCGCTGCGGTAGCCATGGTCGCAGCCGAAATCGGCGGACGGTGGGCGCGAAGTCGAGTTTTCGAGCGGTTCTGGTTTTGGATGTCCGTGACCGTTGCTTTTGTGACCGGTGTGATGCTGCTGAGAATGTTCTGGTTGGACCAGCATTATCCGAAATTGGCGCACAGCTGCGAAAGTCATCCGGGTTTGCTGTGGTATTGCCGAACACTGGTGATCCTGTTGGGGATGCTGTGGTTCATTGAGATTCAAGTCATCGTGCTGATGGCGATTTGCTGGGCGATCGCGTTGCGTCATCGGAAAACGTATGCGCCCTCGTTACACGTTGCGCTGCTGTTGCCAGCATTGGCGGTTGGAATCTGGGGTTGGGTGATCCCGATGGCCTGGTTAGCGGCCAAGGAGAGTATCGAGGCACTGGCTCATCTGAAGGAATTCTCCAGCGTCTTCGACGCCGCCATCCCGTTTCTCGGCGTCCAGTTCGTGATGATGGTGCTGCTGACGGCAACGCTGGTATTTGTGATCGCCAATTACGCACGCTGGCGAACCCGCGATCCTGAAGTCGCCTTTTTACAGGGCCGTCCGGCTCCCCGATTGATCGTTCATGGATCCTTGCAGTCGATGCTGGGAGTCTGCACATTGATGGGAGTCGCTTTGGTATCCAGTCTATGGTTGATGAATATGAGCGAATCCTACGCTACGGATCAAACATCTTCGCTCGGTCAAGCGATGGCCAAAGCCGACAACACAAATCAAAAATCATGGCTCGGTGATGTAATGAGTGAAGCCAACGGATTTGCGATCTCGTTCTTGGTGCCGATTGGTGGTTTGCTGTTCTTCGTATTGCCCAAGTTGCGCCCCGGATTCGACATGATCCTGGATGTGGTTAACCATTTCTATTTTCGACCCACCAATGTTGACGATGTACTGGACGATGACGATCAGTTTGACATGTCCGAGACAACGTTCGCCAACGGGACGATGTTTTTTTCGCGGCGCGATCAATTGCATGGCCGAATGAAACGCATTTTGGCTCACTATCGAGATCTGTACAGTCATCATCCCGAGCTGGTGATTGCCAGTCACTCTCAAGGGACGATGGTCGCAATTGAGACATT
>CAZJEK010000127.1:1921-6821 GCA_964545005.1 uncultured Pirellulaceae bacterium
GACGAATCACGTTGGCCACAATGGGATCCCCGTTCAATCACTTGTACCAGCACTACTTTCGTTTGTGTTACCCGATGTTGGATCAACCGTTTTGGTCGGCGATTCGGCGACGAGTCGATTGTTGGATCAACATCTTTCGAGTCGACGACTACGTGGGGACTCAGATTGAGTTTCCGGATTCATTGCTGTCCAACTCGGCGTTCCCTTCGGCGGCTGACGAGCTTGATGCGGCTGGGAATCCGCGGCCCATCAGTGATCCATTTTTAAAGGCACCGCAAACGGGAACCCAGCCGTTGGCTCACCAGATGGAGTGCCATAATTTTCCACTCGGTCCGCGCGGTCATTTGAACTATTGGTGCGATACCGACGTGCTTGACCTGTTGAAACAACACGCGTTACGGATGGGAGAGGTCCAGCGTGGTAATCGCCGTGTAGCTTGAGTGGAGGGTCTGCGGGCGTGTGTTGACGGCCAAAAAGCGGATGGGGGTCGGAGCACAACTCTCACGCAAAGGCTGACATTTTTTAGTGGCGGGCTGGAGGAAGATACTCTCCCTTGGACCCGTGGGAGAGTCGGCCGAGTCGGCCTGTCAGGGCCGGAGAGGGGACTCGTAATCCCTCCCCTCGCTTTGGCTCGACCCTCCCGCAAGCGGGAGGGTGTCTACAGTGCCAACCTCTCGACAGTGCCAACCTCTCGAGGAGCAAAGGGAGTTGTCTACCTGAGTGCGACACCTTTGATGACGCCGTCGACGCAGAGCTCCTCGTCGACAAAGCCTTGGAATTCGGCTTTGAACATCGCGTTTTTCCGTGATTTGCCTTTGCGGAGCATCAATACCAGTCGCTTGCCGGGAAGGACCGGTCCGCGGAAACGAATTGATTCCAGCCCGCCCAATCCGACAACGCCATCGGTGACCAAGCCGATCTTGACCGCAAAGAAGGATGACAACTGGGCAGCACTTTCGCAAATCAGGACGCCGGGCATCAGGGGACGACCGGGGAAGTGGCCGCGAACCCAGAAATCATCTTCATGGATGTCCAGATAGCCCACGGCATGGTCGTCATCGACATATAGAATGCCGTCCAAGAGCTGCATTTCAAACCGGTGCGGGTTGACCTCGGCGATCCCATCACGGTCAACCAGCACGTTGCCAAAATCAAATTTCGAAAACGGAACAAATATCTCTTTAATGACGCTACCCTGATGACGCTTGGTGAGGCGGTGATGCCGCGCCGTCCAGCCGACGGACGAGTGCGAACTTCAGCCTCATATATTCATCGAAATCGGCTCAAGATGGAAGTCCGGGCAGTCAAATTTGCTGTGAGTTTAAGACGGCGGCTAATTCGGTGAAATATGCGCTGGATTAGGCTACAATGTACCGTTGGTTACTGATTGCCACGAACGACCGTAACCAGTTATCGGAGGATCAGCCCAGGCACGGAGCCATTGCCTGAATCAATTCACGGACCACCGTTCAGATGGTTGTTTTGCGCGACACCACGCCTGCGATACCCGGCAATCGGGTTTTTTCGACAGGTCCGGATTCGCGGTGTCAGTTTTCATTCCCGTTGGCAATGTTGCTGGCCCAAGATGGTTCGTCGCTCGCTCAATGGTTTGCGGATAATTGGTTTTATGGTCTGCTGTTGATCGTTTTGATCTTGATGGTACAGGCTTTTCGACCACGTGCTGATCGGCAGACGCGAAAAATGTCAGCGGTCATCGATCCTGAAAAAAATGTTCGCGGCAAATTTAAAAAAAGTAATCGCTTCCACAAGTCCTCGACCGGTTCGCAACAATTACTCCTTACTTATGAGGCCGACGAGATGGGTTCGGATAAACCAAAACGAACGTCCAAGTCCCCCGACCTGGATGACGATCTGCTGGAAGGCCCGCCTTCGGCCGATGTTTCGCCCACGGTTCAAATGACCGATAGTGCGCTCGATTTTGACTTTGACGATTCCGATCCAGAGCTCGATATCGATCTCGAACAAGTCCAGGACGAGAATTCCCTTGATTCCGTTGTGTTCGACGGACAGCCTAACAAAGTCGAAATACGTTCTCCCAATTCCGATCGGCCAGACATCAAGCCTCAAGTGTCCTCCAAGATGGACCTGGACTTCGAACTTGATTCCGGCGAATACTCCGAGCTTGACCTGGGACTGCAAGATTCAGATGCGGATCTGAAGCTGGATGCTGAGGAAGAGTCTCTACCGCCGGAAAAACCTCCGGTCGTGGTTGACTCGGACGGAGCAGCCGAATCCAGCCATGACGCGATTCAGCCTCGGCAAACCGCTGAGTCCGATGAACCCGCCGAGCGGCACGCAACGGTTGAGCCCAAGCCGTCTTTGATGTCGCGGATGTTTGGGTTTTTAGGCGGTAAAAAAGAGGCGTCGGCAGTTGCCAGTTCGATCAGCACGTCGCACGCCGTAGCCGACTCAGCAGACCTGGTCGGCGATCTGGCTAACACCGAGGAAAGTCAGTCTGAGCCGGTGGCGAAACAGGAAACCGACGCGATCTCTGGCGATCGTTTTCAAGATGAAGAATCTGCGACGATTTCAGTTGAGTCGTCCAGCGCGACGATCAATGTTCACGATGATGAATTCGATTTCGACGAAGATTTTGAAGAGGACTTCGAGCTTGATAACGATGACGATGAACTTGAATTGAGCGGTGAGTTGGACATCGCGATGGAGGCGACCAGTCAAGCTGCACTGCCAGAAATCACGGTTGCCGTCGACGCGGATGGGCAAGCTGTTGATTCCGAAGAATCCTCCGAGCCCGAATTAAGCTCGGCAGAGTCGTCTGGCGGGCCAAAGTTAAAGCTTGCCGAAACGCCCTCCGAAGCGGCGCTCCCCGTTGCAGCTCCAGTGTTGTTCGATCCGGAAGCCTCTGCCGATCGGAAACGGCTGGAGAGCCTGGAGATGCGAGTAACCGAATTATCAGCCGAAAGGAAATCCCTGGAGGAAGATCTTGCTGCCGCCAACCAGGCACTCAATCAATTGGAATCCGAAGCGAAGGAGTATCAGGTCCAGGCGCAAGCGTCCGTCGCGGACCTAGAAACCGTTCGCGCCGAGCAGGCAACGTTGTCGGTTCAAGTGAAAGGCCTCGAATCGCATTTGACCGAACAGGCCCGTCAATTGGAAACCGCCAACGCAGCTCTGAGTGACGCTGAGGCCATGGTCAAGGCTCTGGAAGATCAGCTGGCCGCTGAGCGACAGGAAGTTGTGTCGGCAAACGAATCGCGGACTGCGATTGAGGAAACAAGTAAACAGCAAGCCGAAGTAGTTGAGCAGGAGCGGGCCGCTCGTGAAGCTGCCGAAACCGAACGTGACCAGCTCAAGTCTCAGCTGGAATCAGAGATGCTGGCTCGCGAGGACGTTGATTCGATCCGCAGTGAGCTGACGAGCCAATTGGAAACTGAACAAGAGGCTCGTCAACATCTGGAGGCGGAGCGTGATGAATTGGTCGCCCAACTGGAATCCGAACAAACGCTGCGTCAATCAGCTGAGACTTCTCTGGAAGCACTGGAATCCAAGTTGGCTGCCGAGCAGAAATTGCGGGCCGCTGCCGAGCAGGCTCGTGATGACGCGTTGGAATCGGCGCGGCAAGCTGCACCAACCGAAGATATTGAAGAGTTGACCGTGCGATTTAAAAAGCGGTTGAAGCAGGAGTATCGCAAGCGAAAACAGGCTCAGAAGTTTCTTGACGAAGCCGAGCTTCAACGGGCAGAAGTCGCCAAGACGCTTAAGGCCGTGCGGCAAGAGTTGATGGAGTTGAAGGAGAAGGGGGAAGGGTAAGGGTGGAGTTGGATGTTCGAATCATGAAGAAGAAAACCGCAGAGACGCGGAGGCCGGAGAGTGTGCAGCAATTCGAAGGAAAATTCGCGCGTCCTCAGCGAACTCTGCGTCGCTGCGGTAAGCTCTTCGCGTTGCATTGAATACTACCATGATTACTTGGCGGTTTCGGCCGGTTTGTTTCGACGGGCGTCAATAAAGCTTTTCACGAATACAATCATCGCCAGCACGCAAGAAGCCATCATCGCAGCGACCCGATAGATGGCCATGTTGTCAGACCGCCCGATCGCTCCTTTCAAAGGCATGATCAAAGCGATCAGGATCAGAAATGTAATCACAACCGCGATGTGGGCGATCAATTTATTGTGCTTTCGTAATCCCGGATTCAGCAATAGCAGAACGACTCCCAAGACGACCGGAATGAAAGCCGTTTTGGATGGATCAGCCGCACCAAAGTATCCCCATAGTCCCATGGCGATCAGGATAACTGCGTTTACCAAACTGATGTTAGCTGGAGTCATGGTGGTCTCGAAAAAAGGTTGACCGTAAGGTCCGATGGTGAATTGAAAGTCAACGATTGGTGGACCCGGAAACGATTCTATCGATTAACCGATCGCCACCTGGGTTGGAAAACTTAGTCGTCGGTTTTCTTGGCGGATTTCTTTTTCGACGACTTTTTCTTCTTAGTCGACTTTTTGCTGGCTTTCTTTTTAGCGGCTTTTTTCTTGGTCGCTTCTTTCTGCTTGCCGTCTCCGTCCTTGTCGGCTTTCTTTTTCCGCGGGGCAAACTCCCAATCCAGTTTGCCTTTTTCTCGATCCAGCAGCAGGTGGGCCGAAAACGGTCTTCCCTTTTTCGAGATGAATCCAGGCATCAAATCGGTCTTGCCATCGACAAACAGTTTAATGGCTTGTTCGACCGGGATGTCCTTTTTCAAAATCGTTTTGCTAATCCGGACTCCACGTTCGTCGACTTTCGTGGCCATGTCGGGGGCCAGGTAGGCGCTGTCGACTTCGTAAATCGGGATCAACTCGTCGGAATCGTCTGATTTCTTGGCCCGGCAGATGATTTGTTCATCCTTGAGGTTTTTCAGTTCCTCTTCGCGTCGATCGTC
>CAZJEK010000127.1:6831-14831 GCA_964545005.1 uncultured Pirellulaceae bacterium
CACGTCGAGCTCACCCACCAGCGGGTTCGCCGACGCGTCGATCGTCGCCTTCGAATTTGAATCCAACT
Source organism: uncultured Pirellulaceae bacterium (assembly GCA_964545005.1). Taxonomy (GTDB): domain Bacteria; phylum Planctomycetota; class Planctomycetia; order Pirellulales; family Pirellulaceae; genus Mariniblastus. The sequence goes on from CAZJEK010000127.1 coordinate 6,900, forward strand.
TTCCAGGACTTCTTTTCCTTGGCTAACGTCAGTTCTGCCTCGAAAGGTTGGCCGAAACGATTCTTGAAATCGGTAATGGGGCCAATGATTCGATTGATCATCAGTTCCCGCGCTTCATCTTCGGTTAATTCGTGACTGGCGATATGCTTTTTCAACCTGAAACCGCATTCAGGATTGCGACACTCAAACACTCCATCCGTTTGCCGATGCACCTGGGCACCGCATTCGGGGCAGGGAGCTTGCAGGTCGGGAAACGGTCGATTGACGATCGTATCGGTAAAATCCCGGGTCTGTTCGACAATCTTCTTGGTCAGATCATTGATTTCACTCATGAACACTTCGCGGCTCAGCCTGCCGTGTTCCATTTCCTTGAGCTTATGTTCCCACTCGCCTGTCATCTCGGGACTGCCGAGGGCTTCGATGCCGATTTGGTCCAGCAAGTCGACCAGCGCGAGTCCTTTGTTGGAAACTACCAGGTCGCGTTTGTTCAGCTCGTGGCGAAAGACATATTTTTGCTTGATCAGGTTTTCGATAATCGATGCCCGGGTGGCAGGAGTTCCCAGCCCACGTTCGCTCATCGCTTCGCGAAGCTCTTCATCGTCGACACGTTTGCCCGCCGTTTCCATTGCGGACAACAGCGAACTGTCGTTGTAGCGTGCCGGAGGACGCGTTTCCTTTTCCTGGGCTTCGATGTGCGAGTTGGTGGCTGATTCTCCATCGTCGACGGCACACAGTTCATCCTTGTCGCCGGCGGCACCAGGTTTGCGACCGTAAACTTCGAGATAGCCCGGTACGACCAGGATTCGTCCATCGGTTCGAAAGCTGTCCTGTCCCACGCGGGTGATCCGACGGGTAATTTCGAATTCGGCGTGCGGATAGAAAATGGCCAGGAAACGTTTGAGTACATGTTGGTACAGTTTGGCTGCGGCTTCGTCCAATTTCGGTGGTGGCAGTTTGCCAGTGGGGATGATGGCAAAGTGATCGCTCACCTTCGAGGTATTAAATACCCGCTTGGTAGGAGTGACTCGATTGTTGTCACCGATCCGTTTGGAGCAGTCGATCAACAATTGTGGCATGGAAGCATTTGGTTTGGCAGCGGCAAAATCCTGGATGGTATTTTTGACGGTATTGAGATAGTCATCGGGCAAATACTTGCTGTCGGTACGCGGATAAGTCAACAGCTTGTAGCGATCGTAAAGTGCCTGAGCCAGTTGCAGGGTACGCCGCGCGGAGAATCCGAACTTGGTGCCCGCGTCGCGCTGCAGGCTGGTCAAATCAAACAACTGCGGCGGGGCCTGTTTTTGAGGCTTGCGGTTTTCTTCCACCGTGCCGACTTGCCCCTGGCAACGCTGGACGATGTCTTCGGCTGCTTCCCTGGACCAGATCCGCTCGGCTTTTTTCTGGTTATCGTTTTCGTCTTTTTCAAAGTCTTCCCGGAACCAGCGGGACGCATATTCACCGCGTTGGACCTCAAAGTCGGCGTGAACTTCCCAGTAAGGTTTGGGCTCAAAGGCGCGAATTTTTCGCTCTCGTTCAGCCAGAATACACAGCGTTGGCGTCTGGACGCGACCGGCCGAGGTCACATTGAAACCCCCGTTGCGAGAGTTAAACGCCGTCAGGGCACGGGTCCCATTGAGCCCGATCAGCCAATCGCTTTCGCTTCGGCAAATCGCGGCATCGGCCAGCGGTTGCATCTCCTCGCCATCGCGAAGGTCATTCCAAGCCTCGATGATCGCGTCATCGGTCATCGACTGCATCCACATTCGCTTGACGACGAAGTCTTTCTTGACATCGGCCATCATCAACAAGTAGCGGAAAATCAGCTCGCCCTCGCGTCCAGCATCGCAGGCATTCACGAGGGTCGTGACTTCCTTGTCTTTCATCAGCTTGACCAGCAGTTTGAAACGGGGCAAGCTGCGTTCGATTGGCTCCAGCTCAAATTCGTCCGGGATGTGCGGCAGATGCTTCATGCTCCAGGGAAGCTTTTTACCGTCTTCCTTGGTGGGCATCTTTAAACCGACCAAGTGTCCGATCGCCGATGCGACGTAAGCGGAGTCGTTCTCGAAATAATCTTTCTTTTTCTCAAACTTTCCAAACTCGGGAAGTTTGCCCAACACGCGGGCGAGGTCAGTCGCGACACTGGGTTTTTCAGCAATGATGAGGGTTTTCGACATGCCTAAAAGAGCCTGACGTGGTTGGAGGGATAACAAATTTGGGGGGATCGACGGCGGCCCCTCTTAAATTTCGGCGATTTTGCTCAAGAGTTTTGTGAAACTCAGCCAAGTCACACAACTGCCCGATTCGTAGCAATCGCTTGGATTGGCAAGCACCGGACGATTGGATGCTGGCCCGCGAAAGCGATTTGGCATTGAATTGGGGGCAAAACGGCGATAAATTTTGGCTTGATCGTTATTCTTTGGACATCTGGCACAAGCTGCCTGATACTTTCAAGGATTGAGAATTAATCGGGCCTGACATTCGTTGTCAACCCCTACCGCCGTTTCCCAATGCCGGTTTGGCTTGCGCGAAACGGTTTTTTGAGGGATTCTGGTTCCGGCGGAAGCTCAGTCAAATTTTGTTTAATTTCAACTCAACCTGTTGGATCTAATATGCTCGGTTGGTTTCGTCGTCACGCGACTGTTTTGATGGTCGTTCTTGGTTCTGCCGCGATGGTGATATTTGGCCTGGGACCTGTTTTCGATCGCCTTAGCCAAGGTTCCGGCAGTCAAGCGTTTGAGAATAAGACGCTCGCAAGCTGGAAGGGTGGTGATTTAACCGAGGCAGAACTGGAAACGTTGCGAGTCCGGCATTATGACGTGCAACGATTTTTGGGTGAGTTGCAGGAGCAATCGGCTGCCAAACTGGACACGTACCGCCCATTGGCGATTCCAGTGCCTCAACTCAGCAACAACGAATTGACTGGCGACATCATGAGCCGCGTGATGTTTGCTGAAAAAGCCAAACAGGAAGGGTTTGTTGCCAGCGATGTGATGGTTAACAGTTACCTCAGCATGATTTCGGCCGACGCCGGATTCAGCGAGAACGAGCTGGAAGCGATGAATCGCAAAGTCAATCCGAACGTGCCGTTCATCGTTGTCAAAGAACAGCTGAAAACCGAATTGCTGTACATGCAGATGATGGATTTTCTGTTCGATAATTATCGGTTGCCGGTGCCGAACGTGACTGAAGGCATGCAGCTGTACTTCCGGACTCACGAACAAATTGAGTGCCAGTTGTTGCCACTCAGTGTCGACGATTACCTCAACCAGGTTAAATCTGAACCTTCACCGTCGGAAATCAAACGGCTGTTTGAAGAAGGTAAAACCGAACTTCCCTGGCAGTCCGAGGATGGTCTGGGGTTCAAAATTCCGAATCGCGCCAATATTCAATACTTCAAGGCAAATTTCGAGACCTTTCTTGAAAATGCCATGAATGAAATTACGGACCAGCAAGTTCAGGAAGAATACGATCGACTGGTCGAAGCCAAGCACTTTATCGTGATGGAACCGATTGCCAACGATAACTCGTTCCGGATCGATACGCCCCCGCCCTCGAATGACCTTCCCGCAGGCGAAGGCAGTGAAGGTGATGGTGACCAGCCAAGCCCCCCTCCGGGAGAAGAAGATGCTGCCCCTGGCGATGTTGATGCACCTCCCGCAGACCCTGAAATGAATCAGCCCGAAGAAACGGGAAAGGAGGGCGACGGGGATAAGCCAACAGCCGATCCAGCGCCTGCAGAAAAGCCAGCCGACCCTGAAGCTGGCCAAAAGGCGACCGGCGAAAATCAGCCTGCTGCCGAGGGCAAACCGGATCCAAAGCCAGCAGATGAAAACTCCGGCAACGAAACCGAAGGTGGCTCCGAAGAGACCGAAGCGCCGGCAGGCGGCACCGGAGAGTCAACCGAAGGCGGCACGGAAGAAGCTGGTTCCGAGGGTCCTGGAAACGAGGCGGGTAACCAAGAGGGGGAAGGAAGCGATCAGTCTCGAAATGGGAACTCGCTTTACGATTCCGTCGTGTCGTTGATTTCTGCTCAGCCAGCGACCTCGTTTGTCAGCTTGCAGGATCCTGCCGAATCGGCGGCTGATCAACAGCAATCCGAGGGCGCTCAAGAAAATACCGAGGCGGAAAATGCTGAACCAGCAAAAACTGGATCGGTTCAGGAATCGACTGAAACGCCTGAAGTTCCGGCGCCTCCGCAAGAGGTTGCACCAGAAACACTGCCGGGCGGATTGGGTGATATGTTGCAGTTGGAAGACAACCAGCCGACCCAGCCCGAACAGGAACGCAAAGTTAAACCGTTGAAGGACGTCGCTGAGGACGTCAAGCGGATGATGGCCCAGGAGCCTGCCCGCAATGCGATGAAAGAGGCCATCACCAAAGCCAGTGTGGAGATTGGCGGCTACATGGCAGCACTGATGGAAAACGAAATCGACAGCACTGCTCCGCTGCCCGAACCGTTGGACTTCGAAGACATTGCTGATCGGTACAACCTCGAATTCCGCGAAACTGGAATGGTCAGTTCCGTTGAATTCGAAAAGGACGAATTCGGAGGCCTGTTGGGGATGAATATCCCGTTGCAGGTCTTCAGCCAGTATGACAAAAAACGCTTGTTCGAGCCCGAAGTCGTACAAGCTGGGTTGCCGGCCCCCAATATGTTCGCTTTCTGGTTCGAAGAGAAACAGGACACGCGAGTGCCGACTCTTAAAGAGGCTGAGCCTGAAATTGTCGACTACTGGAAACAACAGGAGGCCAAGAAATTGGCTCTGGCCGATGCCAACTCGATTGCCGAGAAAGTCAATCGTGCCGAAGGCAAAAGCTTGAAAGACCTGTATCCCGAAAAAGCGATGGACACGGGCGCATTCACCTGGTTCAACAGCCAGTCCCGACAAATATCTCAGCCGTTTGGCGCCACCGGTGACGCTGATGACGACTTCATGCAGGTCGCGTTTTCACTGCAGCCGGGGCAAGCTGGCGTGGTGGAAGGGGCCAGCAATGATCGCGTTTTTGTGATTGAATGCCAAGCAGGTGCTCGGTCAATGGAAGAAGTCGGTCGTGAATACCTCAAAGATCAATTCGGACCTTTCCGGGGTGCCACGCCGGCGATCAGTTCGGCAGCGAGCTACTATCGATTTGAGTCAATTGGCGAGATAACCGAGTTGCTTCGTAACGATTTGGAATTCCAGGCCAAAGACTGAACTGATTGAGTAGTTGCCACAAGATGAATCACGTTCCCGCCAAGCCGGGAACGTTTTCTTTTTCAGGGCTGCGGTATTGCTGGAATTGATGCGATACTCACGGCTCGAGACACAACCAACTTAAAACCCGAACCAGAGACACTCATGAGTAAGCAGGCAGAAGTTGAAGCCGCCGTCGCCGATGTTGATTTTGAAAACAAGCAATACCGCGTCCACCTGGAAACGACTGCTGGGGGAATTGACCTCGACCTGTTCCCCGACGTTGCGCCTGAGCATTGCAAAAACATGATCGGGTTGGCACGAATTGGATTCTACGATGGCCTGGTCTTTCACCGGGTCATCAATGGGTTCATGATCCAGGGCGGTTGTCCGCTGGGCACCGGAACCGGCAACCCCGGGTACCAAGTCGATGCGGAGTTCAATCAGACGCCCCACGAAGAAGGCGTTCTGTCGATGGCTCGATCGCAAAATCCCAACTCGGCAGGATCCCAGTTTTTCATATGCCTGGGAACGCACTCTTATTTGGATGGCCAGTACACGGCTTTTGGCAAAGCGACGCCCGAAAGCATGGACGTGGTTAAAGCAATTGGCAGCACGCCGACCGACGGCAGTGATCGCCCCGTGGAAGACGTGACGATCAACAAAGCTACCGTGATTGAGAAATAGGTATTTGGCGATGGCAAAAAAGTTGCCTCCCGAGGTTCAGGCGATCGTCAGTGCCACCGACGCCGGTTTGTTTGCAACCGCTGCGGACCTGTTGCAACGGTATTTGCAGATCAACCCCGATAGTGCCCGCGGTTGGATCGATCTCGGCCATGCGCTATCCCAGCTGGGCCGATTTGACGCCGCGCGAGAAGCGTATGACAAAGCCATCGCGTTGTCGGGAGCCGATGGCCCTGTCGAAGTTGTGTTCGGAGAATTGGGGCACTTGAGCCGGACTCAGGGCGACTTCGAATCGGCTGATCGGTGGTACCGCAAACAGATCGAACGAGCGCCCGAAGACGCGACCGGGTACTTGTTTTTAGGCAACCTGCAGTTGTCAGCCGGATCACAACAGGCAGCGATCGAAACGTTGCGCCGCGGCCTGGAGTGCGAGAATGCGGCGGACGAGTCGATTCATCTGGCTCTTGCCCATGCCTATGTGTCGGTCGAACAATACTTTGACGCTCGGCAACTGCTGGAAAAATGCCTTCTTGCAAAACCTGACCTCGAACCGGCTCGCCGTTTGTTGAAAGACGTCAAGAACCTCGCCAATCGTTGACTGGATTTGTTGGGGATGAAGATGAATGAAACGAACCCAGATCCAGATCAAGATTCAATCAGGTCGGCCGATGTTCGGTCGACGCCGTTTGAACAGGCTGCCGCGAAGGTCAAGTCATTTCCGACCACCCCTGGCGTTTATCTGATGAAGGACGCCGCCGGCGTTGTGATTTACGTTGGCAAAGCGACCAATTTGCGGTCGCGGGCAGGGAGTTATTTTCTCAAAGCTGCCGCGGAAGACGCCCGCACAGCGCCCTGGATTGGAGAAATCGCCGACATTGATTATCTCGATTGCGAAAGCGAAGTTGACGCGCTGCTGGTTGAGTCGCGGCTTATCAAAGACATTCAACCAGTTCACAACAAGATCCAGAAAGACGACAAGTCATTTCCCTATCTGCAGATCACCACGTACGAAGACTATCCCCGCGTTGAAATCACCAGAGAGCCGGAATCCAAAGGCGTCAAACTGTACGGACCGTTTGCCAGTGCAGGGTCATTGCGTGGTGCGGTTCAGGTGCTGCAACGGATCTTCAAGTTTCGAACCTGTACACTGGACATTGACGCTGATGACAATCGCTGGCGATGGTTTCGGCCCTGTTTACTGGCCAGCATCAAGCAGTGTACCGCTCCCTGCAATCTGAGAATCTCTCGCGAAGATTACAAGAAAGATATCCGTCGCTTACAGATGTTTTTGCAGGGCAACAAGAAACGGTTGCTCAAACAGATGCGGGACGAAATGCTGGCGGCTTCCAAAGAACTTGATTTTGAAAAAGCGGCCAGGCTGCGGGACGAAATACAACTCCTTGAAACGCTGGATCAACGCGGGGAATTGGATACCCATGAACAACCCGAAGTGTTCCACATCGACCCCAAAAAGGGGCTGGCCGGTTTGCGGCAAGTGTTGAAGTTACCGGAAACGCCGCGCACCATCGAAGGCGTTGACATTGCTCACCTGGGCGGAGGTGAAACAGTTGCCAGTCTGGTGAAATTCATCGATGGCTTGCCGTTCAAGCCTGGTTACCGCCGGTTCAAAATCAAGAATGTGGCTGGGGTCGATGACTTTCGCAGTATACATGAAGTGGTCTCACGTCGTTTCAAGCGACTGCATGATGAGCAGGATGCGTTTCCCGACATCCTGTTGATCGACGGTGGCAAGGGTCAGCTGAGTAGCGCCGTTGCCGCTTTTGAAGCGTTGGGGATTAATCCCCCGGTACTGATCAGTTTGGCCAAAAAGGAAGAAGAAATCTTTCGACCGGGAGAATCCGAGCCGCTGCGATTAAGCCGTCACTCGTTTTCGCTGCGGTTGTTGCAGTATGTTCGCGACGAAGCCCATCGATTTGCTCAGCACTACCACCATATCTTACGCGGCAAAAAGCAGTTTGATTAAGCGGCAGGTTGAATGGATTCCAAATTTGAAATATGCTGACTCTACCGGAATGTATGTAGGGTAGTTGTCTCGCGAATTTGGTTGACATGG
>CAZJEK010000128.1:0-14479 GCA_964545005.1 uncultured Pirellulaceae bacterium
AACACGCATCGTTGTAGCCCTCGCTCACGCGTCGGGTTTCCATTTCCAAGCAAAACCTGCGATAGTGCAGCTTTTAAACTTAGGCGTCAGGTTTCCATTCCCAAGCAAAAACCGGATTGGCCTAACTTTCAAAACACTCACCCATCACACAACCAACGCTCGTGTCCGCAGCCTTGACCGATACCAGTTTACCGCTGCAGGCCTGCCATTGCTGCGGGCTGATCCATCAAATCCCCAGCCTTCAACGGGACCAGACGGCCCGTTGCTCGCGTTGTGGCTCCAAATTCCCCCGACTGACCAATAGCCGGACCTCGGCCAGCCGTACTGCAGCCGCCGCTTTGGCTTCTTTCGTCCTGTTTTGGCCAGCCATCCTGCTTCCCATCCTTGAGATCGAGCAACTGGGCCTGCGCAACCGATCCAGCATTCTGAGCGGGATTATCGAACTGTTTCAGCACGGCAACTACTTTGTCAGTTCGGTCGTATTTGTGTTTTCAATTGTGTTTCCATTGACCAAAATCGTCCTGCTGCTGGAACTCAGCTGCCTGGAAATCCTGCATCGCCACCACAAGGCCTTTACGTTAAGACTGATCGAGCACCTGGGAAAATGGAGCATGATGGACGTGATGCTACTGGCCTTCATGGTCATGCTGGTCAAACTTGGCGACATGGTCGAATTTCATTTTGGCCCTGCGATCGTCGCTTTCGTCCTGTGCGTGACGATGAGTATGGTCGCGTCCCTGTCCTTTGACCCCCACGTGATCTGGGAGCAACTGCACCCCAGTCAGACCAAACAACCAGCCGCGAGTACCAACCATGTACGGTAAAGGTGAATTGCTGCTGCCTGAGGAACGTTTTGAAGCAGTGTCGTTTGTGATTCCTGCTCACAACGAAGCCAATTATCTCCGACCAACCCTGGCAGCGATCCACAAGGCCATCGAAAAGCTTGGATTGACCGCAGAGGTCATCGTGGTTAACGATGCTTCCACCGACGAGACGGCGGAAATCGCGCGCGACCATGGAGCCGCCGTGATTGATGTTGAGCTCCGCAACATTGGCGCGGTTCGAAATGCTGGAGCGAACTCGTCAAGTTACCCGTGGATCGTTTTTGTCGACGCGGACACGCAAATCCCGATCGAGACAGTTCGTGCCAGCCTGCAGCACCTGGCCGATGGCGGTGCCGGCGGCGGTGCCCACGTCGCGATTCCAGAGCCCGAGAATTTATTCTTCGCCAAACGGTGGATGTACTACCTGGTCGTGATCGTCTGGCAGGTCCTGGGACGCTGGGCGGCCGGCTGCTACATGTTTTGCCGTCGAGACCTGTTTGAGCAATTCGGCGGCTTCGATGAAAACTACTATGCCGCCGAAGAGTTTTTCTTCAGCCGACAACTGAAGCAACGCGGGCGTTTTCAAATCGTCCGACCACCCGTCATGACGTCGGCCAGAAAACTGCATGCCTACTCAACCTGGGAACTGGTACGCTTTCTGCTGATCCCCATGCTCAATTTCAGACAGTTGTTCCGCTCCAAACGCGGGCTGGAATTGCTGTATGAAGATCAGCGATAGTGCCAACTTCAACTTCAACTTCGAGTTCAAGTTTAGGCTCGAGTTTGAGTTCGAGTTGGGGGGCAACTCCCCTCGCACACTTCGAGAGAGGTTTTGCCAGTGCCTGCCAAGCAACCTAATATTAGCGCCTGCAACTAGCTCGCTCGGGTGATGCCTACTTCTTGAGCTCCACTTGAAGTTGGCTTGTTTCCAGGCCGAAGGCCTTCCAGTTTGCCTAGCCCAGCCTGGAGGGCTGGGGACAGACACCAAGATGCCTGTCAGGGCCGAAGGCCTGGTCATTTGCATCGCCCTGGCTTCACGGGCCGATCTCAACTATCGAGGTTTCGGTCCCGGATCGAATCGCGTTTTGATTCCTGCTTTGCCAGGACCGACTATTCATTGGCTGATTTAGCCCAGGGCCTGCTTTCTTCTCGCCAGCGAGAAGAGCGCTACCCTGGGCTGGGCAAACGGCTTGGCCTTCGGCCTTTGGCAACTTCAACGTTTGGCAAAGATGCGGCAGACATCGACTTTCAAATGTATGGCAAACCGAAAGTCAAAAAAACAGGCCCGTCAATCTCGATCAAATCGACCAAGTCTTGCTCGCAAGCACGAACGAAAACCGAGTTGCATGCCTTCAACTTCAACTTCAACTTCGAGTTCGAGTTTAGGTTTAGGTTTAAGTTCAAGTTTAGGCTCGAGTTTAAGTTGAAAGCCGCGGCTGAAACCTTCAGCTACACCAACCGGGATCCAATTGCGATTCAATTTCCGCTTCACCGTTGGCCAATTTTTCCACACGCCCGATCGCCTGCGATACGGCACTTGCCTCGACCATCAACTCAAGCTCCAATTCGAATTCCTGACGTCCTCCAGGTGGCAACTCAACTACCCGGCCTTGAGCCTCTTCAAAACTGCGCGGGTTGGGAAAATTGGTTGCCGGCTCCAGCCCAGTCACGTAACCATCGGCCATCCCAACGGTATTCTTCCACAGCGAAAAACAGGGTAGAGCATCGGTCGAGTAACGCAGCGCAACCCCCCGTTGCTGCTTGGCATCCGTTAACACGGCTTGCGTTTGTCCGTCAGAATCGGACTGCAACGAGGAAAAATAGACTTGCTCGGAATAGCCCGGATCGGGCTGATCAAACGAATCCCACTGGCCGACATCCTGGGCGGCGTGCGTATCTCTCGGAACCAGACGTCGAACGGGTGCGTGGACGCGACTGCCGGGCTCCAGAATTGGCGGCCCAAAGTTGGCATGGTACAGCAGCTGAATCTGGGCGGGTCGATCCGATCGATTGACGACCACGTCAGAAATCCGAATCACGCCGTCATTGCCACAAATCTGGATCTTCGTTTGCAGCTCCAGCCGAGAAAAATGGAAACGATTTTCCTCCACGGCACCGGCCATGGTTACCGAATTCTGGGACTCATCGGTAGCAACGCTCCAGTATCGAGCTGGCAAGTTTGCAATTCGACCATGCAACGGATGGATCAATCGACCTTGCTCGTTGAAATCGGGAGCCCCATTGCTGGTCAATCCACAGCGGACCAACATTTCATCGAAACCATCCAACCACCCCAACCCGCCAGGTTCTTCCAAGGGGACAAACTGAGGATGAACGGGGCCCCGAACCGGCGAGTCCCAGCCGAACCGAACTCCGTCGAATTCTGCCCACCCCAGGCTCAGCCCCCGCGTTGGCAGCACCAGCAATTGCAGTTTCCCGGCGGTCAAGGTAACACATTGGACACCGCGCGAGACCCCCGACATGAGTTCGAACGCGGTATACCCCAGCCCCGGCGCGGTTCGATCACCCTGGCGATCAAGAATTCGGGCACCTGATTCCAATTCAGCGATATTCATTCTTCGGTTTCAATCAAGTCAAATTTTGAAAATCGGTCGTCGGCAGCAAAATTCGTTTGCCCTACCCCAAACCGAACGTAAATCGATTAAACTCGGACGGGCGCGATCGCTAACATTATCATTTGAAGATCGCGCTTAAATCCACCATGGTTGATTTTAGCGGATACTGACCACCCATGCCTGACTCGCAATCGCTCCCCCAGATTTCTCAAGATAACGTGGCTTCGATTCTTGACCGGGCACTCGATGCCGGCCAGGGTTTGTTGCGGCTGACGCCAACCTGGGTCCCCCGAAGTTTCCTGCACCCCGGGAAACGGATCCGTCTGCACCCCGACGACTACTACGCAATGGGCGCTGAGCGGGGTGGGATCGATGAACGATGGTTCGCCAGCACCACCGAAGCGGCCAACGAAAATCGTGAGGCCACCGAAGGCCTGAGCTTTTGTCGTTTCGAAGGACAAACCTTCCTCTTGCGTGATGCGGTTCAGGAAGCAGGTGTCAGGCTGATCGGTGAATCAATCTGGAACCAGTATCAACGCTGGCCGGTGTACTCCAAGTTCTTTGATAACATGGGCCCGATTCCTCATCATATGCACCAGAGTTTTGAGGATGCGGCGCTGGTCGGCCAGGAAGGCAAGCCGGAAAGTTATTATTTCCCGCCACAATACAACAACTGCGACAACAATTTTCCTCATACCTTCATGGGGTTGGAGCCCGGTACCACTCCGGACCAGGTACGACAATGCCTGGCGGACTGGAACAAGGGGGAAAACGGGATTCTCGATTTATCGAAAGCGTATCGACTCAAGCGTGGCACCGGCTGGCTAATCCCGCCCGGAGTCCTGCACGCCCCCGGTTCGTTATGCACCTACGAACCTCAGTGGGGCAGCGATGTGTTCGGGATGTTCCAGAACATTGTTGAAGGACGCTACGTGCCGTGGTCATTGTTGGTCAAGGATATGCCGGCAGACAAACACCAGGACCTGGATTTCATCATCGGGCAATTGGATTGGGACAAAAATGTTGATCCCAATTTCAAGGACAGCAATTATCTGGAACCGATCGTTGCCGACGAAGGTGACGGCTGGGTCGATCGCTGGATTGTCTACGGGACCGTGGATGATCAGCAGTTGTTTACCGCCAGAGAATTGACCGTTGCACCGGGAGCAAAATGCACTTTGCAAGATCCTGGCGCCAGTGGCTGGATCACCGTTCAAGGATCTGGAACAATGGGCCCGTTGAAGTTGCAAACCCCGGTCATCATTCGCTACGGTCAAACCACCGACGACGAAGTGTTTATCACCCACGAAGCAGCGACCGCCGGCGTGAACATCGAAAACACGGGTGCCGAACCGCTGGTCGGTCTTCGGTATTTCGGCCCCCACACCTGGGACTCGGTTCCCGCCGTCGGTGACTACAAGAACTAGCCCCATTGATCTTGCCGGTTCCGCACAAATTCAAAAACCCGAAACTCGATTCTGAAATAGAGACATGCACAACTATCCCAAACTTCACAATGCCATGTGGCCTGGCCTGGTAGGCAAAGGTGACGAACCCGATCAGGAACCTCCAATCAGCCTCGAACAGATGCTCGACTGGACCGTGGCGGCGGAAGTCGATGGTCGCAAATTCGACGGCGTCGATTATTTCCTGTTCCACCCTCACACTGACCCCGATGCCAGCGATGACGAATTAAAACGGATTGCCGATTCGATTCAGTCCCGCGGATTGGCGGTAGGCTCCCTGGTCGCCCCGGTTTGGCCAGGCACCGTCGGCGACAGCGCGATGGGAAGCCAGGAACAAGTTGACAAGTTTCTGGCAGCAGTTCGCCGGGCTTGCGAAATCGCCAAGGTTTTCAACGATCATGGCGTAAGAAAATACGGCTGCATTCGCATTGACTCGGCCGAACACGGTGTCGAATCGTGGCGTCAGGATCCGGTGACCAACACACGACGAATTGCCGATACGTTCAAGCAAGCTGCCGACATTGCCGAAAGTTTTGGCGAACGACTGTGTGCCGAAGGAGAAATCTGCTGGGCAGGCATGCACTCCTGGAAGGATATGCTGGATTTACTGGAGGCCGTTGATCGCCCCAAAACGCTCGGCTTTCAGGCGGATCTGGCCCATACCTACCTGTACCTGATGGGTTACAACGCGCCCGAACATGCCCTGCTGCAGGAAGGATACTCGGAACAGGAATTCTGGGACGCTTACAAGACGATGACCGACAAGTTGCGTCCCTGGACGATCGACTTCCACGTCGCTCAAAATGATGGCGAAGTTCACGGTGCCGGATCCCACGACAAAACCGGCAAACACTGCCCCGCCGACGACCCCAATGGCAAGCTGGATATTGTCGAGTGTTCCAAATACTGGCTCGAAGGAGCTCAGGACCGGGGCATCGAACATATCTGCTGGGACGGCTGCATGTTCCCCAATGCAACGCTGGCCGAGCCTGAAACCTGGACCACCATCCTGGCTGCCATGATCAAGGTCCAGGATGCTTGTGGCTGGAACTAACCGCCGACGGCAGGTCACCTGGCGTGGCCCATCATCAACCACTGAACCAATCAATCGTCACCCACCAAGGTGACAACCAGGACATCAAAGGAAATCATGTCAAACAAAAAACCACTGAATATCGGAATGATCGGTTACGGCTTCATGGGAAAAGCCCACACCAACGCGTACGCAACGGTCGGGCATTTTTTTGACCTCGAACATCAGCCGATCCTGAAAGCGATTTGCGCTCGAAACGCCGAAGCCGCTCAACAGTTCGCTGACAACTGGGGCTACGAATCGATCGAAACCGATTGGAAGAAACTGCTCGAACGGGACGACATTGATGCCGTCGACATTTGCGTTCCCAACAACCTGCACAAAGAAATTTCAATCGCCGCAGCCAAAGCCGGCAAGATGATTCTGTGCGAGAAACCGATCGCGATGAACGTCGCCGAAGCGGAAGAAATGGTGGCCGCCGTCGAACAAGCCGGTGTTCCCAACATGGTCTGGTACAACTACCGCCGCATTCCGGCGGTGACGATGGCCAAGAACATCATCGACAGTGGAAATCTTGGCAAGATCTTCCATTACCGCGCCAACTTTCTGCAGGACTGGACGATCGCTGAAGACCTGCCTCAGGGTGGTGCGGCGCTGTGGCGATTGGACGCCAAAGCCGCTGGGTCGGGTGTGACTGGCGATTTGCTGGCCCACTGCATTGACACCGCTCTGTGGTTGAACGGTGGCATCAAGGATGTGACGGCGATGACGGAAACGTTTATCAAAGAACGTGTGCATCAGGAATCAGGACAAGTCCAACCTGTCGAGATTGACGATGCCTGCGCGTTCATGTGCCATTTCGACAACGGTTCGTTGGGGTTGTTTGAATCGACTCGTTACGCCCGGGGCCATAAAGCGTTGTATACGTTTGAAATCAATGGCGAGCATGCGTCGATTAAATGGGATCTGCATGATCTGCATCGCCTCGAGTACTTTGACCACCGGATCGAAGGCCCGATGCGCGGGTGGCGCAGCATTCACGTGACCGACGGTGACCACCCGTACATGGACCACTGGTGGGTTCCCGGACTGAACATTGGCTATGAGCACAGCTTTGTGCATCAAGTCGCCGACTTTATCAAAGGCGTTGAAGCCGGCCAGCCCGCTTCACCCACCTTCCGCGATGCACTGGAGACGCAGAAAGTCTGCGACGCGGTGCTGGAAAGCGGTCGGACTCGCAGCTGGCAAAACTGCGGATAACCCGTTGCGGCAACACCGACGAATCGACTGAATTCGAAAGTTGCAATGGGTCAACTCAGCTCGCTCACTGCGTCGCGAGATTTTGGCAACGCCTGTGAAACACCTATTTTAGAAGCTTGCACCTGGCACTGTCGGGTGATGCTCGATTCTCGAGTTGCACCTGAAGTTGGCTTTATTCTGGGCCGAAGGCCCTCTGGTTTACCGAGCCCAGCCTGCAGGGCCGGGGACAGGAATCAAGATGCCCTTAGGGCCCAAGGCCTGGCCATTTGCATCGGCCTGGATTCGCGAACCGAACTTAACCATCTGAGGTTTCGGTCCCGGTTCGAATTGCGTTTTGTTTGCCCACCCCAAAAAAATACGCGACGAACCACGGCTGCCAACATCGAAACTCTCGTTTTCTCCAGACGGCCAAATTTCTACGGCAAGATTTGCCAACGACCCCCGAATCCAGGGCGAAACCGAATTCGCTGAAACGTGAAACAACCCGATTTCAGAGTGGGTATGATTGACAAATCCGCCATTTCTACCAGTCCATGCAAAGCAGCCAGATCGCCACTCACCTGAACTGGCCTCGCCCGCTACCTTACCCCCAAATTACCGTTAATCCATGAAATCATCGTGCTGCTGCAAGGGAGCCAATTGGGCCCTGATTATCCCATCGGTCATCGTACCGCTGTGCATCGGTTTGAAACCATCCCCCGAACCAGCATCGCTGACTCAATTCCAGGACGATCAGCAACAGGCTCAGGAAGCTGACGACGATTTTGATCTGGAGGTTCAGCTGAAATCATTCGACCAAGTCTGGTCGACGATTAAAAACACTCACTGGGACGCCGAACTGGTTGGAGAATCCTGGGATGCGATCGGGGACAAGTATCGGCCTCAAGTCGAAGCGGCCAAGGATGTCAATGAAGTTCGCGAGCTGCTGCAAGCGATGATCAACGAGCTGGGGCAATCCCACTTTGGCGTGATTCCATCCAAGTCCTACGACGCCATCGATGTTGCCGGGGGCGACGGTTACTGTGGCATCGAGATTCGCCTGAACCAGGACAATCGGGCTCTGGTCACCAATGTGATTGCTGACTCGCCGGCCGAAGCTGCAGGTGTGCTACCGGGTTGGGAACTGCTGGAGGTCGGCGACCGGAAGATTGCCGACTTGACTCCCAAATTTGAAACAGCGGCTCATGGTCCTGTTCGGATGGAAACCTTGGCGGGACTCACCTTAACCCGCATGACCGATGGCATCACCGGAAAACAAAAGAAGCTGGTATTCAAAACCTTTGACCAGGATCGCCACGAACTTGAACTGACCATGGTAGAACAACCCGGCGTTGATGCCAAGTTTGGCAATCTTCCCGAGATGCGGATCCGTTTCGATCGCCGCACACTGGAAGGAGGCATTGGATATTTTCGGTTCAATGCGTTTTTTGATCCCGCCCGCCTGATGCCAGCCTACCGAGAAACGGTAAACGATCCAGACAACGCCAATGGCTTGATCATTGACCTGCGTGGGAACATCGGTGGGATCGCCGGCATGACCATGGGGATGGCTCGCCCATTTGTTGCCGAACAGGCCAAGTTGGGTGTGATGACCATGAAAGGCGCGGAATTGAAATTCGTCGTTTTTCCGGCGGCCGAAAAGTATCCCGGCAAGGTCGCCGTGCTGGTTGACGAGTGTTCCATTTCATCCGCAGAAATCCTTTCCGGCGGCCTGCAGGACCTGGGCGTGGCTAAAATCTTCGGACGCCGTACGGCCGGATTGGCGTTGCCCTCGACGGTTGTCAAACTGCCCAACGGAGATGGATTTCAATACGCCATCGCGGATTACGTTTCCGAAAGCGGCAAGTCGCTGGAAATGAACGGCGTCACCCCAGATGTCGAAATTCCGCTGGATCGTCAACTGTTACAACAGGATGTCGACCCTGTAATGACGGCCGCCTTAAAATGGCTTAAGCAGTCTGACAACTGATACGCTCGGTTACAAATTTGAATTGATCCTACGTCAAACCGGTTTCCAAATATTGGTGACCGAAACATAAACCCTCCGCTGATTTTTCCTTCAGCTTGAATACGTTTTTTAGGAGCCTCCATGAAGATGCTTAAACTTACTTTTGCCGTTTTTTCGTTGCTGTTGCTGACCAGTCCAATCATGGCTCAGACCGACTTGCCGTCGGCTGAAGAAATCATGAATAAGTATGTCGAAGCGACTGGCGGAGCTGAAGCCTACAAGAGTATTAAATCGCTTAAAGCCGAAGCCGTGGTTGGCATCGCTCAAGTCGGCGTGGAAGGCGAAATGAACATGACAATGAAAGCCCCGGACAAACTTGCTGTGGTTGTCGACATGGGCGGAATTGGGAAACAGATGCAAGGCACCAACGGTAAATTTACCTGGTCCAGCGATGCCATGATGGGGCCTCGACTGCTGAAAGGCAAAGAAGCCGACCAGTTGAAAGAACCACTTGAGTTCGACAAATATCTCAATCCCGGCAAATACTACGAAAGCGTGAAAGTTGCCGGCAAAGAAGATGTCGATGGCGACCCGGCCTATAAGGTTGAGATGATCAAGAAGTCGGGCCAGAAACAGACTGAATTCTACGATGTAAAGTCTGGCCTGTTAGTCAAGCAGGTGATGACGACCGAAGCTCAGGGCATGGGAGAAATTACGATCGAAAGCTTTGTTAGCGACTACAAGAAGTCGGGCAAATTCAAAGTCCCATTCAAAATGGTCCAAAAACTTCCTAACGGAATGGAGATGAGCATCGAGTTCACCAAATTCGAATACAACGCGGAAGTCGAAGACAGCACGTTCGCTCCGCCAGCGGACATCAAAAAACTGATTGAGAAAGAAGAAAGCAAAGACGACCAGTAATCGTTGCCGATTGCCAGGTACCTGAATTTTCTCTACCGCAGAAACGCAGGGGACGCTGAAGAGATCAATCTCCATCGCCTCCGCGGGTCTGCGGTTTTCTTTTTATTAACTGGCAATCCAGTCGGATCTGTAATCTGTACCTTCCCTATACCCAGCCGCCATTGATGTGGATCGTTTGCCCGGTGACATAGGAAGCCAGATCGCTGGCGAGAAACAGAATGACATCGCCGATCTCACGTGGCTCCGCAAACCGTCCTAGCGGAACCATCTTGATCATCGCTTGGCGATTCTCTTCCGGAATACTCTTGCCCATTTCGGTATCGACGACGCCAGGGGCAACCGCATTGACCCGAATATTCTGCCGCGCCAGCTCCTTGCACAGCACCTTGGTTAACGTGATCACCCCGGCTTTGGCTGACGCGTAGTTGGCTTGTCCAAAGAATCCAGTTACCGCCGACAGTGATGCCACGTTGATGATGGCCGCTCCCTCGGCCAGATGCGGCATCGCGGCCTGGCAGCAGTTGAAGACCCCGGTCAAGTTCGTGTCAATCACATCGGTCCATTCCTGTGCCGACATTTTCTTGGCGCTTCGATCTCGCAGGATCCCGGCATTGTTGACCAGGATATCCAATGAGCCAAACTGCCGGGTCACCGTTTGCATCATCGCGTCCAGCTGATCGCGATCGCGTACGTCGGCGCTCACCGCAATCGCTCGATCTCCCAGTTCGGCACATGCCTGTTCCGCAATTTGCTGATTGGCACCGGCATCATCGGGGAAATAGTTGATCGCCACGTTGGCGCCGGCATCGTACAGCACTCGCACGGTTGCCAAGCCGATACCCTGACCGCCGCCGGTCACAATCGCTGTTTTCTCGGAAAGATCAATCTGTCGCATGGTCAAGTCGTATTGGTAGGCAAAGTAAAAATGAATCGTGCCACCGGTTCAGTGTCAGGTTGAGCTTCCCCGTTGGCACTAATCGAAATCGGTCACGTTTTCAGCAAAGGCGCGGTTCACCAGCCAGTGCGATACGCTGGTCGCAACAGGCGATTGGCTTCGGCAACCATTTCGGATTCGCCATCAAACCGGCACTCGCTGGCGTTCCAGTTGAACTCCACGTTCGGCCAACGATTGATCACGGTGCCCATCAGCACCGCTTCGGTCAATGGTCCAGAATAACCGAAGTGAGCGGTTGCTTTTTCCGGCTGGCCCAGACACGCGTCGATCCAGTCATGGAAGTGGTTGACCGAATCGACCGCTGCCGGAAGTTGTTCTTCCTGCGTACCGTCGTTGCGATAGACCACTGGCGCGGCGATGTGTGGCAGAATCAGACTTCCTGTCTCGCCAATAAATACCGACCCCTGGTGTGGCAATTGAGTGCCGGCTGGCAGGTGTTCCAATTTTGTTGGTCGCAAGGAACCGTTGTACCAGGTTAAAGGAAGCACGTCGGCAGTGAACCTGGTTCCTCGGAACGTGTATTCCACGTGGCTGTCGAGCGCAAAGTTTTCTTCGAATGGCTTGGGCCCCAATGATTTGACCGTCACCGGTTCCTTGATTTGCAGGGCATTGAATACCGGATCGACGATGTGACATCCCATATCGCCCTGAGTCCCCGTACCAAACGCGAACCACTTCCTCCAATTGCCTCGATGGTAGTAGCCCTCAATGTAAGGCCGGTAGTCTGACACCCCGCAGTACAAATCCCACGCTAATGGCTCAGGTGCATCGGACGCCGCTTTGTCGGGCATTTTCCCGCCCCAGCCTTTGCCAGACCAACTGTGAACCTCGTTAACAGTTCCAATTACGCCCGACTGAATCCAGTTGACCGCCGTGCGATACGCGGCATGGGAGTGAATCTGGATGCCCATCTGAGTGACCAGATCGCCATGCTTGTTCGCTTCGTCGGCCAACAAACGGCACTCGCCAATATCTTGAGCCAACGGTTTCTGCAGGAAAACATGCTTGCCATGATCCATTGCCATTTTGGCGATCGGTGCGTGCATGTGATCTGGAGTTGCCACCAGCACCGCATCAAAATCCTCGGCGTGATTCTGGAACATCTTCCGGTAATCCTGGCTGGTCTTGACATCAGTGCCCCAATCGCTGGCCTTGGCGAAAAATCGCGAGTCAACATCACAGACCGCAGTCAGCTGAAACGCCGGATGACTTTTCATTCCGTTCAAGTCTGCGGCGCCACGGCCGCCAATTCCGACCCCTGCGATTCGCAACGCCTCGTTATTGTGAACGGCTGCGCCCAGATGCACTCGCGGCGTCAAGGCGGCGATCGACATTGATCCCGCAATCGTTTGCAACGCCTGTCGACGATTGAGACTCATGACCTACTCCCGGTTAGAATTCGTGATTCAACTGCATTTTAAGTCGATTTGTCTTCCGATGCAGCAGTGCTGAATTTCTTTTTTTGCGTCAGCACGGATCCGGTGATGATTAGCAATACGGCCATTCCGAATCCCCACGGAATCCAGTCTCCCAGCGTGCGGTAGACGCTAGTGGCCGAAGTTTTGGAAATGCTGCAACGCAACACCGCCTCTGCGCGTCGAGGGCCGATCTGGAGCAAGCGACCATGCAGATCGATGTGAGCCGAAAACCCCGTGTTGGCGCAAACGGCAAGTGGTTTTCGCATTTCGACCGCCCGAAAAACATTGCAAGCCAGGTGCAGATCAAGACAACTGGTGCCGAAAAACCAACCATCGTTGGTGATGTTAACCAGCACGTCTGGCTCCTGGCCTTGTTCGGTGAGCGAGTTGACTTGATGCCGGATCAGGTGAGGAACCGTCGACTCGAAACAGATGTTGGGGGCAACCTTCATCCCATTAACTTCAAACGACTCAAACGTTTCTCCGGCATTGCAGTTTCGCAACGGAGACAATGACTGAATCCAGGCAAATTGGTCGGCCAATGGAACGTACTCGCCGAACATGACCAAGTGTCGCTTGAAATAACGATCGGTGATGGAATCCCCTTGCAGCAAGATGGCGGCATTAAAATGCAATTCATTCGCTGGATCATACGAATTAATTCCAGCCAACAGCGGAACCAACTGGACGTTGCCGTCAATCGTGCTGGCAACTTGATATGTGCTGGTCAGGTTGTATTCAGCCAGATCGGCAGAAACGGCTCCAGCATCGGAAAGCAGATCGTAATACGGATTGAATGCACTCTCAGGCCAGACGATCAGGTCCGGAGCTGTATCATCCGATAGTGCCTGACGATGCAAATCAATTAACCGGCGCCAACGCTGTTCATTTTCCAGTTCGGACAACGCGCGAAAGACGACATCTTCCGAGGTTTGGACCAAAGACACGGACAATGGCTTTTCCGCCGTGCGGTAGTCGCGTCCTAACTGCCAGTTTCCGTAAACCAGGCTCGCGACCAGCAACCCAGCCGCGACGCAGATCGATACCAGGCCGCCTTGGCGGGAAGACTCTGACGCCAAACCCCATTTCCTGATTGGCCCCCAGTGCAGAATCCCGATTGCGATCGCCGTTGCTACGATCCAGATCAGAGCGGTCACCGTGTAAGCGCCAGACAGATCCGCTATCTGGATGACAACAGGCATCTCGTACTGCGAATGCGAAAGGCAGACCATCGGCATGCCGGTCGCGAAATGGCAACGGATGTATTCGATGCCGGTGCCCACGATCGGCAGTACGACAACTGGCGGCACGCGAAACTCGTGAATCGACACTCGCGAGACGGCGACCAACAATGGCGTATATACGGCCATGTAAGCTGAAACTGCCAACCATCCGCCCCACAATGCTGGATGCGGAATCGGGATAAAGTAAAACGTAGTCAGCCAATAAACGAATCCGGCGAGGTATAGCTTCAGATAAGGGCGACGACCGGAGAACGTTTCTCCCAAGCTCAGCAGCACCAATGGCACGGGCGCAATCCAGGCCAACAGTCCGATTCCGACCGGTGGAAACGACAACCACCACAGCAACATCGATATCAACGCGGTGCGAAATACCGGTGTCGGCGTGGCGACCTGGGCTCCTTCAGCATTCATACTCATGCCACATTGGATGGATTGCAATCAACTTCGTGAATTCGGGAGATCATCATACGACAACCATTCAGCACGTCCTCCACCTGAATATCACGCATGGCTTCGTTGGAAGCGTTACGTCGCTGGCGACAAGACCCACTTTGATACCATTTTTGAATGGCAATATGTTGCGGCCCCCAGGCACCCGATTCCTCTGGTCGAGTCGTTCCGTACAATCCGACGCATGGAGTTCCCACCGCCGTCGCCAGGTGCAACGGACCGGTATCACTGCCGATGAAAAAGCCCGCCCGATGGCACAATGCTGCCAATTCGGTCAACGATGTCTCTTGGGCAATCACCGCCGCGTTGCCAGCCACGCGATGAATATGTGCCGCCATTTTTCGTTCTTCCTAAACCGCACACACAATGACACTGCTACACACG
>CAZJEK010000129.1:0-14466 GCA_964545005.1 uncultured Pirellulaceae bacterium
CGAATGACTTGATCGGTTGGGATCCCGTCGACGATGATTCAAAAGAAGAAGTCGAATCTCCAGTCGCCGAAGACGAATCCGACGAACCGGAAGAAGATCAGGACGATGATGAGGCGGACGATGATGAAGAATTCATCGAGTTTGAAATCGAGGAGTTGACGCCTGCGGCCAAACAGGAAGATCGCCCCCGGCGTTCCCGGCGGCGACGGCGGCCAAACCAGACGGCCGATGAACCCGAAGTCGATCAGGATGATGACGAGGAGGACGAGGACGAAAAGCCAACTCGCCAACGACGTCCGCGCCGCGGGCGGCGCGGACGCGGGCGACGCGAGGAAACGCCGGTGCAGGAGACGGTGGAAGCCGAAGAAGACGATTTCGCCAGTGACCTGGTCGAAGACGAACCAGAACGCCCCAAGCGTCGCCGACGTCGGCGTGGTCGCGGCCGGCGCAAAGAGCAGGATGAAGACCAGCAGGAAGATCTGCAGTTCGTCGACGATGATGCTGACGATGAAGGCGATGGGGACGACGTTGAAGCTCGCCCTCGGCGACCCAAGCGTCGACGTGGTCGACCATCACGTCAGTCCTCGCGAGATACATCGGATGATTCGGAAAATCGGGATGAGCAGCCAGACGACATCAAGCGAGTGAAAGTCCCGACGTGGGAAGAAACCATCGAAGGCATGATCGAGTCCAACGTCAAAAACCATGGTTCCGGCTCGGGCGGACGTCGCAGCGGCGGTGGAAGTGGTGGCAACGGTAGTGGTCGGTCGCGGCGCGGTCGCCGGCGACGTTAACGATATCACGTGGATTTTAGCCGTTGCACACTGTGGGAAACCCGACGCGTAAGCGAGGGAAAACCCAAAGCGATGTAGCGCTCGCTCACGCGTCGGGTTTCCATTTCCAATCAAGATCTGCGTCGGTGCAACTTCCAAACGTGGATTTGGGGCTGGCTAATCCCAGCCCAATTCCAATTCCTCGAGCTTGGCCCTGATCGATTCCAGGTTCCAAAGCATCATTTGGTTGCCTTTGCTGCCAGCAGCCAGGAATCTCCCGCGATCGCTGAATTCAAGATCGGGAATGTCCTCACCCCGTTCGCTGGCAAATTGGATTTTGCCAGTCGAACGCAACTCGGCCAAAGGCTGGAAATCGGACAAACGATACAAGCCGATGCAATCGCGCTGAGCCACTGCGATGTGATCCTGGCTAAATGCGATCATCCCGATCGTTGCTGTCCCCGTTTTGATTTGATGCTGCAGTTTAAAATCAGGCACCGAGTAAAACCTGAACTCGCCAGGTAAGGCCACGCCCAGCAAGTCGTACGATGTCGAATAACGACCGAGACAGGCTTGAAAATGCGAATGGAGACCAGCGTCGTCGGGTTCATCAATTTGCCAGATCGTTTCTTCTGTATCCAGCGAAATGACTTTTAACGTGCGGTCGTGGCGAGAGCCAACGACTGCCATCCGACGTGCGGGGTCCACATCCAGGAAATCAATCGGTGGGTCGCAGCGGACCGTGCGAACCGTCTGTCCTGAGTCCAGGTTGACTTTTCGAAGATGGTCGGCCCCGAGGGTCCAAATGTTCGAATCAGTCGTTGAAGCTACCGCATTGTGAGGGCGATTGGTGCGCTCGCCTAAACTGGTCGGTTCCGTTTGCTTGATTCCCAGGCCTGGATCGACGGTCACGTCGAGCAACATTGCTTGCGTTCCATCCATGATGGCAGCCAGTCTTTTGCTGCCCGGGAAACAATGAACTTCAGTAAATTCGTTTGCCAATGGTAACTGTTCCAGTTCCTGGCCGGTTTCGGTTAGAAAGAATGACAACGAGCCACTCCCTTGATCGACAACCGCCAGGATCCGATCGTCGCAGCAGAAGGTAATTGATTGAATCAGGTGCCCGCCAGGCGGCAGCACCAGGGGCATGGCCGCGGAAGGAAAGCGCAACCGCATCGTTCCGTAGCTTCCTATCTGGTTGGAAAAAGCCACCCGCTGGCCGTCGTCTGAAATGCCAATGACCCGGTGGTCATGTTCGAGAATCTGTTGCTGGTTGAGGGTCGACCAGAACACCGAATTGCCATCCATTGTCGTTGTCACTGCCAGCGGCAAAGTTTCATGGATTTGGATCAAATCCGCGCGGGAGGAAAGCGACGGAATCGGAAATGCCACTTTCGTAAATGTGTCGCCAGTGGCATTACGGTTCCAGCATTCGACCGAACCATCCGATTTGCCCAGCATCAGTTCGCCGCGGTTTCCAACGGCAACAGTCGAAACCCACTGGTCCGTGTCCAGTCGCTGAATCAGCTGACCAGCTGGGAACGAAACGATCTGCACGGACTTGTTGTAGGCGATGGCAACGAAGGACTGATCAAATGAAAAGGCCGAATCAGAAAGGCGATAATTAGGAGTGCCAAACTCAAAAACGATTTGACCGGTTTGGCAATCGAAACAGTACAGCTTCTGCCAGCGACTATTGATGCTTAATCTTGACTTCGTTGGCTGGAATTCAAGAAACCAGAAGTAGCGACCATCCGAAGAAAACTTGATCGAATTGACATAGTCGACTGAGTTTTGACGCCGCTGAAAGATCACCCGGTTACGTTCCAGATCAATGACTTTCAGCTCAGCGTGATCGTGTTCGTAGTTCAGCCCCCCCACGGCCAGAAGCGAGTGATCCGGAGACAAGGCCGTCAAGTTGAACTTGGGGTCAAAGCGTAACTTCGGAATCGACTTTCGATCACCTGAATCAAGGTCGATTAATTCCACGTAACCATCGGCCCCGACACGAGCCATTCTGGTCAGGTCCCGATTGACGCTGGCCGAAATGAACGTGCCGCCACGACTGATCCGTTCGAATTGACGTTCCGGAACCAGGTCGATCATCGACAGCACGGAAATCGCCTGGTTGCGAAGGTCGGTAATCAAGTCCGGTTGATACTGCTGCACCAACGGTCTGGCTTGCTCAATCGTATCCCAGGCTGCCTTCCGATTGCCGGGTAGCGCACGGGTTTGTAACGCTTCGATTTGGGAAAGATAAGAGTTCATCAGTCGTTGATCCGCGACCAGGTTGGCCCGTTCAACTTCACCGAGACGCTGTTTCAAACGAAACCCAAACCAGGTCGATCCAACCGCCAGCAGGATCAGCAGCGTTAACGATAGTCCGATCAAAGAAGCCACGACGGGTTGTCTTCGGCACCAGAGCCTGATGCGGCCCAGTGCGCTTGTACGCCTGGCCAGGATCGAATGGCCGGATAGAAACCGGCCCAGATCAGCCGCCAATTCATCGCCTGTTTGATAGCGATCCTGCGGTTCCTGGGCCGTCGCTTTGAGGATAATCGTTTCCAGGTCGCGGGGGATTTGCGGGGCCAGTTGCCGGGGGCGGGGCGGAGGTGACTGGAGTTGTTTCAGCAGGCTGATTCGATCGGCTGCATCGTACGCCGGTCGGAGCGTCGCCAATTCGTATAACGTCAGGCCAAGGCTGAAAATGTCGCTCCGGGGATCACTGAATCCGCGCAGACCCTCCGGGGGAATGTACCGCAAGGTTCCCAGCAGGTCACCCGAATTGGTCAAGTCACTGTCGCCAAGTTTTGCCAGTCCAAAATCAGTGATCCATAGATGGCCTTCGATGTCGACCATTAGATTTGATGGTTTGATATCGCGGTGTACGATGCCGTGACGGTGTGCATAGTCCAATGCAGTGGCTGTCAGTTTTCCGACCTCGGCGACCCACTTCATGCGGTCGGTCTGGCAACGCAACAGCGACTGCGCCTGAGAGCGATTTGCAGAATGGGTCGTATCGCTGTCGCTGCTGGAGGATCGATTTTCGGCAATCGATTTATCCAGGATCTGATCCAGTGTCCGTTGCAGGGAATGCTGGGAACCCGGGCCCGGTTGCGGCAAGGCGGCGATCAACTGCTCCAGCGAAATGCCTTCCACTTTCTGCATCACGTAATAGTTGATATTGTCGTGCTGACCGACGTCAAAAATCGGCACGATGTTCGTATGATTCAAACGTCCGGCGGCTCTGGCTTCCCGTTGAAACCGATCGACTTTCTGTTGGTCGCTGCCCAGGATTCCGGGCAGGATTTTCAATGCGACGTGTCGGTCAAGTTTGGGATCGTAGGCTTCGTAGACGACGCCCATCCCGCCTTTGCCGAGAACTTGTCCGACGTGGTAGTCGCCCAGTTGGCGTGGAAACGATTCGGTTGAAGCAGCCGTCGGGGAACTTGCCTCAATGGATGATTCCAGGGACAACGCCAGTGCAAACATCTCGGCCAGTTCGTCTGCCAATTCGGGATAGCGAGATTGGTATTCGGTCAGGTCGGGAGTCCGTCCGTCGCGGATGCGACCAATCACTTCTTCCAGGATAATGCCGATTCGGTAGCTGCTATCGTTGGGTGACGTTGTCGACATCCGGTTCCTCGGGATTTAACCAGTCATCGGCTCGGAGATGAGTTTTTGCAAACGACGCAAAGCTCGAATGTAGCGACGATAGGCGGCGTCGGTTTCGATTGCCAGGATCTCGGCAACTTCGGCGTTGGATAACTGTTCGAAGTGACGCATGGCCAGGATTTCACGGTCGGCTGGCTTCAGCGTTTCGATGGCGGAAGCCAGTTGTTGCTGGTTCTCCAGCTTGGCAACGATGCCTGAGGGTGTCAGTTCGCGGCCAGCCAACAGGGAAGCCATGGTTTCCGAGTTAACCTCTGGGGCGTGGTCGATGCGATGCTCGCGCAACACCGTTCGGCCTTGGACTGCCAGATGTTTTCGTTGAAGCTGGGCCAGTTTCTGCAGCGTCAAAAAACGCAGCCAAACGTAATCCGAGCAACTGGGCTGAACCCGAAATCCGTCATACCGTTGAACGGCTTCGGCATAGGCATCCTGGATCACGTCCGAGGCGTCAAACCGCGGCGCGACTCGCCGATCGATCCGGAGTTCAACCATGCGTCGCAATCGGGGGCGGTATTTCTCAAATAGCTGTTCAAGCATGCCAGGCATTCGGAAACAGGGAATCGACGTCTCGCGATGCTGATGGACTCCATATTAGGCCAAGCCGAATGAGATCGCAATCAACTTTTCGTCACCCGGTCCGGCGAAGCGCAGCCAGGATCGCATCCGAACTGGCTTTCGCATCCCCCAACAACATGTCGGTGTTGTCGAAGTAAAACAATGGATTGTCAACGCCGGAATATCCCGTGCCCATCGAGCGTTTGAAGACGATGACATTGCTGGCCTTCCAGGCTTCCAGGACTGGCATCCCGTAAATTGGACTGCCGGGGTCATCCAGTGCACCTGGATTGACGATGTCGTTGGCACCGATCACCAACACCACGTCGGTGTCCGGGAAATCTTCATTGATTTCGTCCATTTCCAGTACCACGTCGTAGGGCAGGCGGGCTTCGGCCAGCAACACGTTCATGTGCCCTGGGAGCCGCCCGGCGACGGGATGGATAGCGAACCGAGTTTGTGTGCCGTTGGCTTTCAGGATTTCGAAGATTTCACGAATCGGATGTTGGGCCTGGGCGACTGCCATGCCATAGCCGGGAATGATGATTACCTGCTTGGCTTCTTTCAGCATCGCGGCGACTTCATCGGGCGAAGTTTGCGTATGCGATTTCTGTTCGCCACTCTGGACGACGGATGCCCCACCGTTGCCGGTCCCAAAACCACCCAGAATGACACTGATAAAGGAACGGTTCATGGCATGGCACATGATGTAACTCAAAATTGCGCCACTGCTGCCGACCAGTGCACCGGTAATGATCAACAGGTCGTTGGACAGCATGAACCCGGTTGCTGCTGCTGCCCAGCCACTGTAACTGTTGAGCATGGAAACCACGACCGGCATATCGGCGCCACCGATTGCCATCACCAGGTGTGCGCCGAAAATGAATGAGATCAGCATCATCACCAACACCGGCCAGAGCATGCCGGCAAATGATTCGCCAGTCAGGAACACCCAGCCCAGCAACAGGCAGATCACCAACATGGCGATGTTGATCAGGTGTCGACCGGGAATCATCAAGGGCGTCGAGTCGACGCGACCGTCCAGTTTGCCCCAGGCGACGACACTTCCGGTGAAGGTCAGGCCACCGATAAAGATTCCCAGGAAAATTTCGATCAGGTGGAGTGCATCATGTGGGACCCACTGAGCCACTGTTTCTGTTGCTTCGCTGGGCAGGTCGGCAGCCACCGATTCGGCGGCCTCAACCAGTTGGGAATCAACGTGCGGGTGAGCGCCCATCCAGAACACACTCAACCCGACCAGGACTGCCGCCAGGCCGACGAAGCTGTGCAGGATCGCGACCAGCTGCGGCATCTGAGTCATCTCGACCCGCATCGCCAAAAAGACCCCGGCACCGCCGCCAGCGATCAAGGCCAGAATCAAAAACGTCAGGCCACCACTGACTCCGCCAATAAACGTGGCCACGATGGCAAGCAGCATCCCGACGATGCCCAGCCAATTGCCGCGGCGGGCAGTTTCATGACGACTTAATCCGCCCAGGCTGAAAATAAAACAGACTGCAGCGACCAGCCAAATCAAATGTGTTGTGGTAACCATCAGTCTTGTTTCCTGAACATGCCCAACATGCGGTGCGTCACCAGAAATCCGCCGGCGACGTTAATGGTTGCCACCAGCACGGCAAACGCCGCTAACAAAGATCCGGGAGAATAAAATGGGACGGGATTCTGCAATATCTGCAGCATTCCGCCGATCACGATAATGCCACTGATCGCATTCGTGACGCTCATCAACGGCGTGTGCAGTGCCGGCGTGACACTCCAGACCAGTTGCCAGCCGACGAAGCAGGCCAGCACGAATACGGTCAAATGAGAAACAAACTCGGCTGGTGCGTAACGTCCGATCAGCCACAACAGGGCGACGCCCAGGATCAGCGAAATGGCTGTCCAGATCAGGTGCCGCGTATTATCGGCAGTTGTTTGTGCTTCGACCGCTTTTTCCCGATCCTGGGGAGTCGGGGGCTCTTTGGTGGCGGGTGAGGGGGGTGGCAGTTTGGGTGGGGGGTAGGTGATTTCGCCGTCATGGGTGACCAGTGCACCGCGAACCACAACATCGTCCAGGTTGACGACCAGTTGACCGTCTTTTCCGGGAGTCATGTCGGCGATCAAATTGACCACGTTGTTGGCGTACAGGTTGGAAGCCTGTGTCGGTAGTCGACTGGGCAAATCGGTATAGCCGATGATGGAAACGTCGTAGGCGATCACTTTTTCGTCTGCTTTGGTCAACTCACAGTTGCCACCCTGTTCGGCAGCCAAGTCGACGATCACGCTACCGGGACGCATGCTTTCGACCATTTCGCGAGTGATCAGCTTGGGCGCCGGTTTGCCGGGAATCAGGGCGGTAGTGACAATAATGTCGACGTCCTTGGCTTGTTGGGCGAACAGTTCCATTTCGGCGGCAATGAATTCGTCGCTCATTGTTTTCGCGTACCCGCCTTCGCCTTCGCCCGATTCCTCAAATTCCAGTTCCAGGAATTCGGCGCCCATGCTTTTAACTTGATCCTTGACGGCCAGTCGGGTATCGAAAGCGCGAACGATCGCACCCAGGCTTTTCGCCGTGCCGATCGCGGCAAGCCCCGCTACACCGGCACCGATTACCAGTACCTTGGCCGGTGGGACTTTACCGGCGGCTGTAATTTGACCGGTAAAAAACGAACCAAACTCGTTGGCTGCCTCGATCACGGCGCGGTATCCCGCGATATTTGCCATGGAAGAAAGCGCGTCCAGTTTTTGGGCTCTGGAAATTCTTGGGACGCAATCCATCGCCAGCGTCGTGATGCCTCGTCGACGCAGCAACGAAACCTGCTGGTCATTTTTGGCCGGCCAGAGAAAACTGATCAATGTCGAATTCTCAGGTAGTTCGTTGACTTCTTCCAACGACGGCGGGTTGACCTTTAAGATGATGTCGGCTTGATTGAAAACGCCCTGGGGGGTGGAGACAATTTCGGCGCCAGCTTTTCGGTAAGCGTCATCCGGAAAGTTGGCCCGGACTCCGGCTGCCGATTCGATGACGACCTGATAGCCCAGCTTCTTCAGTTTTTCAACGGACTTGGGAGTGACCGCCGCACGGGCCTCACCGATCGCCGTTTCATTGATTGCCCCGATGATCATATGACATCCATAAACCTGACAGTAAGCGAGTTGTTTCAATCGTAATTTGCGGAATCTCGCCCCACAACCACGGGAGCTCGCAATGTCCTGACTCAATTGGCCAACTGGTTCCTTTTGTCGCAGTATCAACAATAGGAATGTTTGGTTGACCCAATACGATTCCCAACTGCCATGACCAACGAAATTCATCGCCGACCTGTGTTGCCCTGTTCTGCTCCTGAACTGCTGATTCAAGTCACCGATGATGGCAGCCGAACACTGATGGAACGCGAGTCAGGCAATACATTTCACAGTTCTGCTGGAGCCAAGACCGAAACCGAACACGTCTATTTGAACAACAGCGGCGTCGCCGATCGGCTGTCGTGTCAACAGAACGTAAGCGTTCTGGAAATCGGGCTGGGCACTGGCTTGGGGATGCTGATGACGGTTGAGCGTGCAATCCAATGTGGAGCGACCTTGCAAATCGAAACGCTGGAAACCAGTTGGTTGTCAGCAGCAGTAATCAGCGAACTTCAGCTTGAGCGTGAGGTCGATGCGGCATTGCTGGCGGACTACCTGAGTTTTCGGGAAAAGCAGTCCGCTGCCAAGGGAGAGCAATACCGCTGGAGCCCGGCAGCTTCGATTGCGGTAACGATTAATCTGACGCCTGTCGAATCGTGGATTCCGCGAGGGGACCAGCGATTCGATGCAATTTACTTTGACCCTTTCGCGCCCGATGCAGCGCCTGATTTATGGACGGTGCCGATTTTTGAAAAACTCAACGGCTGCCTGTCGCGTGATGGCAAGCTGGTGACCTATTGCGTCTCACGGCTGGTTCGGGATCGGCTGGTGGAGGCTGGGCTGTGCCCGCAGGTCGTCAAAGGGCCACCCGGCGGAAAACGCAATTCCCTGGTGGTGGTGCACTGCGTTGATTAAACGTTGCAGGGTTTAGTATGCATAACATTGGTGATACCTGGCATTTACCCGATACAACATTGATTCGAAGGATTTTCAAACCGCAGAGACGCAGAGTTGGGAGAGAGACGCAGAGTTGGGAGAGCTTGCAGAAATTGAACATGCGTTTGCGTGTTCTCAATGAACTCAGCGCCTCTGCGGTTTGCTTTTCGCGTCGGATGGGGAGATGGTCAGTTAAGGTTGGTGGCAATAGGACACATTTTCGGCCCAGTTTTTTATTTCACAGGGAGTAACCCCCTCGGCCCAACACTTACTCAATCACATCAACGATTAGCTCTGGTTCCTCCACGGGAAGCTCCGAATATCCTACCGATCCGCCGACCAACTCAACGGCATAGTCGGTACCTGCGCCTTCGGAAAACACATGGGCGATCGTTTGACCGGCTTTTACTTCGTCTCCGATTCGAACCAGAAATTCGATGCCGGTTGAATGATCGAGGCGGTCGCCCAGTTGTTTTCGGCCCCCTTTCAATTCGATGACTGCCAACCCCAAACGTTCCGCGTTGACTCGGCTGATAAAGCCGGCTTGATTGGCTTTGACAGGGTGGGGGACGGAAACGCGGCGTTTTTGATCGAGATCGCCGCCGTGGCTTTTCACCATCTCGCGGAATCGCTGGAGTCCTTCTCCGGTTCTGATTTTTTCCTGCAACATGTCTCGACCTTGCTCCAGCGAAGTCGCGATTCCAACGTTGTTTAACAGTCGGCTGCCCAGTTCAAGTGTCAATCGCGTAACGTCCGCCGGGCCTTCGCCTTTGAGGACGTCTACCGATTCATCGATTTCGACGGCGTTGCCAATCATCCTGCCCAGCGGCTGGTTCATGTCGGTGACCAATGCTGAGGTTTTCACGCCTAACTCGATACCGACGCGGACCAGCATCGCGGCCAGTTGTTTGGCCTGGTCCAGCGTTTTCATGAACGCTCCCGATCCCCATTTGACGTCCAGGACCAGGGCGGTGATTCCTTCGGCAATTTTTTTGCTGAGAATCGATGCCGTGATCAGGGGAATGGAAGGAATTGTTCCAGTGACATCCCGCAACGCGTACAGCCGTTTGTCGGCAGGTGCCAAGGATGAAGAAGCGCTGGCAATCGAGCAACCGTTCCAATTGACGATGCTGCGAAATTCATCGTTGGAAATTTCGCTGCGGTAACCGGAGATCGATTCAAGTTTATCCAGCGTCCCGCCTGTGGCGCCCAACCCACGTCCGGAAATCATCGGCACGCAGACTCCGCAGCAGGCCAGCAATGGCGCCAAGGGAATCGAGATCTTATCGCCAATTCCGCCGGTAGAGTGTTTGTCGACCGGAGGCGGCGACGCGGGCCACTGCATGCGATCTCCCGAATCAATCATGGCCCGCGTGAAATTGGTCGTTTCCGATTCACTCATGCCCTGGAAGTAAACCGCCATCGCGAAGGCTGACATCTGGTAGTCCGGAACGTCTTCGTGAGCGTAACCGTTGATCAGCTCCTGAATTTCTCGTTCGGTCAGCGACTCTCCATCACGTTTACGAGCAATCAAATGAGCGACGTTCATGGTATTCGACCGATAGCGGGGAGTGAGGCGAAGTTGGGAGTGACGTTTTACTGTATTGGAAACCCTGGGACTTTGACAATACAAGCCCGAAGCGCCTGTTTAGAAGTTGCCCTTTTTTGGAAACCCGTCGCGTAAGCGAGGGAAAAATACGCATCGGTGTAGCCCTCGCTCACGCGTCGGGTTTCCGCAAAACGCATCTGGTTGATCATGTTAATCTTGTCCACCCTGTCATTTTTTTGGGGCCGCTTGCTCAAAATGGACAGCGTACGCAAGATTCACCGGGACGTTTGACAGGATGTTCAGGATGAACAAGATTGACGAAATGCTTTCTGGTGGTAGATCTCTGAGACTACGAATCGGGCGAATGACAAAAATCTTGCGGGCGAAAGACGACGATCTGAAACTCTCAACTCATTGAGTTCGCTAACAAAAAAACCAACATAGGCTTATTCTCAGCGGGAATAGTGCAACTTCAAGACTTGCCCTTCGGTCCTGTAAAATCCGGAGGCTGATAATTAACCGGCGAGACTTTTTCCAACGCAAACTCGCTGCGAGACAACGAAACATAATGGTGACCGATCGATACTTGATCGCCTTCGTTGACGCGTTGACCTGATTGGTCCAGTCGGGCGTTCATCGTCGCCTTTTTTCCGCTGTGGCAGATGGTCTTGATTTCGCCCAGCACGTCGGCCCAGGCCAACAGGTACTTGCTGCCATCGAACGGCTCGCCACGGAAATCGGTTCGCAGGCCATAGCAGAGGACCGGGATCGACAGCCGATCGCAGACCAGCGTCAACTGTAACACCTGCTGCGGCGTCAGGAACTGGGCCTCGTCCACAAACACGCAGGCCACTTTGTCGGCTTGATTTTTTTCGTGAATGTCGACGTACAGGTCAAACGAATCGTCGAAGGTCAGCGCTTGGCGGTTCAGTCCGATTCGGGACGAAATCGTCCCGGCACCTTCGCGGTCATCGATGATCGGTGTGTACAGCAGGATTTTCATCCCGCGTTCTTCGTAGTTGTGGGCCGCTTGGAGCAACGTCGTGCTTTTCCCGGCATTCATTGCCGAATAGTAAAAGTACAGTTTCGCCATGATTCCGTTTCAGTTCTTTGGATTTCAAACAAGCGGCAATTGTATCCGGAACTGAATCAATTTCACGGTGGCGGCAGATTCCCGCAACGACAAGCGTTTTTTAGAAGCAGCACACTTTTGGAAACCCGACGCGTAAGCGAGTGAAAACACGCCTCGGTGTAGCCCTCGCTCACGCGTCGGGTTTCCATTCCCAAGCAAAAACTGCGATAGTGCAACTTCTAAACTCACGCGTCGGGTTTCAATTCGCCAGCAAAATCTTCGATCGTGCAACTTGTTAACTCACGCGTCGGGTTTCTATTTCCAAGC
Source organism: uncultured Pirellulaceae bacterium (assembly GCA_964545005.1). Lineage (GTDB taxonomy): Bacteria > Planctomycetota > Planctomycetia > Pirellulales > Pirellulaceae > Mariniblastus. The sequence goes on from CAZJEK010000129.1 coordinate 12,011, forward strand.
AAAATCTGAACAAGTGCAATGTCTCAAGGCTTTTCTTTGGTCTGAAAACGTTAATAATTGCAACGACGTCGCCGCAGTGACCAAACGTGTCACAACTGGCTTCGATGCTTTGATGGAACGAAATGACTCGGCTTTTTGGACAGCATCACGCTGACAGACCGTGATTGAACGGATTGAACTTACCAATTTCATGTCGCATTCCCGCACGGTGATCGAACCGGCGGAGGGTCTGACGGTATTGGTAGGTCCCAATAATTGCGGCAAAAGTGCATTTGTGACGGCGCTGCAGATCCTCTGTCATAACGCTGACTCGAACTATGTTTTGCGGCATGGCGAGTCGAAGTGTTCGGTGGTGGTGGAAACCAGCGAGGGCCATCGCATTGAATGGACACGCAAGAAACGAGGTGCTGCTTCGTATCTGATTGACGGTCAGGTCTACGATCGGCTTAACCGCAGTGTCCCTGATCAGCTGCATGAGATTTTGAAGATGCCCAAGGTCGAGTGTGGCAGCGAGACCTTCGATGTGCACTTCGGCGAACAGTCCGAACCGGTGTTCCTGTTGCGAAGTAAAGGTCGCGCGTCGGCCCAGTTCTTTGCCTCTTCATCGGACGCCACGCATTTGGTCGCCATGCAGGAGCTGCACAAGAATAAAGTCCGGGACGCCAATCGCGACTTGAAACGGGAAACGCAGCGGCAGGATGAGTTGCATGGGCAGTTGGATCAACTGAAACCAGTGCAACAACTGGAACAACAACTGGTCGAATGCGAGCGGCAGTTTCAACAAATTCGGGACGCGGAAGTTGAGATCGAGCAACTGTCGATTTTGATTTCGGCGTTGAAAGAAGCGCGTCACAAATCCGGACTGGCGATCGCTCGTTGTCACTGCTTGCAGCAAGTCGAATCGCCGCCGGCCTTGCCTGATCCGCAGCCGCTGGAACAACACATCCTTTCATTCAAGCGACAACAGACGGTGCTGGCGCGGGCCACGGCGCTTTTCCAGCAGCTTGACAAGTTGCCCGATCCGCCGGAACTCGAATCGCCACAACCGTTAGCGGAATTGATCCGCCAGTGGAAACTTTGGTCTGATCGAGACCAGTTCCTTCAGCGAATGTTGACCCACCTGGGACCGATCGCACCGCCTCCTGTGCTCCAGGACGTAGCGACACTGCAGGCACTTTTCCAGCGTCTGAAAGGTCAGTCAATCGAGTCTCAGCGACTGGTTAATTCGGCCGCAGCACTGAATCAATTGCCCGAGCCACCTGTGCTCAATGAGGATCTGTCTTCACTGGCAGGATTGATCGCGCGACTGAACTCTTGCAACAAGCAAGTCGCCGATAAACAGGCTTCCGTGGAGCGAACCCAAGTTCAACTGGACGAGTTAAGATCCGAATCGCAACGTTGGGTGGAGGATCATCCAATCTGCCCCACCTGTGGCGGCCCCACGTCGGCGGACCATCTGTTGGGTGAGCAGGGGGCGACTTCATGAGCCTGCAGAACCGTTATTCCGACCAATACCAAGGGCTATTGTTTATTGGTGACCCGCATGTTGAGGGACGACAGCCGGGGTTTCGCAAAGATAACTACCCAGAGGTTATTCTGGAGAAGATTCGTTGGTGTCTGGATTACGCTCAACAGGAGAATCTGCTCCCAGTATTCCTGGGAGACTTGTTTGATAAACCGCGAGGCAATCCTAACTGGTTGGTTGGACGGTTAATTGAGATCCTGGCCAAGGTGCCATCGATCGGAATCTACGGGAACCACGATTGCGCCGAACCGCAGCTTACCGAAAACGATTCGCTATCGATCTTGCTGGCGGCCGATTCCATTCGTCTGGTTAGTTACCAGCAGCCATTTCAATTTCATGCAGGTGATCGGGAAGTGATCGTGGGTGGATCTTCGTATCGGGCGCCGATCCCCCAATCCTTTCAGCCGCGTCGCCGCCAACGGCAAGGATTGTTCGACCTGGATCCGTTGGTTGTCTGGATAACGCATCATGATATTGGCGTACCCGGATACGACAACGCGCGAATCGACCCCCATCAAATCGACGGTGTTGATTTGCTGGTCAATGGTCATATCCATCGACGTCTCGATGATGTCAAGGCTGGGCGGACGGTGTGGATGAATCCGGGTAATATTGCCCGTCGCTCACGCAGCGAAGCCTCTCAGCAGCATGTTCCAGCGGTCTTGCGGATCGATGTACTGCCAGAGGATTACCAGGTCACTTTCGTCGAAGTGCCCCATGCGCCGTTTGATGATGTGTTCCACGAATCGATCATCGAACAAGTCGCTGGCGAAGTTTCTTCTGACTTTGTTTCCGGGTTAGCGGAACTGACCACACGAAAAACCGCCAGCGGCGCGGGATTGCATCGGTTCCTGGACGAAAACATGAGCCAGTTTGAGCCCGATGTTGCCGACGTGATTCGAGAGCTCGCATGCGAAGTTACCAATTCAAT
>CAZJEK010000130.1:0-14314 GCA_964545005.1 uncultured Pirellulaceae bacterium
CGTTTTGAAGAAAACGAACCAATCGACAATTCATTACGAGCGCCAATCAATTCAGTTGGACAAAGCATGTCAGCCTCTCCGCCACCACTCAACTAATCATCGTAGGAAATATCGAGTACTTTAAATTTCAGCGTGCCCTTGGGAACATCGATGTCGGCCACGTCGCCGACTTTTTTGCCCAACAGCCCTTTGCCAATCGGACTGGTAATCTTGTACTTGCCGTTGTCGTAATCCTCGTCTCCTTCTCCGACGAGAGTAATCGTCTCTTCGTCATCCAGATCCATATCGAGGACTCGGACGGTAGCCCCAAACGCGACTTTGTCTTTGGGAACTTGACTGGGGTCAACGATTTGAGCGTTGGTCAGCGTGCTTTTCAGTTGATTGATTTTGGCTTGGGTCAGCCCCTGTTTCTCGCGCTGGGCATGGTATTCCGCATTCTCTTTCAAATCACCTTCCTCTCTGGCGGCAGCCAGATCTTTGGCGATTTGGGGCATCACGACGTTTTCCAGTTCGTCAATTTCTGCTTTGCGTCGATTGTACGCCTCTTGGGTCATGGGAATGCGTTCCACAGCAAGTCTCCTGGAATTTGGATTGATCGATGATCAAAAAAAGCACGACCTGTTCCCAATAGAAACAGGCCGTTGATTGAAGCCTCACATTATTCGATATCAATTCCGCGAAATCAACGGCGAATCCCCTTCGCCGCCGGTTTCGCAGGTGTTTTTGCGGAAAATCGGGGGATTCGGGGCATCGCGGCCGCAATTGTTACGGATTTCTGGCGAAGAAAGATCAGCGCTGATTCAAAACGAAATAACCGCAGCCCTGCTGAGGACGGCGCTACCCGCTAGAAAGTCTCGCCGAGCCAAACGCGACCATCTGCCACTGAACACTGGAGGCTGGCCTTGTCCGCGCGTCAGCCAGAAACCGATCTACCAAGGCGTTTCCATCTGGCTGACGACCTGCTTGGCAATCCGGTCAATGATCTCCTGTTGAGCTGTTGACATCGATTGTCCGCCCTCGGGAATGAAAACGCTATCTTCGGATAGCCGAATCGTCTGTCGCTGCATCAGCGGCGTCCCAGCTCGATCAACCCAGTCAACTTCAACGACCCAGCCAACGGCCAACGAACGCGGTTCATCAAAGCGATTTTCGCCGACCACGCGTTTCGTGTCGCGGACGATTCGTCCTCGAATAAAGCTGTCCGTAATCTGGGGATCGGTCAGCGTCAACGGAGTGCGTGATTCGACTTCCTTGATGACCGCTTCGGTCAACCGTTGTCCCAGGAATCGGCGATTGGAATCCGATTCAAACATCGAAACGTGAACGGTCCGAATATCTCCCCGGAACAAAAACTGGTTCCCCAAGTGGTATCCGGCGCACCCGGTAAGCCCACTGGACAACAGCAGCACGGTCAGGGCAGCCAACTGGCCAATCGGATTTTTGAATGGATGCGTCACTATTTTTTGATGATGGGTTCATTGTTGCCAGTCAGAATCACTGGCTTGGCTTTTTCCGGATCGGGAAATATATTGACTAACCATTGAGCGTGTTGGGTTGGATGGTCAGGCTTTTTCTCCGTTTCAGCGATTCGTTGGTTGATTTCAGCGGCAACCGAAGTCCCATTGTATCGCTCAGCCACCTTTCCATAGTGAATCCGAGCCGCCAGGTTTTCTCCCCGCCCCTCAAAGTACTCACCCAGTTCATAATCTCGCTGAGCCAACATTGACTGAATCTGCTTACTTTGCGTTTCCAGGTAATCGATGTTCCCTTCCGCCTCGCGAGGGAATTGCTTGACAATCGACTTCAACAACTGATCGGCCTGTTGCAACGGCCCGTCGTCGTAGCTGGGACCCTCGTAGCTGGCCAGACGAGCTTCCAGTTCCAGCATGTGGGCATCGAACTGGTGCTTGCTACCCGGATAGTTTTTTCGCAAGTCCTCCAGCGTATCGGCAGCTTCGTAATACCGTTCCGCTTTCATGAACGCTTTGGCCAGTGTCAGGGTAGCATCATCAGCCAGTTTTCCGGTCGGATCATCAATCCGAATTCGGTGCAACACCCGCCGCGCTTCCTTGGCCATTCCAATTTTTGGTCGTTTTGGATCATTCAAAGCGATCGAGGAATCTTCCGAAAGTTGCAACCAGTAAATGGCGATTGCGAAACGTCGATGTTCGGCAAAGTCCAGGTATCGAGTTCCAGAAAACCGAGCGATCAGTTTTTCAAATGCACGGTTGGCTTGTACGTATCGATCCGCGAAGAAGTACGATTCGCCTTCAAAGTACAACGCGTCTTCTTCCAGCGCCGAGTCACGCCAATAGGCAGACGCCAACCGGAATTCGTTGGCTGCTTCGGAAAACACGTCCTGGTGCTGATTGTCTTCGGCTTGACTCTCCAGCAATTCAATGCCTTGGGAATACAACTCCTGGCCGCGGTCGAAATGAGCCTGAGCTTTGGCTTGGTCGGCTCCTCCGGTCGCCCGAATCTTCAACGTGGTGCCAATTTGCCGCGGTGTCAGGTCGTCCCATAACAATCGATCGACATTCCGGGCACCCAACGGATCCAGCAGTTCATCCGAACTCAATTCGTCTTCGGGAGCTCGCAGCCCCAACATCGACCGGACACTCTTTCCACCACCTGGGCGCTGGAACGATCGGCAACCACTGGTCAGCAAAACCAGCGTGGAAGCAATGAGGAGACATAAACAGATTGATCTCATCGACGACATCCTTGTCGAGGAACGTGAGTTCAGCGCTCAAATATTTCTTAAAAAACGGTGCAGCCGAGGCTGATTGCCGATTAGATGAGTCAAATACTGCCCCATCAATTGGCGAATCTCCGCCAGTTCCCTGGCTCCCGTTGCACAGTCGGCAAGTCTGGTACGCACTTCGGTACCAACAGGTTCAAATGAATCTGCCACACCATCGGAAACCGAGGAAAGCGGTGCCGAACCCGCGAGCCATGATCGCCCGCGAATTCGTCTTTCGTTAACCCGGTCGACGCCATTCCAATTGTCTGAATTGAGATGACGTTTTCCGACTTGAGCACCAACCAGATCCAGCAACCAGCGAAACCCGGTTTCACTGACCGGCACGATATTTGATTGGCCTCGGCGGCAACTTTGGCATAAGATGCCGCCGGCGTTAAGACCAAAATTGATTTTTGATAGCACCGTCTTTTCCCGACCACAGCTGACGCAACGTGTCAGCATTGGAAAATGCCCCGTTAACTCCAGCAGCCCCAGCTCAAACCGAAGCACAAATTCAGCAAGCTTGTTATCGGCCAACCGATCGCCGTCCAAAAATCGGATCGTTTCTTCGCAAAAATCGTACAATTCCGGCTGTGGGTCCCCTTCATCGGTCAACGATTTCAGCAATTCAACCAGGTAAAAACCGATGTACAGCCGTTTCAGATCGGTTTCAGCGGCGCGGAACCGATTCTCCAACCGTGCTTCGGTCAGCAAACTCATGGCCTGAGTCTTGTGAATAAAAACCACCCGGCAAACTGCTAGCACGTCGAGCGCGGCATCGAACGGACTCTTAGGCCGCCGTGCCCCTTTGGCGATCGCCGTCAATTTGCCAAAGTCACGCGTCAACATCGACACGATACAGCTGGTCTCGCTGAATTCAGTGACACGCAAAACAATGGCGGTCGATTTTTCGGAGGCCATCGCATCACTGCCGGCAGATTTCTTCAAACATCGCAACCACACTGGCATCCTGGTCGGGCTGGATTGTTCGCAGATCCAACAACAAACGGTCTTGATGGACTCGACCGAGCACCGGAATCGTTGCCGTTCGCAAGTGATCAGCCAGCCAACTAATCGAATGCTCGCCGCTTTGAATCGACACGCACCAGGTAGGAATTTTTTGGGTCGGCAGACTACCACCGCCCAGCATCGATCCCCCTTCCACCGCCTCACATGTCCCCAAGCCGGGTAGATGCTGGATCAGGGTCTGAATTTTTTCAGCTCGCAGTTTCAAATTTTCGAGAGGCATTGATAGCATCCGCAACACGGGCACTTCCTGTTTGGCATGCTCCAGGTCACGGTACAAACGCAGGGTCGCTGCCAGCGCTGCGAGCGTCATTTTGTCGACTCGCATCGCGCGCATCAATGGATTTTTCAGGATCTGCTGAGTGTATTTCTTCTTGCCAACAATGATGCCGGCTTGAGGGCCACCAAGCAACTTGTCGCCGCTGAACAACACCACATCCGCCCCCGCCTGGACGCTGTCTGGCACCACCGGTTCGTCACGCAAACCAAACTGGGCAAAATCGACCAGTGCCCCAGATCCGACATCATCGATCACTGGCAACTGATGTTTCCGACCCAGTTCCACCATTGCTTCAATCGGAACCGATTCAGTAAATCCGACAACTTCAAAGTTACTGGGGTGTACTCGCAACAGCGCCCCCGTTTCTTCGCCGATCGCTGATTGATAGTCGGAGATTCGCGTCTTGTTGGTGGTTCCAACTTCTCGCATCGTGGCACCGCTGCATTCCATCACATCGGGAAGTCGATAGCTACCACCAATTTCTATCAGCTGGCCCCGCGACACTACCACCTCGCGACCTTTGGCCAGAGCCGACAGCGTGATCATGGTAGCGGCCGCGTTATTATTGACCACCACCGCCGACTCGGCGCCCGTCAACTCGCACAGCAATCGTTCGACCGCCGCGATGCGTTGCCCCCGTTCGCCTGTTTTCAAGTCCAATTCGACACTGGAATACCCAGACGCCAACGTCGACACATCAGCAATTGCCTGGCGCGGCAGCGGAGAACGCCCTAACCCCGTATGCAAGATTGTGCCCGTCGCGTTCACGACCGGTTTCAACGGGGGCGATTCCTTGTGCTTGATCCAGTCAGCGATTCGGCTGGCCAATTCGTTGGGGGCTGGAATCGTAACATCCTCGGCCGCTTCGCCCACCTGTTTGCGGAAGTCGTCCAGGAATGTGCGAACCCCATTGACCACGACGCTATGGCTGACATTGTCAACCATCTGTTTCAGTTGCGGGTTTTCGAGAAGTTGGTTTACCGACGGGAGATTGCGAAAGATGTTTGGCATTTCAATTTCGATGGATGACGGATAACGACTCCTCGAACTCTAATTTCGAGGAATCGTATTATCGTCGCTGGGCACATTTTTTTCGACCTGCAATCGAGCTTTCGGCATAAAACCTGATTCCGCAAATCGGTCGGATTCGTTGGCCTCACCTCCGGACTTGGCGACCCTGCGTTCCATTTCCTTGGAGGGACGAAACTGGACCACGGTTCGTTCGGGAACGGCGACCGCTTCACCAGTGTTCATATTGCGTGCTTTTCGCGGACCACGGGTCTTGGTCAGAAATACTCCAAAGTTTCGCAGCTCGACGCGTTCCCCAGCTGCCAGGGAGTCAAGGATCGAATCGAAAGTCTTCTGGACGATTTCTTTAACAACGGCCTGGGTCAAACCGGTTTCTTCGGAAATGGAGCGAACAATTTCCTTTTTGGTCATAAAAGGCTCCGTCAAGTCGCGGGCATCTTGGGCGAATGTGTTCAGTTAGAAGTGGTTCTGAACTTGAGTACTAACCACAATTGCGGGAATTTGCGGGGCAGCAACGTCCCCAGTCGTGGTAGTACGTGTGATGCGAACGGCAGTTCGTAATCTATGCGTTGAAGTCTTCAAAGTCAAACAATTCAAATGACGGGAATCGAATCGTTTTTCACGTCGCAACTTCTGCTGGTATGTCGACGAATCTGAACAACAAATAAATTTTCCATTTGATTTCGCGATCAAACCGCACCAGAAAAAACCACGGAGATAAGAAGTCAAGAAGGCTAAATCTTCATCACTTTGCGGCGCTTTTCAATTTCTTCCAATTGGTGGAGTTTACCAGTCCCGCTGCCGGGACATTCCTTGCAAGTTTGCTGCCAGGCCTTGGGAGACTTCAGATTGCTATCCCAAAATGGCCAGGTTCGACATTGCCGTGGCCGTAAATCGTAGACCTCACATCCCCGGGACTGGTTATCAAAAAAAACGCAGTCTCCATTGCCGAACTCTTTCAGGCTACGCCGCGCGCCAATCTTGCGAGTGTATTGATCCTTGAATTCTTCGACGCCCAATTCCAGGCGTTCGGCCATGGACGCGATCTCTGCCTCATTGACCCACACAAAACCAGGTGCTCCAGTACAGCAGTCACCGCATCCGGAGCATTCAAATCGCAACCCCTCGGCATACCATGGTTGCGTATCGTTTGTATCAGACATCGAAACTCAGATCAGTCAGGAAATAATTGCTTGGCCAACAACGGGACGCTATTCGATTCCCAATTCTTTGGGGCGCAGAACAGCTGTCACTCGTGCATCACGGAACGGCGGGCGGATATCGATCCATTGATCCGACCCCAAGTCCACGACCGCAATCGCAGCCGTCGGCATGGACTCATGCAGATTGCCAAGCCGATACACCAACTCCTCCAACCCGGGATTGTGCCCAACAACCATCAAACGATCAACTGCCGGTTCGTCAAAACGCTCAAGCAATTCCAGGTATTCATCGGCAGGTGCGAGATAGAGATACTTTACAAAGTCGATTTTCGCTAAGTCGATTCCGGCCTGTTCGGCAAACAGCTCGGTCGTCAAACAGGCCCGTTTGGCGGAACTGCTGATAATTCGATCTGGCAAGAGGTCCTGCTCGGCCAGGATGTCGGCCATCAGAGGAGCCACCCGCCGGCCGCGTTTGTTCAACTTTCGCTCAAAGTCGGTTTTCCCAGTCTCCGTCCAGGATGACTTGGCATGCCTCATGATTAGCAATTGCTTGTTGGCCATGGTGTCAGTTCGCTAGTCGACGCGAGTCGGTCGGTTAATTGGAATCTGGGAAAGATCCGCTGTCCGATAGGGGCGGTTGGATTGATACAGCTCAAGCCGACGAGTCAATCCCGCGATTTGTTCTTGAGAGTATGATTCATCTGCCTCAGGCGATTCAATCAGCTCGATCGCTTTTTTCTGAAACTCGACGGCTTTATCGAAGTTACCGTTCTCTGCAAAACAGGCGGCATAGATTTCCAACGTCGAAGGCGATGTGTTGCCAAACAGTTTGACCATCGGAGTAATAATCTCCATCGCGGTTTGCCCATCGCGATGATCGTTATAGGGACACGTTGCCAGCAACCAGGCCAGGACGTTCTTGGCGTGACGCCGATTGGGATCCGAATCAGTAACTTGCCGAAACAACTCGACAGCCTGATCAAAATTACCGGTCACGAATTCCGCCTGAGCCAGCAAGCGTAACACTTCCGGGTTGGATGGTTGGAGCGTTCGCGCGTAGCGAAGCAATTTCCTGGCCAGCTTGTCTTCGCGCTGATCGAGGTACAAAAACCCCAAGTCGCGAGCGAGGTAAGGCAGGTTGGGTCGATGATCAAACGCTTCGCTTAAATGCTGAGCTGCCTCAGGAATTTGACCTTCCTCAAACAGCAAACGCCCCAACCTCGCCTGTACTTCATAACGCTCGGGATAGACATCCAGGTAGTCGTCCAAAGTTTCCACCGCTTGCTTGAACCGATGTTGAGCAATTTCGGCGTCAGCAATTCCCAGCACCGCCTCTTCATTCCAAGGGGCCAAGTCGAATGCGGTTTTAAAACTGGCCTCGGCATTGACCATCGCTTGATATCGTTCTGCCTCTTCCGCCCCAAGCCCAGCCGAAAGTCGTAACAACAACTTACCAAGCTCAATGTGAGCCGACGCGAAATTCGGGTCCTCATCAATCGCTCGGGCCAGCAATCGACGAGCCAGGTGCAAATCACCACGCGAACTCGATTCCACCGCCATTTGCGTTAGTTCGCAGGCACGTTGCCGCCCCGAACGGGCATTCAACTCGCGTGCTGCTTCGGTGTACCCCACCTCGTGGAACCGAACTCGCAATCGATTCGACTGGGCGCTTAAATCGTTGGCTACCCAAATTCCCTTGCCGACACTGGTCGCCAATCGATACTGCCAGTCACTTCCACGATACAACCTGAGATCGGCATGCACTCGTTCCGGTCTCAGAGCTTGCCCGTCATAGCACACGCAAACATGGTTGTCAGAATCAACCAACAGGGCGAACGGCGGATCGGGAATCTGTCGATGATTGAACCAGTCGCCGAACATATATTCCAGCTTGTCGACGCTGCCAGACGTCAACGTGGCTTGCCCGATATCCAGTCCATAAGTGGTATGCGCGTTGGTCGAATAGTGCCACTTTTCCGCGTCGTCATGCTGGTCGTCAATCAGCACCGTCGACACCGAGATCGCATCCGTGTCCCACTTGGCCTGCGAGTCACCAAGCTGTTTCAACACTTGATCCGAATCCGTGTTTCGCCCCCAGAAAACCAGCAATCGAAACCGATCGGTTGTCGGATTCAAATTCGCCCAATTGTCCAATCCAACCTGAACCTGCAAGGTTGCCATCGGACGTCGCGGATAAAACAAGCGACGCTCTTGAGCCGCGGGCAAATCAGTTTTGCCAGCCAACCGGGACTGTTTGAGTCGCAGGTGAAAGCGGTCCGTAATCTGTTCGACCAATTCCGACTGCCCTTCAACTACATCGTAGGTCGCCCCCCGCTCAAGCCCCGAAAAGGTTTCGGCTTGCCCGGTCGGCCAAGTCACTTTCAAAGAAGTAGGACGTCGCCCCGTCGGAATCCCAAAAATGACCCGACGTGAGGACTGAGCCAAGTTACCCGAGCCAGCGCGAATCACCTGGACCAATGGCGCTCCATCGTCGTCGAGAAACAATTCGGCCCGGGCGCCGATGGCATCTCGATTGGATTTGGTGCCTTGCAGGCGAAGCACGACCGATGACGTTTTTTGATCCAGCTGATTGCTCAGAATTCGCAACATCGGACCGGTCCGGCAAGTGGTTACGACGTCCATGTCTCCGTCCTGGTCCCAATCAACGGTAGCCACCGCACGTGCATCGTCGTCTAAATCAAAACCGGCAAGCCCGGACGCGTTTGCAAATCCGGATTGCCCAATGTTCAAATAGCAGCGATTGCGTTGTCGCCCGTTCAGGGAATAACCCGCTCGACAGAGGTCGGCAATCTCATGGGCGATGCGGGCAATTCGATCGACCGGAGAATCAACCGAATTCGTCTGCCCTGGTAAGTTCCTGCTGGCTACGGTCCCAAAGGCATGGGCGAAAAAGATCTCGCCCAGATCCCGCTCAATCGGCCGACTGATTTCGCCGTTGGTAATCAGCAAGTCATTGGCGCCGTCGTTGTTCAAGTCAGCGACCGCGGAACTGAAGGCGGTCTGACTGCTGAAAATGGGTGCCCGCAAAAAATACTTCAAAAAGTTGTCTTGCTGACCATACCGAATTTGACTTTCCGCCAACAAGGACTGGCCAACCCGCTCAGTTCCAACGCCAGAATTGGGTTTTTCCAAATCCAATCCCTTCAGCACGCGAAATCCCGCCAACGAAACGTCGGTAGCCAGAAACACGTCTTCCTGACCATCCTGATTAAAATCTGCTACCGAGGCCGACTTGTACCGTGCAACCTGATTGCTGCCAAACTGCATAGTCACGTCGGTGAACCAGCCTTGTTCATTCTTCAATAACTGGGCGGGACCGAATTCATTGGCAATCACCAGGTCGGGAAAACCATCTTGATCGAAATCATGCCACACCGCTGAGTGCGAGTAACCACGATTGACCTTCTCGTTCAAGCCCGCACTTTCGGTGATGTCTGAAAATCGAAATCCTTCGTTGTTCTTCAACAACACATTCCGCCCGCCATCGGAGGCATTTTGCAAGTCGGTCGGGTACATCAACAGATCGGACTGCCGATTTAACTGAGCATACTTACAGAGGAACAGATCCAGATCTCCGTCGCGATCAAAATCGGCAGCCGCCAAACTTGACGTTCCGCAACCGATGGGCAACTTTGACTCCAGTTGAAATTTTCCCAGTCCGCCATTGGAAAACAACAATAAAGCATCCTGAGCGGCGACAACCAAATCCTGGTCGCCGTCGTTGTCCAGATCCAGCAGCAATGCCGAGGAACTGCTATCGAGCACATCGGTTTGACTTGACGCACTGGCATCTTCCACCGTGCCGTCCGATTTTTGCACCAGCAACAGGTTGGGCAAGCCATGCGGCTGACAGACGTACAAATCTTCCAACCCATCATTATTGACGTCTCCAATCGCAACTCCATGCAACCCGCGTAAATCCATCCCCGGGATTGATCTCGACCACTGGTCCAGCCCATATCCCAGCTGCGATTCGAGGACACCGGATGACTTTAAAACCGACGCCGTCACATCGTACAATAAGACGTCGGAATTCATTTTGGAGGCAACCGTTTCCCGCGCCAACGTTCGAATTGATTCCAGCCGAGCGATTTTTTCGTCGTTGAATTCCGAATGCTGGATTCGCCAACCGGTTTCCCACAACGCCGTTTGCTGGACTGCCGTTTTGCGAAAACCGGTGTCCGCAATCGCCGTAAAATCTTCATCGACTATCTGGTTGGATTCGACAATCAGCCGGGCCTGAATTCCCTGATCCGTTTCCCGAACATCGTACACGCGGACGTCGACCTGGAACTCGGCCGCATCATCGAGATTGGGGTACAGGTTGTTGATCAAATCGGACAACGCATGAGCCGTTTCAAAACGGGGCGGTTTACCCGATCGATTCCACCGCAAGACAGACAGCTGAGGTCCCTGGAAACTGACTTGTTCCGCTGCCGTATCCACACCGGTGGCAGTGAATTCATCTGCCAGCCAGCCTGGGCGACCCATCGCCCCCTGAGCCGATCGCTGAATATAAGAAGCCAGATTGCGAACCGCACGCTGCAGTTGAGGCTGAATGGAGACCCGGTGATCAACAGAAGATTCCAACTCCTGCAACCAGTCGATTCGGACCACAGGCGGGTCGGGCCGGTCGATAACCTGAAGCGTTTGGGCCAACGGGTTTTCCGGACCTTCAAGCTGATCTGAATCTGTTCCGCTGGAGTACCAACTCCAGATCGCGAACCCGCCAATCAGCAGGGCAGCATAAAAGCCGAGAACTGGAGCAGTTCCTAAGCGCCCAAACACCCCTTGCGAAGAACCATCCATTGGCGACATCCGTGTAAGATCGATCAATCCTGAAAATTATCGCCAATTTAGCGAATGATTCAAGCGCAGCTGGCACCCCAGAGCTCTGAAGGTGAATAAAAGAAAAAACCGCAGCGGCGCGGAGGACACCAAGAATCACTCAGCGCCCTCTGCATCTCTGCGGAAAACTTGGCCCAGCATGACACCAAAGAGAGTTGAAGTCGCCCCCTTGAATAAGCTCGACCGGGCCTCCCGTGAGCGGCAGGGGGTCGACAGACGCGAAACCTGAGGCACCTATCGACCACTCACACCAGGCTAACTACCGGACAACGCTCACTTCCGGCGGATTGGAAAGCATCTTGCGAAACTGTTCCAGCTGCTTCAGCTTCATTTCGCCCGGTTTCACCAAGAACCCATATCCGGCATCAAACGATTTCCCTGGCTCCAGTTCGGTTTCGAAATAGCAACCGAACCGGCCATAATTGCGTTCACTAAACCGCTCCTGACCAGGATTGTCAGCGTGCGGGAAATAGCCAATCGTCCAGCGATCAAACTCGCCTTCAGCATTCTCACGTTGGGCCGGAAGTGCAAAACAGAGGGCATTAAAATCCAGGTCAACGTGTTGTTTGTTGACCTCGGTTTCATTCTTCTTGTCACTCCAATTGCGAAACTTGCCCGGCTTGTCGGCGCCGTCGGGACGAATGTAATAAGTCATCTCAGCGGTTTGATCCGGCACCAGCTGCGTTGCCCGGAACTGAATGCCGGCGTGCTGGGGGTCACCTTTGAAGTCAATTTTAACGTCGACCAGATTCGTCACCGTGCTGGTAACATCAATCAGATGCCCGTCCCCCAGCCTGGCAACGATCAGCTTCCGTATCTCCTTGGCGAATGGCTCGCCATCCTGCCCACGCCACAAGATCTCGCTGACGTGAGTCGCCGCGACCGGGCCGCCGGTAAGTTGCAAGTTCTTTTCAAACGACTGGTACGCCCCGTTCTTACAATGCCAGGTATCAGCCGTTTTATCACCATAGCTAATCCGGTTGTAACCGAAGTAGATACCGCGGTGATGAGGGAACAGCCCACCGGGCCCTTTCGTCAGCCGCTGGTCACCGTTGGTTGCGTAGACGTGGTGATAGGGCTTGTAGGTTTCGGCGCGACGTTCTTCGGAAGACTCATCCAACGGTTCGCGCATGAACTCCACAACCGGTTGATCGCCCAAGGTCAATCGGTCCGAATGCTCGTTGACCTGCCAGCGGAAAACCCGGTTCGGATTAAGCCCGGTTGATTTCGCTTCAAACTGAATTGGCTGATCGCCTTCCATCCGGGGAACGACCATCTCAATGAGGTAACTGTTGTCACCCCCACCGTCACTCAGCTTTCGGAGCTGCGCCAGTAACGCGTTGCCCTGACCGTCGACCAGCGAGACAACATCGGGATAATCCTGCTCCGGAAGCTGGATCTCCTGCGAAACAAACGCCGGCCCGTCTTGCGAATCAGCAGGTTTGATTGTGACCTGAAACAAACTTTCCTGCTGATTGTCGACAGCGACCGGAAACGTCAGCCGGCCTGACTTGAGTTTGGCGGACACCTGTTCGGCCTGTTCGAGTACTCGCAGTACATTGCCACCCAAAACCTTATGAATGTCTGCTTTGGAAAACCCGCGATCCAATAGCTCCTGAGAAATATTTGGATAGCAGGAAACGTCATCCAACCCTTTGGGCAAGCGTCCAACGCCATCGTAGTCAGAGCCGATGCCGACATGGTCGATCCCGGCAACTTTGACAATGTGTTCGATGTGGTCGCAAACCGTCTGCAGCGTACCGCGCGCTTGACCATTCTCTGCCAGCTCATCGGTCGGAACCACGTAACCGGAGTAGAAATTAACCATCACGACGCCGCCGTTTTCAGCCGTCCGCTTGAGTATCTCGTCAGGGACGTTGCGGGGATGGTCGTTGATCGCCAGTGCCGAAGAATGCGAGAAAATCACCGGCGCCAACGTCGTATCCAACGCATCATGCATGCATTTGACCGAAACGTGAGACAGGTCAACCAACATCCCGATCCGGTTCATTTCGCGAACGACTTCTTGGCCAAACGGAGACAGACCATTGTTTTTCGGATCGTCCGTGGCACTATCCGCCCAGGCTAGTGTCTGCGAGTGCGTCAAAGTCATGTAGCGGGCGCCTTTTTCATACAGCATCCGCAAAACCTGCAACGAGTTTTCGATGCTGTGCCCGCCCTCGACACCAATCATCGACGCAATCTTGCCCTCTTTTGTAATTCGCCGAACGTCCGCCGCGGTGTCGGCCATTTCAAAGACATCGGGATACGCTTCACACATGTCGTGAACCAGCTGGATCTGTTCCAGCGTCATCAACAGTGCGTTCCCGGTCCGGCCGGTCGATGCCGGCACAAACACCGACCAGAACTGAGCCTTCAATCCTCCCGATCGCAGCCGCGGAATATCCGTGTGCAGTTGAGTGGGTTTGGCGATATCCAGATTTTTGAACGACGAACCACCTTTCATCCGGACCGCGAAAGGCAAATCGTTGTGCCCATCAAACAGCATCCCTGATTCATGGATTTCGGCAGCCTCAGGAGAAACATCGACTGAGGGACCACTTTGGGCACGCGCCGATGCATTCAGTGATAGAAACAGGCAGGCAGACGCGACAACTGGCAAGACAACCGAATGGCCAAACCAGACGGAGCTACGATTCTTCGATTTCATCAAGCGATCTCAGTTCAATGGCGAGACAGATTTTGCTTCATCGTAATACATCAAGCTTCCAAGTCCAGTTCGCAACCCATTCGGCGCGATAACCCGCATACAATGAGGTTTAGAAGTTGCACTTTTTTGGAAACCCGACGCGTAAGCAAGGGAAAAACACGCATCGGTGTAGCCCTCGCTCACGCGTTTAGAAGTTGCACTTTTTTGGAAACCCGACGCGTAAGCGAGGGAAAATCACGCATCGGTGTAGCCCTCGCTCACGCGTGGGGTTTCCATTTCCCGGCAAAAACTGCATTAGTTCAACTTCAAAGCAGTGATTTCGGGACGCCCCGCAAACGGTTACTTGGCAAACAATTGGGCAGGGTCTTTAAATGCCTTGAATTCCAAGGCGTTACCCGCAGGATCAAGGAAAAACATGGTTGCCTGTTCTCCAACCTGTCCCTCAAATCGAACGTAGGGCTCAATCACAAACTTGACGTTGGCATTTCTTAGTCGATCGGCCAACTGTTGCCAGGCTTCCCATGGCAGGACGA
>CAZJEK010000131.1:0-14092 GCA_964545005.1 uncultured Pirellulaceae bacterium
GGGTTATCACCCCCGGCAACAATTGTATCGGCCCTCCGGGCCTGGAAACCCACGCTAACCCTCATCCGCTTCAGAAACCGCGGCATTGAGCGGCACGGCCAAGCAAGTTCCGAGCACGGTCGCGACCAGATAAATCCACAGATGCTGGAACGTCATGGAAACCATCGCCGGGCCGAGTGATCGAGCGGGGTTCATCGAGGCGCCGGTAACGGGACCGGCAAACATCGCTTCCAATGCAACCGTGATCCCAATTGCCGCACCTGCCATGATGCCCGCCTCCTTACTGCCGCTGGAGACTCGCAAAATGACAAACATCAATACGCAGCTGAGGATGACTTCCATCACGAACGTTTGCAGCCAACCAGCGGCAGGTAGCGTACAGCCATAATCTTTCTGGCCGGGGAATAACAACAGCAGCGAGAGACTGGCCAGAATCGCGCCGACAATCTGAAAACCGATGTAGGCCGCGACATGCTTTCCCGCAAACCGGCCAGCCAGCCAGAACGCAATCGACACCGCGGGATTGATGTGAGCTCCTGACAAATCACCAATGGAATAGATCATCGCCATGACAATCATCCCGAACACCAGGGCAATTCCAGGATGCGTGATGCAATGGTCATGCATGCCGTCGATGACGATCGCTCCGCATCCGGCAAACACCAGGCAATAAGTGCCGACCAACTCGGCCAGGTAGCGATTGAGTTGTTGCATTGTGTGGTATCTGAGTTCGTGTGGAATCGCAGCGACGCCCGCTAGCACAATGCCAACTTCGATTGGTGGTAAGAATAGTCGAGCTTACAATCGCGTTCTGTCTCAATTCTTACCTGGCTGCGACTCAAATGGGAATCGGAGTATGACTTTTCGCAAATCGATCGTATTGCTAGCGCTCGTTTTTCTGAGCAGTGATTGCCCGGCACAGCAACCCGGCCCTTCCGAGCAGACAGCTGCCCCCATTGTCTTGCCAGTCGTTAATTTAAACGGGGATGTCCGAAGTTTGACAATGGTTGGATCAGATGGACATGTTGCGCTGACGGTTAGCGCCGATGAGTCTAAATATGGGATCTCGGTGGAAGGACAAACGAACATTGAAAACCCTTTTCAGCTGTTTAACAATCCTGGCGTGATTGCTGATCTGGAACTGGTTGATGAACAAGTCGATCAAATCCAACAGGCTCAGCAGCGATTGAAGACAGAGCTGCGTAATAAGATGCAAGCCGGATTCAATGGAACGGGTATCGACATGGAAGAACTTCGGGCTGCCGCGGAGAGCACTTGTGCTGAGCTTGGCAAAGTCTTGAAAGAAAGTCTGCTGCCCCATCAATTGGAGAGGCTGCGTGCAATCTACTTTCAGCGGAAGCTTGAGCAAGGGGCACTAAACGCAATTGGCTCTCCGGACATCCGAACGTATCTGGACATCGATGACGACCAGCTTGAGTCTCTTAAAAAGCGTGATGCCGAAATCCAAGCCGAACTTGAACGCGAGATCGAAAAACTTCGCGAGCGAGCCAAACAACAACTGATCCGCGAATTGAATCCTCAGCAGCGCCAAAAAGTCAAAGCGATGACAAGCGAAAAATTCTCAGAAACGAATTTCTCGAAACCAAAACCGGTCACCGGGATCATGACGCGTTAATGCTGACGCGACCGGCTAGCGCGAAATGGTCGGATAAGTAGAACGCCTGGTCGCGGATCTCGGTGGGCTGGTCGAGGACTTCGAGTTCATCGACGATCAGGCCCGGCGTGTGAAAACAGCGAGTGTAGTAAGCGGTAAATCCGGCCCGCATTGCCGCCGCCAACTCTTCAGGGTCGGCAAAACGGTTGCGTTTGCTATCCCAGGTTGGTCGAGGAGGGCGGGGCACCAGCAAACCCAGCTGTTCAATCGCCGCCTCCTCGGCGACTCGCGTGTTGGTGTCGCCGATAACCAGCAGTTCTTTGGTTGGGCATCGTTGCCGTAACGCATCCAGCATCGCCAGCCGTTTTGACTTGCCTTGCCGAGTCGGTTCGAGGTGCACATTGGCGATGGTCAGATCTGAATCGGCAAACGTGATCATGACGGCGAATCGACCAACGGCCTGGCAGGTGACATGTTCAGCCAGCTCATGTCGAATGATTGTCGCAATGCCCGCTATGACTCATCGTGTTGCAGGGAACAAGTTCGTGAGTTTCCACGTAGGGCACCATTTCCGGCAACTCCTGGAAACAAACCAGATCCGGGTCGACATCCAGCACCAGCTTGCGAACTTCAGCTTCTGTTTCGTCGATCCGCCATTCAAAGGGAGCCTGGTGGGATCGCTGCAGCAGGTTCAGGTTCCACGTCAAGAAGTGCAAGGAATCCATGGTGAACTATCGATCGGTCAACGCTGCCGTCGATTCCCGTGTCGCGGTCCACTCATCCGGCGTGCGTGAAAACATCCGACTGGCCCAGGTCGCGATTAAATCTGCCACAAACCCGACATCGTCTGGATGACTGACCAGCAAATGGTCTGAACCGGGCAATGTCACGAACGACTTTTCACCACCGGTCCAGGCGAACAGGTTTTCAGCATGCCGAAAATCCAGCGTCGCGTCGTTGGGGGAGTGCATGATCAAGTGGGGCACTTGAATCGATTCGATTTGTTGTTGTAGATTTTGGCGGCGCAAACTGGCCAACAACTGGCTGGTCATCATATGCGTTCTTCCGCCGATCACTACCTCACCAGACCCTGCCTGCTCGATATCCGGATTGGTTCTTGCCAGGAAACCAGCCAGGTGGGACGTGTCGGACGGAGCAGCCAACGTCACCAGGGCGCGGACCGAATCAATTTTGTTAACTACTGACATTAACGCAGCCCCTCCTAAGGAGAGCCCAATCAGCAACTTGGGGGACTGGTGTTGTTCAGCCAACCAGGTGACAGCAGAAAGAATGTCATCCTGATTGGTTTCAAAATTTGATTCGGCGAATGACCCGTGACTATCTCCTAGTCCGGTAAAGTCAAACCGCAGTACGGCAATTCCTTGCTTCGCCAAACCTCGACTGATTCGCACAATCGCTTTCAGATCTTTGGTGCAGGTAAAGCAGTGTGTGAACAGCGCGAACGCCTGAGGGGACTGATCCGGGGTGTCGAGAATCCCAGCCAATCGGATTCCCTGAGAGTTTTCAAAATAGACCCGTTGGCTGGGCATCAAGCGGTCTCCTGTTTGACTTCGCGAATCATGGACAAAAACTGTTTCAGCGAATGTGGGCGTTTATCTGGAACTACCTCCAGGCAACGATGAATGGCTGAGGCAAGTTTTGGATTCAAGTCTGGTCGATGCTTGGTAATTTCAATAACGTCGGAGGTGTCGTGGGCCAGCGCCGTTTTGCCGGTCGTATCTGTCGTCCCCCAGGGATGTTCAAAAGTCAGGAAACGGTAAACCGTGACGCCGAACGCGAAGATGTCGACTCGTTGATCGGTCGCCCTCCGCCGGACAATTTCGGGAGCCATGTATTGTGGCGTGCCGGTCCGGTTGCCCGGTGCGCGGTATTCAGCTTCGTTAGGGACCGTCAATCCAAAATCAATCAACTTCAACCAGGAAACGTCCTCGTTGCAGATGAAATTTCGAGGGCAGACATCACGGTGAATAAAACCGGCATCGTGCACGGCCTGCAAGGCTTCGGCCATCATGCGGATCAATTCGACTCGCCGACCATGAAAGACACTGGCATCATTTTGCCGCAGCAGTGAATCCAGTCCCGGCCCGTTGATGTACTCCATCAAGATGTATTCCTGGCCAGTCGTCGTTTCGCCGTATTCGTAAGTTTCGACGATTCGCGGGTGCTTGATTTGAATCGCGATTTCACCTTCGCCGGGCTTCTTCAATCCCTTGAAACGATTTTTGAAATAGTTGGTTTTTTCTTCGTCCAGGAATTTGATCCCGAACAACTTGTTGGTCCGAATCTCGCGGGCCACGCGGAACGTGGACATCGTCCCGGCAGTCGATTGGCGATCGAGTCGGAAACGAGACGAAACATCCAGTTTGGTTGCCGTTTTGGAGCCAAACAGTTTGTCAAAAATGCCCATTGTTGGGTTCTCGTTCTCAAGGTGACTGCATAAATGGAGCCACGAACGGCATGCCATTCGTGGCTCAAAGATAGCATTCTATTTGGCGGAAATATCGTAGCAGATGATAATTTCCTGGTCTCTCAGGTATAGCTTGCCGTTGGCAATGACCGGGTGAACCCAAATTGCCCCCCGGTTGGAACGTCGTTTCGTCTGAGGGTCAAGTGTGAACGAGCCTTTCACCTTCGCGGATTCGGGGCTGACATCCAGCAGCATCACGCGGCCATCACCTTTTTGGACGTAGTAAACCAATCCATCGGCGTAAGCCAGCGCACCTTTTTCAATTCGTCGCTCGGCCCAGACGCGTTCACCATCTTCAATCGACTGACAGTTGAATGTGCGGCTGCTGTAGCCGTAAATGTGATCACCAATCTTGACCACGCTGCCGTGGTGATTTTCCATGCCCTTGGTAAACCAGACTTCAGTGACTTCATTTTCGGGACTAATCTTGAGCAACTTCGATCCGGCTCCGTAGCCAGCTGTCACGTAAACCTGATTGTCAAAGACCAAGGGTGAAGGAATCACTGCCGTGCGTCCAGGGAAGGGGTGTTTCCAGAGGACGTTTCCATTTTCAGGATCAATTCCGACTACACCACGTTCCAACAATTGGACGTACTGTTTCTTCCCATGAATTTCGGCCGGAAGAATGGAAGAGTAGTGAGCTTTTCGGGGGCCCGAGTCGCCGATTGCGATCGCTTCTGTTTTCCAGACAGTGGTACCGGATTGTTTATCCACCGCAACCATCGTGGTCTGGTTCCCGCCGGGAGTACAGATTACATGATCACCATCGACCAGTGGAGATTCAGCGTAACCCCATTGCGGAACTTCACCACCGAAGTCTTTCATCTCGATCGACCAGACTTCTTTTCCGTCGGCTCGGTTCAAGCAGGCCAACGTGCCTTGACCAGTCATGAAGTAAACGTGATCACCATCAACTGTGGGCGTTGAGCGAGGCCCATCTCCCCAGGCGTTCTGATACCGACCAGCCAACGGAGTTCGCCATTTTTCCTTGCCGGTATTTGCATCCAGACACAGCGCAAACTCTGAGTCGTCTTCCAGTCCTAACGTAAACAGATCGCTACCAACCACCGAGAACCCGGCATAACCCAGCCCGGATTCCTTGTTGATCCATTCCACTTCCGGGCCGCCTTCGGGCCATTCGGACAGAAGTCCTGTTTCGTTGGACTTATCATTGCGATCAGGTCCACGCCAGAACGGCCAGTCATCGGCCGACAGGAGGCTGCTTGCAATCATGCCGCAACAGGCGATGAAAGCCAGCAAAACGTAAGTCCGAGTTCCGCCAACAGGGGAGCAAAAACGGTTGGTCATCAGTGGGTCCGTGATGGAAAGAGTTGGGATTGAATTGACATGGATGGTCCGTAGACACCCGAACCATATTCTAACCGACTTTATTTGGTCGTCGAGTTTCCTTGATACAGCGGCGACTCGGTTTGCAAAATCTTCAGCTTGGATTCGAGCCGCTCGCGAATGCTGGCAATCAGCGGATCGGTGGTGGCCCCGCGCACACGTTCGGTGCTGACTTCAATCGCTTCGCCAACGTCGAGAACGACTTTCAAGTTGCCATGAATTCGGCATTTACCGAAGAAATCCTCTTCAAATTTTTCGACCGTTTCCAAAATTCGATCGACCGACGGGAGCTCGACCACATATTGTTCAGGATAACAATCGATTTGTTGGGCAAGGTACGTTCGGGCCAACTGACCCCATCTTCGTGCACGTTCAGCCGGGTCGACCTGGTTCGTCGTAATCTCCGGAAAGATTTTCATTCGCAAGGCTTTGACGCGAGTTTGAATTCCTCCCGACTGTCGTTTTCCTAACCATTCTTCTTCCATTGGATACATCAGATGGTTTACCAGGTTGTCCTGTCGCTGCCGCAGCGTTAGGTGGGGATCGGGGACAATTCCATGTTCCAATTCTTTCAAGGTCAGCAACGCGTTGCCGATTTTCAGAATCCGGTCGATCAACGGAGCATCGGGCGTCGGTGTCCAGCTGAGTCGGGCTTCGATTTCATCCAGCACTGGACGACAGGCTTGATCAATGTCGCCAGTATAAAAGTACTTGATCGCGATTGGATGAACGACGACTGGTCCGAGTCCCTGCTTTTCGCGACGCTTGGCTGCGGTCCGCGCGATCAAAGCCGGACCTTCCATGAACGCCAGCAAACGGTCATTGATTCGGCTGGTAACCCCCGATGGAAAAATCAATAGCGGTCGCTTGGCCTCCACCAGAACGTTGATCGCATAATCGACTGCTTTACGATCCAGACCTTCCCGGTTGACGGAAAACGCACCCATCAATCGAATCATGAATGTGGTAAATGCCGTCTGATTGAACAGGTGCCAACTGGCCATCGTAAACAGAGATACGGGAGTTTCGCGACACAGGTGGTAGATCGAAATCGGATCAGCGGTTCGCGGATGATTCGGCGTCAGCATGATTCCGTGGCCGGCATCGATCGAAGCCCGCAATAAATCCAGATTGCGGCATTCAAACTGCGCAACACCGTGTTCTTTTCGCGACAGCCTGCGGTACTGCCCCAACCAGGTCAGAATTCGTTGCGGCCAAAACCATTCAAAGGGAGGCGTGAACTGGTATGGTTTTTCAATCAGGATGTCTAGCATTGGCAGCCATGGCTTTGACTTCAGTCGGAAACTGGATTGTAGCGGTTAACTGACTCGTTGTGGGAGCACATTGCCATGGTGGCCGGCACAAAGAAAAAACCGCAAAGACGCAGAGAAACGTTGAGCTTATCGAAAGCCTGACATTTTTGTCCAGTCGATTGTGCGCCGGCCTCGGACCAAGCAATTTGACATGTGAATTTCTGAAAGTCGGTGGCGAGCGCCAAAACCGCTGGACAAGATCGCCGAGTTCCTCAGCGAACTCAGCGCCTCTGCGGTTAGCTTTCCGTTGGATGCCATAATCGGCTATGAATCTTTCGCCGAGAGCCTGACATGGTTGTCCAGCCCGATTGGCAATGCCTTCGCTCAACAGTGGATCTACCGCTGCGATCAGTGCCGAATCGGCCAGGCTAGAACCGGAAAGATTGCTAGCACCGTAATGACCGAAAGGGGCCAGTTGTGACGGTTTTTTGGGCTTTGTGATCTGTGCGTTTCAGTCAAACGAAAAGAAATTTGAAAGTACCTCAAGGCGGTTTTATGTGGGTCCGATTTTTTCGACAGCATCGATAATCGAAGGGTGGAGGATCAATCCAGCCCCCAGGAAGCAGTGGAAGAGGAAGATGTCACAAGCTGATTTTTTGGAATCGGAAAACACCCTTACCCAGTCCAATAAAGCCCGTCGTTACTGCCGACAGTGCTGGCGCGAAGACTTTCACTTTTCAGCGATTGACTCGCCGATCGCATATGGCTTTCTGTTTGTGCTCAGCTGCGGGCTGATCGCGTTGATCCGCCCCTCTCGTTGCTGCTGTTGCGGCACCATGCGTGTGTTTTAATCGACCTTGGATCTTCCCAACGACGGCTAACTGGCTGGAGTTCCAGTTTCGATCGTTCCGGGCAAGTTGGGCAGTTCCACCCGCGGCATCACGACTTCCGGCAATGGCAGCCGGGGCTCTGAATCCAGCCCCGTGAATCGGACTCGGTTCAGCCCATCAAAGGCTGCAACTTTATACGCTTCGGCCATCGTCGGATGGTTAAACACATTGTCGCAGAAATAGTCGATCGTGCCTCCCAACGACATCACGGCTTGACCGATATGAATGATCTCTGTGGCGGCTTCTCCAATGCAGTGGATTCCGAGAATGTCATGCGTGTCCCGGTGAAACAGCAGTTTTAGAAAGCCATCTTTGTTGCCGCTGATCTGAGGCTTGGCTAATTCTTCGAATCGGGCCAGTCCAATTTCAAACGGGGTGCACTCATTGGTCAATTCACGCTCCGTTTTTCCAACCATGGCAATTTCAGGAATCGTAAACAGTCCGTAAGGCAAATGCGCTGGCCGGGTATATGGTTGACCGTAAATTGAGTTGATCGCTTGGCGACCTTGTTCAATCGCGGTGCTTGCCAGCGAAGGAAAACCAATAACGTCGCCGACCGCATAAATATTGGGGGCGTCCGTCTGGAAGTTGGCGTTGCATTTGACGCGTCCCCGCTTGTCCAGTTCCAACCCCACGGCTTCAGTATTCAAGAACCGGGTATCACCTTCCCGGCCAACGCTGAAAAAGGCCGTTTCAGCAATCACTCGTTTTTTGCTTTCCAGTTCAACCATCACCTGGTTGCCTTTGATTTGAACGTGCTCCACATTCTCACCCAACCGAAAGGCAATCCCCATGTGGCGAGCACAGTACATCAAGTGTTCCACGATTTCCGGATCGCAAAAATCCAGTAAGTGTTCGCGCCCATCGACGACAGTAATCTTAACCCCCAGGGCGGCAAACATGATTCCGTATTCGATGCCAATCACCCCACCTCCGATCACGATCATCGATCGCGGGATGTGGTCAATGGACAGAATTTCGTCGCTGTCAAACACCTGCGTTCCGTTAAACGGAATGTGAGCCGGTCGGGAAGGACGGGTTCCGGTGGCAACCAGAATGTTTTCTGCCTCAATCAGATCGACCCGGTCTTGATTGGCGACCTTGACCGTGTGGGTATCCTGAAAACTGGCCGTACCGCTGAAGACATCGATGTAGTTTCGCTCCAGCTGATCGATGATGACCGTTCGTTCGCGTTCAATGACGTCTTTCAGCTTGCGGGTCAGGTTTTCCATCGTCAGCCGACGCTTCTGGTTGTAGCGATCAGCGTAGACGTCTTTTTGCCGATACCCGGTAAGAAACAGAATCGCTTCCCGCATTGTTTTGGAGGGAACCGTCCCGGTGTGCAGACAGACTCCGCCCATGCTTTCGGTTTGTCGTTCGATAATCGCGACGCGTTTCCCCAGCTTGGCGGCGGCAATAGCACCTTTTTGGCCCGAGGGACCACTCCCGATGACAATCAAATCGTATTTCATTGAATTCTCAGAATCTTGAAAATCAGATGGATGGC
The DNA here is from genome assembly GCA_964545005.1 of uncultured Pirellulaceae bacterium. Classification (GTDB taxonomy): domain Bacteria; phylum Planctomycetota; class Planctomycetia; order Pirellulales; family Pirellulaceae; genus Mariniblastus. The sequence continues at coordinate 9,101 of CAZJEK010000131.1, forward strand.
CGCAACTAACGGTTAACCATATAGGCGGTAAACAGCAGCGCTGATGCGCCTCCCACTGTCGCGGCAATCAAAACAGGCGTCCCGGAATTTCCTTGGTTCACCTGCAAGTCGGGACCGCCCCGGGATTGGCCAGAGGCTTTCTCGGCCACCCTTACGCGCCCCAACTTGTTTTCAATTTTGGCAACACTGGTGCCGGCTTGACCGAACATGGACATCGCCAACACCGCGACCACCGTTATGATCCCGGCACAGACCAGTGCATATTCAACCGTCGTAGCGCCTCGGCGCCGGGAACGGCCTGGAACACGGTTGAATTGTGGATTCCTGCATTGCATGGGCATCTGTATGACGAGCTCTGCGACCAGACGGCGTGAAATGACCTACGGATTTTGTTATTGTCAATGCGACGATCAAAACGCCGCCCTGTATTGATGGATGCGGTCCGGAAATCGTTGTCGATCAGCGGAGCAATGACTTGTCGCGTGCGGCAGCGAATTGAACAACTCACAGCAGAAAGCAGCCCGATTCGACAGGTTGCGACACCTGTTTCAGCCATATCGATTTGGTGTCGCTTCGGTATAATCCCAACTTTCTGTGTTTTCGGTTTTTTACGTCAACGATTATGCCGCTGGTAACCGCCAATCAACTGTCCATTCGCTATCGTGGCCCCAGTCTGCTGGACGATGTCAGCTTTGTGATTGAACCCAACCAGAGAATTGGTTTGCTAGGGCGAAATGGTGCCGGCAAAACAACGTTGATGAAAATGGTGGCTGGGATGGTTCAACCAGACCACGGTGAAATCCAGACCCACGAGGGAATCCACATTGCGATGCTGGGCCAAGATGTCCCACAAGATACGAATGGCTCGATTTTCAAATTGGTGCAATCGGGCCTGGCTGAACGCAACGACTGGGAACTGGAGCCCTGGCTGGCTCAAAACAAGGTCGAACAGATTCTCTCAAGAATGCAGCTGGACGGGGAGGCCAGATTTGAAGGGCTCTCTTCGGGAATGAAACGGCGGGTCTTGCTGGCCAAAGCCCTGGTGACCGAACCCGACCTGCTACTGCTGGACGAGCCGACCAACCACCTGGATATCGCCGCGATCGATTGGCTGGAAGAGTTTTTACAGAAGTCCAGGTTTTCATTTCTGTTTGTCACTCACGACCGAATGTTTTTACGCCGGTTGGCCAATCGAATCCTGGAAATTGACCGAGGGCGGCTGTTCGACTGGAGCTGCGACTACGACACTTTTTTGAAACGAAAAGAGGAAGCCCTGGCGGCCGAAGAAAAGCAGAACCAGCTGTTCGACAAACGTTTGGCCGAAGAGGAAGCCTGGATCCGGCAGGGAATCAAGGCGCGGCGGACTCGGAACGAAGGTCGTGTCCGCGCCCTCAAGGCCATGCGCGAGGAATATCGGGAACGACGGAGCAAGCTGGGAACATCGAAGCTCCAGATTCAGGAAGCTGATCGCAGTGGCCGGTTGGTCGTGGAAGCCAAAGAGATCTCGTTTCACTATCCTGATTCCGCCCCCGTTTTCGAAGAATTTTCCACGACGATCATGCGAGGTGACAAAGTTGGTGTCATCGGGCCAAACGGTGCCGGCAAATCAACGTTGCTGAAAACCATCCTCGGACAGCACCAACCAACCTCCGGCCAGGTCAAACTGGGGACCAATCTTCAAATCGCCTACTTTGACCAGCTGCGTCAACAACTCGATCTCGAGCAATCGGTCGTCGAAAACATCGGTCAAGGTTCGGACTCGGTCGTGATTGGCGGCCGCAAGAAACACGTCCTTGGCTATCTGCAGGACTTTCTGTTTTCTCCCGAGCGAGCCAGGACTCAGGTCAAATTCCTGTCCGGTGGCGAAAAGAACCGGATTCTGTTGGCCAGGCTGTTCTCACAACCGGCCAATGTGATCGTGCTGGACGAACCGACGAACGATCTTGATGCTGAAACACTCGAATTGCTGGAAGAAAAGCTGATCGAGTTCAACGGAACCGTCATCGTGGTCAGTCACGATCGCGAGTTCTTGAACAACGTCGTGACCAGCACGATGGTGTTCGAATCGGATGGCTTACGAGAATACGTCGGGGGCTACGACGACTGGGTCCGGCAGGCGGAACAGCGTAACGCCATCGTGGCGACCGAAGCCGAGCAACCGCCAACTACTCCGCAACCGGTCAACAAAAAGTCTTCCCGAGCCCAGAAAGACGGCTCGCAGAAACCGCGCAAGTTGTCCTACAAAGAAAAACGCGAACTGGAGGGACTGCCCGAATCGATCGAACAGCTGGAATCCGAAATCGCCGCGATCCACGAAAAAATGGCCGACCCGGAATTCTACCAGCAAGGCGGAGAGGCAATCGCCAACGTACAGGAACAATTGAATCAGCTGAACCAACAACTGGAACAGGCGTACCAACGGTGGGAGTCGCTGGAACAAATTGCTGAGCAAAGTTGATTGACTCGGCCACGAATAGCCGAAAATTCAGGTTCCGTGCTATGATATTGGTTTTCCCGACCCCCGGCTGAGTCATTGCAAGCTGTCTGTTACTGCATGTTGCCTTCCCTACCGTTGATGTTCGCTCAGCTTCCCGCTGCCCTGCTCGACCCATACGCGCTGGTGCTGGTCGGCATCGCGCTGGTTACGCTGATTGCACTGACGATTGTCGGTCAGGTGTTGAAGCGTCAACCGGAAACCAATGTTGACCCGGCGATCATTCGTAACTTCAACAAACGAGTTACCGCCTGGCTGACAATGTTCGTGCTGTTGGTTGTCGCGGTGCTGCTGGACAACGTTTTTTCCAAACCGCATGGTGCCAAGATCGTCACCGTGGTGCTGTTCGGTCTGGTGTCGTTCTGGGCCCTGCGCGAATTCATCACGATGACTCCCACGCGAACGGGAGACCACCGCACACTGTTCTGGGTGATCCTCGGATTCACGCCACTTCAATATGTACTGGTGGGAATGGACTGGTACGAACTGTATACGGTCATGATTCCGGTTTACGCCTCGTTATTCATTCCTGCCAGGATTGCGTTTACCAGCGACCACAAACGTTTCCTCGAACGAGCCGCCAAAATTCAATTCGGTTTGTTGATCTGCGTGTACGCACTCAGCCATACTCCTGCCCTGTTGAATCTGAACTTGAAGACATGGGATCCGGTGGCGGGCGAAGAAGTCCCGTGGACGGGCAGCCCCGCGGGACTGCTGTTCTTTTTTATCGTCATCGTTCAGTTCAGTGACATGTTGCACTTTGTTTGGGATCGATTGTTCGGCAAGCACGTGATCGCTCCCACAATCAATACCACAAAAACGTGGGAAGGATTGCTGGGGACGGCCTGCTGCACTGCCTTGGCAGGCATGCTGGTGCAACACTTCTTGCCAGTCACCCCGTTCACCTGGTGGGGGGCTGGATTCATGGCCTTGCTGATCAGTGTCATGGCATCGTCAGGCACGATGACGATGTCAGCAATTAAACGGGACCGTGGCGTCACGGATTATGGCACTCTGGTTCAAGGCCACGCCGGAGTTTTGGATCGAATCGATTCGGTCTGTTTTGCCGCGCCGATTTTTTTCCACGCCACGCGATTCTTTCTCAACAATGCGCCATGAGCCGGGAGATGGTTGAGCTGGGTCGATTTTCATCAGGAATCGAAGCCCATTCGGTGCGAATTCTGTTGGAAGCCAGCGGGATTCCTGCCTGGGTCGCTGGCGACCTGCCGTTGGAACACGGATTGGTGGAAGCCATCGTGATGGTTCGAAAAACGGACCTGCAACTGGCCCTGCAGATCGTGCAAGAAGTCCCGCCCGCATCGGAAATCCTGATCCCCGAATGGATTTGCGAGTGCGGCGAAACGGTCGACGAAGGTTTTCATCGCTGCTGGTCATGCGGCGCCGAACACGACTGATCGTTCGGTTTTGGTTTCATTCAGGGCTTTCTACTATCGCGGCGAGGCAGATATTTTTTTGAACTACGCGAAAAAGAATGCTCGAAGCAGAATTAAAAAAACAAGAAACCGCAGAGGCGCAGAGAACACGGAGCTTGCAAAAACTTGAAGGCAACCTTGTGCGTCTTCACCGAACTCTGCGTCTCTGCGGTTTGCTATGATGCCCAGCCGATTGGACGCTACTAGCCCCAGACAAAGCCTGGTGCGTGTGAGTTTCGGAATGACGGTGGCTAGTGCCAAAGCCGCTGGAGATTGCCGTTTTTTGTCGCAATTTGTAGAACGTCAAGCCGCAACGCGTGTTCCAGCGTTCAGCTGGTTCAAGTATTCGATAGCCCGTTGCAGCGGTCGGTCAACATGATTTTCATCAGTCGGCTCTGATGGATCGGCAGAATTGCTGTCCGTCTCGTCGTCCGTATCCGGCTGAGGCGTCTGCGGCGTGTTTGCCTCGGATTGTTCCGCGTCGCGACGATCGCCAGACCTGATTTCACTCAACAGCTCGTCCGCGCCCGATGCCAAGCCTTCGATATCTCGAGCAGCTCGGTAGCGGAGGTTGTTGAGGATATCCGTTTCGCTGAGTTCGATCTCGAAACCGGGATTCGGTCGGACTCCCCAGATTCCCGTTTCTTCAGCTTTCGGATGATACCGATCAATGTTGTTGTTGCTCGGTGGCCAATAACTGTGAGTCGTCAGCTTCAGCACACTTTGGTTTCGCTGGATTGGAATCACATCCTGGACAGTCCCCTTACCATAGGTTCGTTCACCAATCACGACCGCTCGTTCGTGATCCTGCAGGCAACTGGATACAACTTCGCTGGCCGACGCCGAGTAACGATCGACGATCAGGCAAACGGGCAGCGACGGAGGAACCACCCGTTCGCTGGTGGACAGCTCGCGATGTTCAACACGATCCTTTCGCCCTCGTGTTTCCACGATCAATTTGTCCGCTGGCAGGAACATGTCGCAGATCGCTACGGCCACGTCCAGTTTTCCACCTGGGTTAGCTCGTAAATCGAGAACCAAACCATCGATTTGATTAACGATCTG
>CAZJEK010000132.1:0-14054 GCA_964545005.1 uncultured Pirellulaceae bacterium
TTTTTCGAGCAGGATGAATCGCCGACCCCAATTCTTGAGCTAGACGCTGCACTAGCACCGCGTTTCAACTTGATTTGTGGACGAGGCGACTAACCGCAACACCGGCAACGGAACTTTGAACCAGCACTAATTTTTACGATCCAAAATCTGCTCGAAAGTAGCGTTCCCAATGCGGTACTTCTTCCAGTCCTTGAAATCGAAGTGCCACCATTCGAATTCATAAACGGTGAATCCTTCGGCTTCCATTGTCCTCCGCAATAACTGGCGATACCAGCGTTGACGCTCGGTACCGCCCGGGTACAACGGGAACGAGCGGTTTGAAAACTCATCGTATCCTGCGACCATCTGGATAGGTTCTCCTGAGCCGAGATCGTACAACGAAATATCGATCGCGCAGCCTCGGTTATGCCGGGATCCATTGGCCGGGTTGGCGACGAAATCTTTCATCTCCGCAGGTGTCGCATCCCAGAACATCTTGGTCACGTACCATGGACGATAGGCATCGTGTACGAGCAAGCCCAGGCCACGAGGTTTCAGTCGAGCGTTGGCCGCGACGACGGCTTGAGCCGCTGGTTGTTGCATCAACGCTTTGGGCTGCTGGTAAAACACCGCGTTCATAAAGTTATTTGTTGTCGCGTAGCGAATATCATGCTTGATGGTCGCGTCGAGCTGGGCCAGATCGACCAACTGGGATTCTCGGAATTCTCCCCGCTCTTGCGGGGGCTTGGCCTGTAAAGCTTGGTCGCGGAGCTTTTCCATTGGAGCGACTGGTTGAATCTTGAAAGTCTCACCATTTCGAGTGCCCACTTCCCGCCGCAAAAACCTGACTTCGGCAGCCGTAACCTCAGTTGCTTCTCCACGCTCATTTCGAACGAAAGTCAAACCTTCCCCGTGGTAAAGCCCATAGTCAGGGAACCGAAATTCGTTCTCAGAAACTTCGGTCAATGGATAATAGTAAAACCACTCAATCAGCGCATACAACTGGCCTCCATCCTCGAGGATGTACAACGTGTTGTGATCCCAGCCGTATTCACCGATCAACCCCTGCCATCGCGGATCGACGGGTTGAGGTGGTTCGTCCTTGACTCGACGAAACGACTTGCCTCCCAGCTTGATGGTATTCGGATCCTCAGGAATCAGCTCCATCCCAAAAGACATCACGTCGTCAACGACCAACGAACCGTCCGTCTGCCTCGACTTGAGCTCATGACGAAACGTTCCCAGACGCAGAAACAGCCTGCTCCCCAATTCTCTTACGACTGCCCGTCGGTTTCCTTCCACCTCAAGGTACGTACCCGCCAATGCCCAGGCCCGCGTCGCATCGATTCCAGTGGTTCGCTGATAGTCCGGCAGTGGCCTGCCGTCCTGCGCAGCCATCATCAACCGTAACGCATAATGGCAAAGTCGCTCAACAACACCATTGCTACCATCCAGCGCCGACGCCCCGACTACGCCAATCTTTCGTTCCGGCATCGCTTCCAACTGGGTTGAAAAACCATACACGGCGCCGCCATGGCCAACCACTTTTTCTCCATCCAGCTGACCGACATGAAATCCGATTCCAAATCGCTGTGTTTTGCCGTCTTCGTCAACCTGCGCGTTGGTCATCAGGTCCAGGGTTTCTGCCCGGATGATTTGTCCTTGCGCGGTTTTCCCGCGATTGAAAATCAGTGACGTGAACTTGCATAGATCCAGCACACTGGAATACAAATTCCCAGCCGGTCCGGTACCCAGCAGAAATTCGGGAGCAACAAATCGACGACCGTCGTAAGTCCACATGTAAGCAGTCGCCAAATGAGGGTCGACCTTTTCCGATCGTACGAAACTGCTACTTTTCATTTGCAGCGGCTTGAAGATCTCACGTTCAACCAGATCCGCATGGGCTCCGTCCAACTGCGATTCGAGTACCGCACCAACCACGGCGATGGCAGCATTGGAATACTTGGTCCGTGTCCCTGGTGAATAAATAATCGGAGTCCCGTTCAGGCTGGCAACCGTCCGCGCCAATGTTGGCTCGGCAGGATCAAAATAATTCCCCACTGGTGATTCGCGGACCAGACCGGAGCGATGCGTCATTAACATCCGCAATGTTATCGGCGTTCCGGACTGATTGTCGGGGCGAAAATCAGGCAGATAGGTCGATACGGGTTCGTCAAGATCCAGCTTGCCGGCTTCCACCAGCTTCATCACGCTGATATCGGTCAACAGTTTTGAAATCGAACCGACTCGATAAACCGTTTCGGCCGTCGCTGGAACTTTCTTGTCAGCGTCTTCAAATCCATATCCCGCCGACCACAGCACCTGATCACCTGCGACGATTGCCATTGAAAAAGCCGGCAACTCTTTTTGTTCAACCTCATACCGGACTGCCTCGGACAATCGGCTCGTGATCTCTGAAACATTTTGAAGACTTGCTTGTGGCGTTGCACCCACACCACGGGAAGCTCCAGTTAAACTGATCAGCCATGCCAATTGACAGATCGCCAATGCACGGCAACAAACCATCATCTGAGTTTGGTGAATGAGCAGGGGCTTTGAATCCATGGAAGTCATGCCTGAAAGGAAGGAAGTGAGTTGAAGTCCAGACCCGATCCGCAACCGGGGCCATCGGGACGCGCAACGCGACCCTGGTCAATGTCGACACCATGGGCAGGTTGATCTCGCAGGAGGATCGCCCCATCCAGGTCGGCGAAATCCAACAGCGGCAGCAACTGGGCGGCGGCACTGATCCCCACAGCACTTTCAATCATGCAGCCGACCATGGTTTTCATCTCCAATTCCCGCGCTTGATTCAGCATCTTCAAGGCCGGAGTCAAGCCACCGCATTTGCAGATCTTGACGTTGATCCCGTGGTAATGTCCATGGCAGGCTGCGACATCTGAAATGACCTGGCAATCTTCGTCAGCGATGATCGGTAGCGCTGAATTGAGATACAACTGCCGCTTGTCGTTCGACGACGCATCGATGGGTAACGGCTGTTCAATAAACTCAACATTCAGCTCTTCCAATGAATGCGATTTTTCAATCGCCTCGGTCACCGACCAGGCGCAGTTAGCATCCACACGGAATTTGGCGTCCGTGTGCCGTCGAAGTTCACGAATCAAATCCAGGTCGTCGCCAGTTCCCAACTTGATTTTGTAGACCGGCCAACCGGGTCGCTGATTCAGCTTTTCGACCATCTTATCGATCTTGTCGATTCCAATCGTGAAACTGGACGGCACCACCGTATCCCACTCCAATCCCCAGTCCTTCCAGGTCGGAATTCCTGATCGTTTGCCGCGTAGGTCGTGGGCCGCCATATCGAGTGCAGACAGCGCGAACATGTCACCTCCCATCAGCTGGCACATTTCATCCCACAAATCCAGCGGCGATTCAGTCAAATACCGACTCAAGTGTGGCCGTATTCGTTCCAGCGAAGCCTCAATTGAGTCAAACGTGTGACCATAAAAACTGTTTTCCGTGGCCTCCCCCAGACCACTGATTCCATCGTGTTCCAGTTCCACGTAAACGCTCGCCTGCGTCGTCATGGTTCCACGCGAGATAGTAAATGGATGCTCCAGCGGCAAATGGACGCGATGCAATTTCAAATTCATGAGCGACTTTCAATCGTTTTGTTCCAGTTTCAAACACTCGTCAACCAACTTACCAGCGCCGTCTCGGTAGACATCACAGGCTGGCAAACCCAACTCCTGTTCAACGCGGTCAAGTTCATCTCTGGCCTGCATTGCCGATAGGGTTCTGGTGTTGGCAGCAATACCGACAAATTGGGCGGGCTGGTGGAGCGCGGCCATGGCTCGATAGCATTCCATTTGTTCGCGCAGCGACGGCAACTTGATTCCGTCCAATCCTTTGACGTGAGTCCGACCGGCTTCGTAGCAATAGATCATGGCTTGGGGCCGGCTGCCATGCAGGAGACCAACGGTAACCGCTGAATAGGCCGGATGGGAAATGCTCCCCTGCCCTTCAATCAACAAGAACGAATGCTCGTCATGCTGGCGTACCAACTGCTCCACGGCTCCGTTGACGAAATCGACGATCACCCGATCGACGGGTACACCAGCACCGGTGATCATGATTCCAGTTTGCCCGGTGGCCAAAAACCTGGAGTCTCGTCCGCGACGCCGCAACTCCTGGTCAACCTCTAACGCCGTTACCATTTTGCCGACACTGCAATCGTGGCCAACGGTCAAGACCCGAATGCATCCCGCGCGAAACGGCTGCCCAGTGGCAATGTTGCTGTAATCATTTTTCCTGACATCCAACAAGCGGACGCCATTTTGCTTGGCAGCCCGGACCAACTCCTGGTCGTGACTAACGAAATCATGTAGCCCCGAAACGAGATCCATTTCCTGCTCAATCGCCGCCAGTAAGATTGGCTTCCAAGCCTTGGGAAGCTGACCGCCGGGCGGAGCAATTCCGATATACAACGCATCCGATTGTTTGGGCAACGTGGGGACCACTGGAATCAGCCCCGGCTCCCCCATTAAACCAAACAACTCGTTCACGTTCGCAGCGTCTACCTGATCATCGACGACAGCAACGATATCCTGGCTCCGATAACGGAGCAGCGAAATTGCGGTTTTGGCGACGAATGGGTTGGAATGCCCTTGAGTCAGCAGTGATATCGAACGGTGATTCCCGATTGGATGATAATCCGTTTCGCTGTTGGTCACCGGAACCCCACCTGCTCAAGTTTGCCTTCTTCGATCATGCTTTGCCGCCGCAACGAGTAACAGGAAGTTTATCAGCTCCACGTCGTGGCGGGGCAACTCTTTTCCTGGTCACCCCGGCATCCGCGCGGACGAATCGAATCCAGCTCGCCATGGAGCATCGAAAATCCCCCGTAAAAAGCCGTCAGAAAAACGGACCAACGCTGTATTCGCTGCCATGGCACAGTGATTGCGTCTGCTTTTGATGGGGGCAATCGTGGTCTTTCTGGTGGCCGTCATTTCTTTCGATTCAATCGCTTGTTCGTTGTGGGCTCCCACGATCTACCTGAGCGTGAATCTGGTTGAAGCCAACTTCATCACCCCCGTCCTGCTGGGACGCAGCGTGAGCCTCCACCCGGCCTGGTTAATGATCTTCTTTGTCGTCGTCTCCTGGGTCTGGGGACTAGGCGGTGCCATCGTCGCGGTACCTCTACTGGCGGTGATCAAAATCTCCTGCGACCACATCGAAGCGTTGGTACCGCTGGGCCGTTTTCTGGGTCGCTGAACGGTTTTCCAGGCTGTTGGCCAAAGCTTCCGGTACGACCGGAGTAATCGGAACAATCGCGGCCCTCGAGCAATCGTCCGATGCTGGTGTGACAAAACAAGCCAACCAGTTGGGGGGACCAACGTAGGTTTCAACGACACACAGACGATTCTATATCGATTCCCCCAGGCCCATGTCCAGCATCACATCGACGGCGGAAATCAAGCGGCTCGAAGCTCGGCTTTCCGCTTTGGAAGACCGGCAGATCACTCAATCCAACACGCTGAATTTGCTCGTGTTCAGCGGCGATCGGGACAAATTGCTGGCTGCGTTCGTCATGGCGACCGGGGCAGCAGCCTCCGGGATGAACGTGTCCTTGTTCTTCACGTTCTGGGCCACGGCTAGTCTGAAGAAATCAAAAGCGCAAACTGGCCGCAAGAGCCTGGTTGAAAGAGCGTTTGGATGGATGCTACCCGGTGGAGTGGGTGAAACCAAGCTATCCAACCTGGACATGCTGGGCATGGGCCGGTGGCTGATGTCGCGAGAAATGAAACGCAAGGGCGTCGCCGAGCTGCCTCAACTGATCGAGTTGGCTGGCGAACTGGGTGTCAATATTCAAGTCTGCGACATGTCCATGCGGCTGATGGGAATCAAGCAGGAAGAGTTAATTGACTTTCCCAATCTGGAGTATTGCGGCGTGACAACGTTCATGGATCAAGCCAGCAATGCGAACACGACATTGTTTGTATAGGGATACCTGCCAGGTCACGTCGGTATGAACTCCGCATCGCAGAATTCGAACGAACCTCAGTCTGATCCGCTGCAATTTGCGCAGGTGGGGCCAGCGTCGAATCTCGCGCCTGCGAACGAGCTTGATCAGTTACGGGAAGAAAACCGCGACTTGCGTGAGCGGAACGAAGCCCTGGCGACAGCCATTGTCAATTCAGCTGAAATCATCGGCGAGCTGGAACAGACCAAGCGTGAACTCGCCGCTGCGCGTCAGCAGGCCGAACAAGCCCAACAAAATACGCAACGGATGGCGGAGACCATTTTTGATGGAACTCACGATGCGATGCTGGTGTTAGATCAAGACTCCAGCCTGGTCTCGGCCAACCGCAACGCCCGAGCCATGTTCGGGTTTGATGACGAAGCAACGGGGATTCAAGTCAAACCTCAATTGCAACAACGATTCCGTTGTGAGTATTCCAGGAACTGGTTTGACGAATTGGTTCGCGCATCCGATCAGGGCGGTAGTCGATTCGAGCTATATCAACAGGATCCCAGCCTGGATTCCGGTTCTGATTGCATTTCCACACCGACCGGTGGATTCTGGATTGAGGTTTCCATCAGCCACCTGGAAAACAATTTGACCGGCGGAAGTTACCTGTTAACGGCCCATGACATCACGCAACGCAAGCAAATTGAAGATCAGTTTCAGCACCAGGCGTTACACGACAACGTCACTCAACTGCCCAATCGCCGTTTCTTCGTCCAGCGGATCGAACAGCTTTTGGAAAATGCTGATCCTGGGCTGAAATTTTCAGTCTGTTTTCTGGATCTGGATAATTTCAAGACGGTCAACGATACGCTCGGACATGAAGCGGGTGATCAACTACTGGTTCAAGTCGCCCACCGAATCAAGAACTCGACTCGAGGAAACGATTTCCTGGCTCGATTCGGCGGCGACGAGTTCGCATTACTGATTCCCAATCTGAATACCACGCAAGTTGCCGGGATCGCCAACCGGATTGTGGCAGAGTTGAAAAAACCATTCACGATCAATGATCATTCCGTCTACGTCGGTGCCAGTATCGGGATGACACGGTTTCCGGATGACGCGGAAGACGTGCACGGCCTGCTGCAAAACGCAGACGTGGCCATGTACTCCGCCAAGGAAAACGGTCGAAATCAATTCCATCCGTTCACGCCCGAATTGGCGGCCAGCGTCCAGGAAAACCAACTGCTGTTGGCCGACTTGAGAAATGCCTTGCAGAAAAATGATATCGAACTGGAGTACCAACCCAAATGGTCGCTTCACGATCAATGTCTGACCGGTTGCGAAGCATTGCTTCGTTGGAAACGAAATGGCCAACCGGTTCCGGCAGCTCATCTGGTCGAGGTTGCCGAATGTTCCGGCTTGATTTTGCAGCTGGGTGACCTGGTCCTGCAAACCGCCATTCGACAAATGGCCGCCTGGCGGCAGGAGTACGGCTTACACGGTCGGATCGCGGTCAATACATCGTCCCGACAACTCGTTGACCCAACTTTCGTAGAAAGATTCAGAAAAATTGTCGAGGCAGCTGAGTTGCCGATGGAGGCAGTTGAGCTGGAAATCACCGAAACCGCGATGATGAAAAACTTCAATCAGGCAGTCGGACAGATTCGAGCCCTCAAACGAATGGGTGTCTCGATTGCCATCGACGATTTTGGGACCGGTTATTCTTCGCTGGGGTATTTGAAGTCATTCCCCGTTTCCACCCTTAAAATCGATCGATCCTTCGTGCGTGATCTGCCAGGCGACCCTAAAGCTGTTGCCGTCGCACAAGCCGTCCTTTCGCTTGGCCACGGACTGGGACTAACAGTGGTTGCCGAGGGCGTCGAAAACCAGGCTCAACTGGAATTCCTGCAAGCCGCCAATTGCGATCAGGTCCAGGGATGGCTGTTCAGCCGCTCTCTACCGCCTGAGCAATTCATCCAATGGGCGCTGAGTTCCGAGTCTCGGCCATAAACCGGAACCGATGCGAGGGGTTTCGGCCTCGGCTACTCACAACCGGTCGGGAGCGGCATCGCAGTTTGACAATCCGCGCAGCGGGGACAGCGTTCGCCCGCACCTGAATTGAACAGCTGTTTCAGATCTTCCCGAAAGGTCAGCGAGGGAACGAACACGCGATCGCCGGGGCGAAGCTGGTAGTTAGTCGAAGCATCACCCAATTGTACGATTTGATCGTAACAGATTCGCATCACGATCCGACCGCTGTTACAAGGAGTTGGACGGGCCACGATAATGTGATGCCTGTTGGCACGCGACGTCATTCCCCCAGCCTCGATGATGGCATCCAGCGCCGTCTCGTTGCCAATAAAGTCGAACGAACCAGGTGAATTGACTTCGCCCAGCACATAGATCTTCTTACTCTCCCAACCAACCAGCCGAGCACTAACGACGTTGTTGCGAATCGCTTCCTGAATTTTGCGTTCCAGTGCAACCAGGTCCTCGCGTTCTCGAACTGCCTGTAAACGCAACTCCTCAGCGTCTTTAGGGCCTGCCGTCGCGTTTTTGCGCTCGGCGACGTCGGCGGCGTGCGCAGACTGCAATTCCTGACGCAACTGAGCGTCGATCATGGACTGCGCTTCGGTCTGAATTTGTTCAATCGATTTATTGGCCGCATACAGCCTGCCAAACTCACCCAACGAGATGAAACCGTCTGGTTTAACGACTTGATCGCCCGCCAATCGGATGGTGGCATCGAATTTGACGGGTTCAATCAGGATCGTGTCACCGACCTCGATGAAATAACCTGGCAGGGTTTCTTTGGCCAGTTCGCGAGGCAATAACAAACTCTCTCCCGGCGCTTCGCTAATCGCTTTGGCCGGCGAAATCAAGGCGTTCTGGTTTCCCCCAACAGGTAACCCCAACGACGATAACGTATTGCATCCTGCCAACAACAAGCAGCAGCCTAAGATCCCAAACCCCGTCGAGGTCAGTCGTCTTCCAGTCATCGCACTGCCAATCATCGAACTGCTGCCCCACTACCAACTCGAACAGGCATCAATTCAGCCAGCGCAGCCGAATCGTTCCCAGTGCCCGGAACATTGACACATATGATTGTCGTATCGGTTTTTCGGATCAGGTACCTTAAGCCGATTCCAGTTCCGTCAATCGAAATTATGATTACGTTCCCGATCCACCTTCTCGTGGGTCAAATGGCAACAAGCCGCTGCCTCGGAGAAAATAGCGGATCGCTTCTTCTTTCACCTGTTGCCCCGAGTCGAGCCTGATCTGTGGTCGATCGGCAGTCCCGCCCACCTTTAAAAAAACGACCCGGTTCGAGAGAAACTCTGCGGCCTGAGCAAAGAATGCGGCCGGCGTCCCCTGGAACTTCGCCAACGGCGATCCCAGCAGATCATCAATCAGGGTAGGCTGATTCAGTTTCTCAACGCGAGCCACGACCCCCAGGTCCAGTCGCCCATCCAGATAGACAAACCCGTCCACGGCCACCCGCGCCAACGCATTGTAAAAATTCAGTTGCTGAACTTCGACCCGCCCTCGATTCAGACGCAACTTGATTTCGTCGGTGTCATAAGTGCGATTCATGATCTGGCCCGTCACCAGGAACTGGCCAACCTGTTCCAACACGGGAAGCTGGAAGACCTGCGTCTTGTCCAGAGTCCCGGCAAAAGATCCATTCAGGTCTCGAACTGATCGAATACCATGGCCTTCCAGCTGCAATCGTCCCCGCAACCGGCCCTGATCAAGATCATCCAAATCAAACAGTGACTTGACCAAGTCACCCGAATTGACGTTGGAGAACTGCAAGTCAGTTCTCAGATTCAAGCGCCGCCCAAACTCCAGCATCGCGGTTCCCGCAACGGTACCGTCAAGAAATCGAAACTTGGAACGCCGAAACTCGAGTTGCCCTGAGCCCTGTTGCGGTTGAAATCGAAACTGAACAGGTATCCTGGCCGACTGACCACTGACACCATGCAACGCTGCCCGTTCCACGCCAACAAATCCCGAGCCGTTCCAGCTACGGCCCAACTGGCCGCCAAGCCTGGTGTCAACCAAGCCCGTCGCTTCCCAATCCTCGTACCCAAAAACCTTGGTTAGCTGTTGCAGGTCCAGTTGCCGGACATCGATCTGGAAATCACGAGGCGCACCTTCCTGCAGCGGCACATTAAAACGTGCAGAAATCTTTCCCCGTTTCAAATCCGCACGCACATCATCCAGTAGCACGCGATCCGCGTTGACCCCAAAACGCATCGAGGCTTGCCGAGTCAGTAAAGCATTGGACCATTTCAAATCACTCAACTGGACGCGACCATTGGCTGTCGGCATCGCGTCCAGCGAAATCTTGACGTCAGCCACGGCAGATAATCCGCCCTCCAATGGCCGCAATGATCGAAATTGATTCGATCCACCATACAACGCCGCCAAGGTTGCGTTGACCAGTTCCAAGCGGAGCGGAAACTGTTTGATCTCCGCCTGCTGCGGATTCAATTCAACTTGTCCTTTGCCGTTTAACTTGCCGGCCAGTAACGATCCATCCAGCTGATAAGACAGCTGATGATCTCGAAAAACCGCCCCAGCACTGAAATCACCGAACTCGGTCCGCCCCAGTTGAAGCGTCGATCCGCGCAAGTTCAGGTCAGCCCAGCGAGTCTCGGCCAGACTCCAGTCGTTCAAGGATGCATCACCGTCAAGCGTACCGGCAACCGATGCCGGCAATCCCAGTGCTTTAGTCAAACGCTCGGCATCCAACCGCTTGATGTCGACCGCGATTCGTTGCGGATGCTCCGACAGCTCAGTCAACTCAATTTCCCCGGACAACGCTTCGATCCGCACCTGGGACTGCTTCCAGTCATCTCCGACATGCTTCCATGTTGCCGCCAGGTCGTCTATCGAATAGCGGTTGATGGTCGGATTGAGAACCGTCACATCTCCGTCAGTTTCCCATCGAAACGGCTGCAAATCACCACTGAATGTCCATTGGCCCGCGACGGTGCCAGTCAGCTCCAACTGCTGATCGGATGCCAGTACTCCGGCCTGCTGGACCAGTTCCGACAAGGCCAGACCATTGGCCTTGCCAGTGACTTGGTACGCGTAGGGAGCCTGTGTTTCAATCCACGCCACTGCTTCGAGCGCTTGCAGCTGACCGCCGCTGCGAAGATGGTCGATCTCAATCCGATTGTTCCGCGTCCGGATATCGAACGTCAGATCGGAAAGCTGAACTTGCTCCAGATCGGCACCCTTGATCTCTACCGAGCCACGCAGATTAACCGGAAACGGTTGGTCACGTTCGCCGGGAGCCGTTGTTATTAGCGTCAGATTCCCCTGTGAAGTTCCACCCTTGACCCATTCGGCGGACTGGCCACTGAATTCGACCAACCAGGACAACGGTACCTGCCGCCACTGCAGGTCACCCTGCCCGGACTGTTCCGAAAACGACCAACCACCCTGCCCTTTGACGATCCCATCACGGTCAACAGTTGTCTTGAATGTTGCAACTTCGAATCGATTAGAATCCACGCTGGCCTTGACCACGGTGTCATCCAACTGATGATGATCGATAACCAGTTTGTCTGACTGACCATGGATCTCGATCGACCACTGTGGCACAGCGTCTTCCGCTGCAGCCGCGGTGCTTCGGAGGGCCAGATTCAAAACAGCCTCGCCCTTAACGTCATGGGCCGCCACGGAATCAATCCAGCCAAGATCCAGATCTTCCCCCAATTGCGCGACCATTTTTTCATCTTCAGCCAGACCTTGAGCAAGTTCAATCGCCTGTTCGACGGAGGTCGACGTCGAGGTCGCTTCGATCTGGTAGTCACTCAGCTGGTTCAGATTCAAACGACCGCTTCCCTGCAATTGGGCTCCTCCCAACCAAACAGCGTTAATCTGAGATATGTTCAGCTGAGATTGTTTCCAGCTGATCTGGGCAGCAATCTGATCCAATCGATGGCCTTTCCAATCCAACGTCGAGTTTTCGATCGTGCTATTTGCCTCCCAGCCATCCACCGTTTCGGGAGCTGCGGTAGGGATCAACAACTGCGTCTTGCTGTCAACCGCTCCGTCAAAGGGAAACTCAAGCGACGACAATTCAGTTAGCTCTTGACCGTCTGCCTGTTGAGCATTCTGAATTAAACGATCGATTACCTTGGCGATCCATGCAGGAGGCACCGCCCGGGTGTCGACAACCAGTTGGCCACGATCGGCGTTGGGCGCGGTTTCGGTCAGTGGCCAGGTCAAACGAGCCGTCAGTACCGCCGCGTCAGGCTCCGCGTCAACTTTTGTCCCACGAAATTCACCGCCCTCCGCTGCCGGCCCCAGTTGAGGCGTTCCACGAATCGGATTCAACACCAGATTTCCTCGGTCCAGCTGGGCCGTCAATTTGGTGTCGTGAGCTGCTTGCCCTCCGATGACCACGTCGGGCAGCAACGCGGTTACCTTCAAGGTCCAGCTGTCCAACTGCTCTGCAGTTTCCAACGGTAATTCCAGATGCAGGTTGCCCTGCCCCGATCCTCCCAGGGACAACTGGCGGCGGACGCTGTCAATTTCAAACGTTTCGAAAACATCTCCCAAGTCCTGATCAGTAAATTCACCATCGACGCGCACACTTCCGGCAATGGATTCAAATCGTTGACGCTCGTCAAACACCAGCTCGCTCAAGTTGACGGTTGCCGATACCTGCTCAAATTCGATTTGACTGAATCGGCCGGCAGCAACATCGGCTTCGGCAGTCAGTTCAATTTGTGACCGCGTCGCGTCATCGATCCAGAATGTGCCTTTCGCCGTTCCAGTCGAATCCCCCACCAGCTCGGCGGGAAGGGACGCCACCAACCGACGCCAGGTCGCTAACGATACCGATTCGAATTCACCGGCGAAGGTGGTCTTATAGGGCAATACCGTCAACCTGGTTTGACCGTTGATCTTCAGTTGCCCCTGACCTGCAACCGTCGCCACCAGATCGCGATAGTTGACTTGTTGTTGATCAAAGGAAACGGTCCCAGAATTCAACTGCAGCGGTAAATCGAAAGCAGGAAACGCCATCGCTACGTCGCCAACGGTGATGGCCCCCTTCAGCTCTTTCAGCTGACTGGCATCCACCGCTAACTGAATGGACGCCCGTACCTGCCCATCGGCGGTGACGATGGAATCCAGACCTTTGGGCACCAACGGCCAGTCAGCCCACTGACCAGTCTCCAGATTCAACGATACGGATTCAAGTTGCAGGTTGAACGCAGCTTCGGCTTGATCAAAACTACCTTCAGCTTGCCACCGACCACCGGCCATTTGCCCAATCGTTGCCTTTAGCTGAAGCTGATCGTGTTGTTTGATGCTGCCGCTTAGCTGGGAAACTGTGAAATCTCGTTTGTCCTCTGATTTCAGCACCAGCTCGGCATCGTTAAAACGAAGCTCTTGAGCAGGTAGTTTCAGCTCGCTTAATTCGAAGGAGCCCCGCCGTTCGCCAGCGCCGGCCAGATCGATCACTGTGCGAATTCCGTTCAGCTCGATCGCGTTATAATGATTGTCGCCAGCGACCAACGAAGATAAGGGATGATCAATCTTCAATTCTTCCAACGATAGCCACGGTTGACTTGCTCCGGCATGGCGAAACTGGACCTGTCGAGCAGTGATTCCAGAGGAACCGGTCGAGACCGAACTGATTTCAGGTGATCCCAGGCCCAGCTCCGTCAGTTGGATTTCCAACTGCGACTTGACGTAACCGTCCAGGGAGTACCAACCCACGACGGTGATTGCAATCAGCACCAACAAAAATAGCAACCACATGTTCCGCCAACGAAACCAACGGCGTGTTCGACGAGGCGAAGGGTTGTCGGATGACTCTGGCATACTAATAGCGTGTACGGAATCGCGAAAAAATCAAATGGCACGGGAATCAGGCTGGCTTACTGAAACCAATCGACCGAATCCGCCCTGCCAGAGTGCAGAAATGAGACCAGATGGTAGCAAAAGGCTGATTCTGATCCGTTTAACCGCGAAGACAATCCGGGGATAATCCCCATGACCGCCGCACTGCCAGCAAGCTACAACTCGACGCATCAATGCGATCAAAGCTCGATCAGCGTGGGTGTTTCGAAACCAGTCGGTGCGATTGGCCGGAAGCAGACACTCTCCCTTGGGA